>CAYPIM010000151.1:0-15056 GCA_964410795.1 uncultured Lewinella sp. | reverse complement strand
CGCTCGTAACCTCACCCCCAGCCCCTCTCCGGGGGAGAGGGGAGCAACTTTGTATAAGTCGCCATAGTGCTAAAACCAAAATTGAAGCAACACTAGTTCCCTAACTTCTAACCCTCTAACTTCTACTCATGAAAGTAATGATCATAGGCGCCGGAGGCGTTGGTCGGGTTGTCGCGTATAAATGTGCTGAGCACCCGGAGGTTTTTAGCGAGTTTATGATTGCCAGCCGTACGGTTGCCCGGTGCCTGGAAATCAAAGCGGACATTGAAGAAGACCTTGGCTACGACAAAATCACCACCGCAGCCGTTGATGCGGAAGACATTCCCGCACTGACGAACCTGCTTAAGGAATACAAGCCGGTGATGGTGATTCACGTTGCGCTGCCGTACCAGGACCTTACCATCATGGAGGCCTGCCTTGCGGCCGGTGTCCATTATCTTGATACTGCCAACTACGAGCCGAAGGAAGAAGCCAAATTTGAGTACAGCCACCAGTGGGCTTACCACGATCGCTTTAAGCGGGCCGGGCTAACGGCTATTCTCGGTTGTGGTTTTGACCCCGGTGTAACGAGCATCTTTACCGCCTACGCCGCGAAGCACATCTTCGATGAGATGCACTACCTGGACATCGTAGACGCCAACGCTGGAGACCACGGCAAAGCTTTTGCTACCAACTTTAACCCCGAGATCAACATCCGTGAAATTACCCAGAACGGTAAGTATTGGGAGAACGGAGAATGGATTGAAATTCCGCCCTTCAGCATCCGAAAGGATCTGAATTATCCGGACGTCGGCCCGAAAGCCAGTTACGTGCTTTACCACGAAGAACTCGAAAGTCTGGTGAAGCATTTTCCAACCATCAAGCGGGCCCGTTTTTGGATGACCTTTGGCGACGAGTACCTCACCCACCTGCGCGTGATCCAGAATATAGGTATGGCAGGCATCGAACCTGTGATGCACAAAGGGGTGGAGATTATCCCGCTGGAATTCCTCAAAACGGTATTGCCCGACCCCGGTGGCCTTGGGGAGAACTACGTTGGCCAGACCAGCATCGGTTGCCGCATCCGTGGCGTTAAAGACGGCAAGCCCCAGACGTATTACATCTGGAACAATTGCCACCACGCCCACGCTTACAAAGAAACACGGGCGCAAGGCGTTAGCTATACTACCGGCGTGCCGGCTATGACCGGAGCCATGATGCTCCTTACCGGTGAATGGAAAGGAGCTGGCGTCTTCAACGTTGAACAATTTAACCCCGATCCTTTCCTGGAAAAGCTGGCGGAGCACGGCTTGCCTTGGAATGAAGAGGTTGGCGGAGAGTTGGAGTTTTAGTTTAGTGTTTAGCGCTCAGCTTTTAGAACGCTACCTTTGACTTGTCGTTCACCAAATCAATAATCGAGAATCAAGAACCAAGAATCGAGAATCACCATCGGCTTAACCCTCTCCGGCGGCGGAGCCCGCGGCACCGCTCATATTGGTGTGCTGAAGGCCTTGCTGGAGGGTGGGGTAGTGCCCAGCCGGCTGGTGGGGGTAAGCTCCGGAGCGATCGTAGCGACCCTCTACTCGGCAGGGATGACGCCCGACGATATGCTGAAGTTCGTGCTCGAATCCTCCATGCTGCGGGTGATCAAGTTTGGTATACCGCTCACGGGCCTCACAACGCTTGACTACCTGAAGGAAAGGCTGGCCCTCATAATTCCGGAAAACTCTTTCGATGGCTTGAAGCACCCACTTCATATTGGCATCACGAACCTCACCACTGCACAACACGAATTGCATAACTCCGGGCCGCTGCACGATATTCTGGCGGCGAGTTGTTCTATTCCCTTCGTCTTCAAGCCGGTGGAAATTAGTGGCTATAAATACGTCGATGGTGGCGTAATCCGGAACATGCCGGTGGAACCGCTTTTGCACGATACTGACTTCATCATCGGCAGTAACCTCATGCCCTACGGCCTCCTGCCGCCGGCGGACATCAGTACCGTCATCAGCGTCGTCTGGCGCACCTTTGAGCTCTCCATCATGAGCAACACCGTTCCCGGCATAGACCTGTGCGACATCATGATAGAGCCCTCCCTGCTTAACGATTGCAACATCTTCAACTTCACCAAGCTGCAGGAGATGCACGATGTTGGCTACGAGCATACCCGGGCAAGGCTACCGGAAATCATCAATGCAATCGAGCTCAAGCGAGAGTTGTTGGAGGCTTTATAGCTTTTTGGCGCGGGCGCAGGTGCAAGGGGAGGTTTTACGCATGGTCTCCCTGGCGGAAGCTTCAACAACTAAACTTCAATTAAAGAACCAATGATTGACTTTTCTTCTGCAATAACCATTGAGGACGTTGGCGCATGGATGGACGGTGGTTCCGTTACGCTGGTTTGTAGGAATGTGGTCGGGCAGACCTTTGAAGTCTTTTTTGTGCAAAATGTTAGTTGGGAAGTATACGAGGGAGATCTTTTGCCAGGTAGACTTTATTTGGATAGTGAGTTGGTCGAGCAGCGGTCGTTGTTGGAAGGGCAGATCATTGAAGGGCTCAACAAGGCAACTTTCAAGAAGCCAGAAAGGCTTATAGAGGAAATCTTAGCTGTGAAATTGGCTTACATCAAATCTGACGTTTATTTAACAGACCCTGCTAAGGTTGCCATTTTGAGACTAGAGGATAGAGGGCGGAAATAGAAGATGTTGGGCGGGCTGCAGCACACTCGAGGAGGAGGTCCCTGTTAAGACTGTCTGCTATTTTCAAGCCTTCTCCACCCAACCCCCCGCACCGTACCTTTGCCCTGTGAAATTTATTGACTACCCCCTCGCCCCCGAAATCAAGCGCAGCATCGGCAAGCTTGGCTGGAAACGCCCAACGGACATCCAGTACAAAGCCATCCCCAACATCCTTAAGGGAGAAGATGTAATGGGCATCGCACAAACCGGTACCGGTAAAACCGCAGCCTTTGCTATCCCCGTGCTACAGATCATCCACACCGGGAAGGAGAATGCGCGGCGTAAAGACGGCATCAAGTGTCTCATCATGGTACCCACCCGCGAGCTGGCCATGCAGCTCGATGATGTGTTCTCCAGCTTAGCAAAAGGCACCCGCGTCAATGTTTTTGCGCTAACGGGTGGGGTAGAGCAAGACCCACAAATTAAAAAGCTGCAGGATGGCGTAGACATCCTCATTGCTACCCCCGGCCGGATGTTCGACCTGCTGAACCAAAAGGCGCTTCGCCTGGAACGGGTAAACATCCTGGTGCTCGACGAGGCGGACCTGATGCTCGACCTGGGTTTTATCGAGGATATCCGGGGCATTCTTGGTCATCTCAAAATGCGGCGGCAGACCTTGTTTTTCTCCGCGACCATCAATGCGCAGATCAAGAAGCTGGCCTACACCCTGGTAAAAAAGCCCATCCGGATCCAAATTAGTCCGAAGGACCCAATCTCTAAAAATGTCGAACACTCGGTCGTGTTTATAGATATGGACGACAAGCGTTTCTTTCTCGAACGGTTCTATAAGGAGCATCCCGAGGCTAAGATTTTAAGCTTTGTTCGCACCCGCGTCCGCGCCGAAAGAGTCGCTAAAGCCATGAACCGGGCCAGCATCAGTAGCCTGGTGCTGCACGGCGAAATGAGCCAGGAAGACCGCAACGCCGCGCTGGAAGCTTTCCGCAACAACGAAAAACGTCTCATGATTGCGACCGACGTTAGCGCCCGGGGCATCGATATCCCCGACGTTACCCACGTCATCAACTATGACTTGCCAGACCAGGCGGACAACTACGTTCACCGCGTAGGCCGTACTGGCCGCGGCGCTAATAAAGGCATTGCCTATACATTTTGTGCGCCCGAAGAGTACGATAAACTCCGCGCCGTAGAAAACTACACCGGGACCGAAATTAAAGTCGTGGAAATAGACCGTGCGGTTTACCGCCAAACGAAGGAATTCAATCGCATTGATAATATGGATCTGAACGCCCTGATGGAAGAAGTAGAAGAGACACTGAAACGGAAGAAGAAAAAGAAATAAGTTGATCTTTTCTGAATCCGACCTGCTGTTTAATTTTCCTGACGACTGGATCGTTCGGAAGTACGACGATACTGCGGCGTACCAGTCGTTGAGCGGGCATGGACTAAAAGGAGTAGACTTTATCACACTTTCTCCCGATGGCAAGCTATGGCTCATTGAAGTGAAAAACTACCGCCCACGCATCAGTGATCGGAACGGAAAAGAATACCGGGCTGTACGCAAAACGCCTGCTTTGCTGGCCGAAAATATTGTAACAAAGTTTCAGGACAGCCAGCGGCTGATCCGCATCGTTGACACCTATCTAAAACGACACTGGTGGCGAAGGTTTCAGTTGTGGTGGTATGACTTTCGGGGCAAGCCAAATACCAACTCGAACTACTGGTTCTGGTCCGAAGCCCACCGTCGCTGCGAAGATGAAACTAAGGTGATTTTCGTACTTTGGATGGAAACTCCGGAAAGGAAAACAGGCTACGACGACGAGGTGGAAGCACTCCTGCTACAAGGAATGCCGTCGGGCAGCCAAGTGATCGTCGCCGAAGGAGAACGGGGGAATGAGCTAGAGTTTGGGGCAGTTGATTGATTTCCGCTTGGGATCTACTTGGGTTGTTAAACGGGTTCGTTATCTTTCCCGTCATAAAGCCAAAAAAGATGAAGAAAACCTATGAGCTGGATGACCTGGACCGCAAGATTCTCGCCTTGCTAATGGAGAACGCTAAGCGCCCCTACACGGAAATGGGGGCTAAGCTGTTTGTCTCCGGAGGGACCATCCATGTACGGATGAATAAGCTCATCGCCGCAGGGGTCGTGAAAGGGACTTCACTTAAGGTAGACCCGACGAGGATCGGTTATGACATCACCGCTTTCCTTGGTGTATTCCTGAAGAGCAGCGGACAATACGGAAATGCGACCGATTACTTGACGAATATTCCGGAAATCGTATCTGCGCACTACCTGACGGGCAATTACAGCATTTTTCTAAAGGTGGTTTGCCGGGATACTGATCATCTGCGGGATACGCTGGCACGTATTCAGGCCTATGAGGGCATCCAACGTACGGAGACCTTCATTTCTCTTGAGGAATCCATTAACCGGCCAGTACAGGTTATTTCGCCGGAGGACTTAAAGGAATTACTAGATTAAATACATTGGATGCTGAACTTCCAATAGAGCGTTAAAAAAACATTCGTCAGCCGAGTTGAAACCAACCAAATGAGATACATACTTCTATTATTCTTAACTCTTCTCTTTTTTACTTGCGAAACGGACTCGCCCGAAACAGGCAACCAGGCCGACCTTCTGGTTTACAACGCAAAAATATGGACCGGCCAGGGCTGCCCGGGTGTTGCGAATCCTGCCGGTGATGATTACTGCGCTACGGCGATGGTGATTGGTCAAGGGGGGCGCGTGATGGAGGTCGGGAATGATACTTCTGCCTGGTCTAATATGATCGATGCGGACACCGAGCGCCTCAACGCTGAAGGTAACTTTGTGATGCCTGGTTTTGTAGAGGGCCACGCGCACTTCAGCGGGCTTGGCAGCTCCCTGCGGAACCTCAATTTTCTCCGCTCCAAAAACTGGGACGAGATCGTCTCCATGGTAGCCGAGCGGGCCGAGACTACGCCTGAAGGCGATTGGATCAGCGGCCGCGGATGGCACCAGGAAAAATGGGACAAGCCCCACGATCATTCCGTTGGCGGCTACCCTGTACACGACGAACTGAGCCGGATGACGAAAGATCACCCAGTCGTCCTTCGGCACGCCAGTGGGCACGGTCTTTTCGCCAATGCAAAGGCTATGGAGATTGCAGGAGTAAGCCGGGAAACACCTGATCCACGCGGAGGGCGCGTACTTCGTGATGCGGAAGGCGACCCTACGGGCGTTTTCGAAGAGCGTGCTATGGACCTGATCACGGATGCGTACCAAAACTGGATCCAGACCATGACGCCCGAATCCCGCAAGGAGGAATGGCTCGCGGGTATCCGGGAGGCACAGGACGAGTGCCTGCGCAAGGGCGTTACCACTTTTCAGGATGCCGGAACGAAGTTCCGGGAGGTGACTTGGTATAAAGAATTGGATGAAGCTGATAGCTTGCGGCTTAACCTTTGGACCATGCTCCGCCACGGCCACGATGAAATGGCGGCAAAAATCCCAGAATATGGCCTTCCGCATTATGGAAACCGGTTTACGTGCGCGGCCATTAAAACGGAACTTGATGGTGCTTTGGGCTCCTACGGTGCCTGGCTAATCGAGCCTTACTTTGACAATCCCGGCTTTGTGGGGCAGAACACGACCCTGGTAGCTACGGTTGACAGCATCGCCCAGCTGGCTGATAAGCATAAAATGCAGCTCTGTGTCCACGCTATCGGCGATAAGGCCAACCAGGAAACCCTGAACATAATGGCAAAATACGTGAGTAAAGATGATGACCGTCGCTGGCGGATTGAGCACAGCCAACACTTGGCGGTAGAAGATATTCCGCGCTTTGGAGAATTGGGAGTAATTGCTGCCATGCAGGGTATTCACTGCACTTCAGACGCACTCTTCGCCGAAAACCGTCTAGGTACCGAACGGGCGCGTACCGGCGCTTACCCTTGGCGTTCTCTCCTCGATGCCGGAGCGGTGATCGTCAACGGAACCGATGCTCCGGTGGAAGATGTAGATCCTATCGAGAGTTTCTATGCTACCGTTACCCGGAAACGTGCGGATGGGAAAGCGACCTTCTTCCCCGAGCAATCTATGACCCGCGAAGAAGGCCTCCACAGCTATACTGGTGGTGCGGCTTTCGGTGCTTTCCAGGAAGATCAACTCGGGCGCCTTACCCCTGGGCTGAACGGAGATTTTGTGGTACTGTCCAGGAATTTGCTTAGTTGTGACGACGAGGAAATAATGTCTACCGAAGTATTGGAAACCTGGGTGGGCGGAAAACGGGCCTTTTAGCCTGTAGCGATTTACCTCCGGCAAAGAGACCGGAATGATTAGCCTCCCGCGAGGAGCTTCCTCTTGCTGGAGGCTAATCGCTCCAGGTTAAAAACGTACCTTGCGCGCATAAAAACAAATGATAATATGACCAGTCCCCGTGCCCTCGAAGATGTAGCCGAATTTCACCGTACTTTTCACCTGCCGGTACTTGAAACACCGCAGATTCCTGATGCGGACCGTTGTCGGTTGCGGATCAATTTGTTGCGGGAAGAATTAAAGGAATTGGAAGAGGCAATCGCTGCCAATGACCTGGTGGAAGCTGCAGATGCTTTTGCCGATATTCAATACGTACTAAGCGGAGCAATTCTTGAATTTGGTCTGGGGGGGAAGTTTCGTGGACTCTTTGAAGAAGTTCACCGCTCTAATATGAGCAAAACCTGCGCTACGATGCAGGAAGCCGAAGAAACCGTTGCGCACTATAAAGAGCAAGGACAGACGGGTACCATTGAAGCCAGCGGAGATGTGTTTTTGGTTTACCGAACGGATGATCGTAAGGTGCTTAAAAACGTACATTACTCTCCTGCGGACCTGAAGAGTATGATTGAAACTGTTTAGTTCGCTATCGCAGTGCGTAAAATCTTGTCGTGACTGCCCGGTCGAGGCGCTCTCTGAGCGCGAGCGGACCGAGCACGCTCCGAGTGCGAGAAGCCAACGGTTATAAACGCCTAGATTGAACAGTCTCTTATAAAACTTACTTTGCACCTGCGTGCAGCGCCCTAAATCACCAACAACTTGGTATTTTAGGGCTCGGCAGCAGGTGCAAAGGAGGTTGTAGCGCAGAGGGATGAACTTTAGTTCCTCTTTGCTATTATGTGTCTTCTGGTTTAGTCAACCATAGTAACTTCTCCGGAAGCGACATTGTACATAGCTCCGACAACGATCAGCTCACCGCTGTCAACCAATTCTTTGAGGACCGCGCTGCGCTGTGGAATTGCCTTAACGTTCATACGGACGTTTTCTGCAGCTACACGATTAACAAATTCTGTGTTCTTAGAACTGCGGTCAGTGCCGGGCGCCGTTGCTACTGCATCTACTGCAGGCTTGATCTTGCCGAGCATCTGGGTAAGGAGGCCTAGTTCAGCGTTGTCACATGCCCCTTTCACGCCGCCGCAGGAAGTGTGCCCAAGCACCATGATAACCTTAGAGCCCGCCAGCTTGCAGGCAAATTCCATGCTGCCCAGGATGTCGTCATTGACGAAGTTCCCAGCAATTCGAGCACTGAACAGGTCGCCAACGCCCTGGTCGAATACCATTTCTACCGGCACGCGTGAATCGATACAACTAAGTACGCACGCAAAGGGGTACTGGCCGGTAGCCGTTGCTCTAACTTGTTCGATAACACTACGCTCAGCGGGGCTTTGACTGAGGAAACGCTTGTTGCCCTCCGTTAGTGCTTCAAGTGCAGTTTGTGGTGTAAGTGCCGATTGAGATTCTTTGGTTTGCGCTACCATATCGTAGGTCTTTATGTTGTTTACATGTCCGGAGAACCGGTTTTATAAGGATGGTGAACTGGTCATTCGAATTAATGGCCAGTGGTTGGTGCAAGGTTGAAAAACTCCAGATAGCTTTCAGGATTTTCAACGATACCTTTTTGGGAAATCAGACGGATGTTGATGTTCCGGTCTTTGGCTTTGGTTACGTAATCTTCCAGGATTTCAACGATGTCGTAATCGAGGTAACGTGTTTTTGTTACATCCAGTTCAAGGTGCGAACCTTCGGGGAGTTGATCCAATTCCTTCAGGATGGCTCCTTTGTTGAAGAAGGTTACTTCCTCGGCCAGTGTCATTTTTATGTTATGACGACCGCCGGATTCTTCGTCCTGAATGTGCAGGAAGTGGGAGTTTTGGTAGCTTTTGTAAAGGATGATTACGATGCCGACCGCCAGACCAAGCGCAATCCCCGCTAAAAGATTAGTAAAGATGATACCGAGAACCGTGACGATGAAAGGAACAAACTGCTTCCAACCCTGGCGGTAAATAGCCGCGAAAGTAGATGGCTTTGCCAACTTAAAACCAACGATGAGCAGGACGGCCGCAAGTACGGAAAGCGGAATCATGTTCAGAAGGCCAGGAATCAGGATCACCGAAATGAGCAGTAAAAAGCCGTGAATGATGGCAGAAGCCTTGGTTCGGCCACCAGATTGGATGTTGGCAGAACTGCGCACAATTACTTGAGTGACGGGAATACCACCGATCATACCGGAGGCGATGTTGCCAAAGCCTTGAGCAAGAAGCTCCCGGTTGGTGGGAGTGACGCGTCTTTCCGGGTCTAGCTTATCGGTTGCTTCGACACAGAGCAGGGTTTCAAGACTCGCCACCAAAGCGATGGTGAAGCCCGTAACCCATACTGCGGGGTTGGTAATGGCCGTAAAGTCCGGTAGGCTGAACTGACCGAGGAAAGAGTCGAAATCGGTAGGTACAGGAACGGCTACAAGGTGCTCCTTTGAAATCGCAAAGGTTTCGTTACCGATCATCAGATTGTAGAAAAGTATACCTATAGCAACTGCCACTAATGGGCCTTGTACAATTTTGAAGAAACTTCCCTTATTGGCCAGCACCTGGCTCCAAAGAAGTAAAATGCCGAGACTGATGAAAGCAATAAGCGTTGCACCCGGGCTTACGTTTTCGAAAACATTTGCCAGCTCAGAGAATGTATTCTCTCCGTCCATTTGCCAAAAGGAAAAGTCCCCTTCGGGGTCTTTGTCCCAACCAAAAAAGTGAGGAATTTGCTTCAGGATAATGATGATACCGATACCGGTGAGCATTCCCTTGATCACGGAAGAAGGAAAATAGTAGCCGATAACACCAGCTTTTAGCACGCCGAATACCACCTGTAAGATGCCGCCAATTACTACGGCAAGCAAAAAGGCTTCGTAACCAAGGCTACCGATGGCAGTAAGGACGATGGCAGCCAAGCCTGCTGCAGGACCACTAACGCCAATAGCAGAGCCACTAAGGCCTCCAACTAAGATACCGCCCACAATACCAGCGATAAGACCCGCAAACAGCGGTGCGTCACTGGCAAGTGCAATACCCAAACAAAGGGGAAGGGCAACGAAAAACACGACAATACTCGCGGGGATGTCGTTTTTCCAGTTAGAAAAAAACGAGTTCGAATTTGTTGACATGGAGTTTACTTTGAAATATAACTGCTATGGACTTAATTGCGATAGCATTGCTATTAACGTTGTTAATACAGCTTTCTGAAAAGAAGGTTCAGTTTTCTTTTAGAAATTTATGCCTTCGGCATTTTTAAGAGCGTAGACGTCCAGACCCAAAGCATTTCTTCGAGTCTGGAACTGAGGTTCTTTCCTGTTTTTAAATCCGTCAGTCGCGGCAAATGTTCCGCGAAATAAGGGTGGTTGTGCGCCATCTCAAAAAGTGAAGTTGCCAGCGTGCGAGGGTAGGGGAAAGAAGGATTGATTTGCAAAAGCAAAGTGCTTATCTCATCGCTCAGACTTTTGTAGCCGTGGAAGAGCCCTTTGTTGTTTTCCTGGTCTACGCTCTTGGTGTGGTAGGCTTTAGAGCCTTCATTGATGACAAGTTGGTGCAGTTTTCGCTCGTCGATATAGGGAACTCCCGGGTTGTCAATAAACGGGCGGGTAAGCGCGCCAATGGCAGATCTTAACCGCTCATTTGGTTCGGTTTTACCGGCTATGGCCTGATTGACAAGATGATGGACCCAGTCCCAATACCAACTGACGAGGTAAAGCAATAGCTGGTGCTTATTGCTGAAGTACCGGTAAACACTGGCCTCAGCTGAGCTGAGTTCCGCTGCAAGCTTTTTAAAGGTGAACGCTTCGAGCCCTAACTCATCCATTAGTCTTATGGAGGTGGAAAGAATCCTCCTCCCGAGATCAGTATCCTGCGGGTCACGAAGGAAGAGTTCCGGAGCGGGAAGAATGCGTACCTGAATGGCCATAGTTCTTAAGGTTAAGCAGAAAATCTGGCGTGAAAGTAAAACTAATTTTGGAGTGTGCTTTGCTAGTTTAATAGAAGTAAGGCGAAAAAGTTCGGTTTTGGGGGTAATGTTTTAGTTTCTTTGGCAATTAGGTAGAGAATAATGCAATTGCAACCATTTCCAAATTGGTAAGGACCCGTGCTCCGAAAACGATCTTTGCATCCTGCGTCTGCGCCCTAAATTTTTTTTATGCCTTCCGTTACAACCAAAATTACGATCAACGCAACGCCTGATGATGTCTGGCTAACACTGGTGGATTTTCCGGTATGGAAAATGTGGAACCCTTTCATTTGTGATGTCGAGGGGGTTGCACTTGCAGGAGAGAAAGTGAAGGTCGTTGTCCGCCCGAATTACCCCGCGTTGGATCAGCGGATGGAAGAAAATGATCCCGAAAATCTACTCTCAGAAGCTGTTGTGCTCAATAAATCTAGCAGTTTCAGACCTACTATCACCCACTACAAATCTGGGAAATTACTGGCCTGGAAGAATCGTAATTTTCTCACTGGGACCTACATCCAGCGCTTTGAGTTAACAGCCCTGGAAGCTGATAAAACGCTTTTCGTTAATACCACAGAGATGCGTGGCTTGCTTGTAAACATGGGCTGGGAGTCAGCGGTGAAACCGATGTACAAAGGCGGGATGGAATTAATGAACGAAGCACTTAAAGAACAGCTGGAATCTGGTAAATGGCATTCGATTAAATAGTACGGGTGCCAGGGCCGATGTTGACTTCGTAGAATTCAGGCCGTTTGCCGTGCTCGTCAAAATACGCAGATAAAAGGTGATTCTTAAGCGTAGGTATTCCGTCAGTCTTTACCATGTTGATGGTGCAACCGCCAAAGCCACCGCCCATTATCCGGGAGCCAGTTACGATGTCGGGAAACCGCAGGGTCGCTTCTTGTTGTAAAAAGTCGACTTCAACACAACTCACCTGGAAATCGTCCCGGAGGCCCTTATGCGTTGCATTCAAAAGCTTTCCGGCTGCATCGGTGTTGCCGCTGGCGAGTGCGATTTCCATAAGGTGGACTCTTTGGTTTTCAGAAATTACGTAATCTGCACGCCGAAAAACAGTCTCGTTCAGCTCATGCCTGACCGTCAGGAGTTGGTCGGAAGTTGCTAGGCTCAGACAAGGAACTTCAGGGTGTTTTTTCTTTATGGCAGCCAGTGCCTCAGCGCATTCTCTTACCCTTACTGGGTATTCACTACTTCCAAGTTCATGGGTTACCATTGAGTTAATCAGTAACCATGAATACCCGGGGGTATTCGCTAGAACTGGCTCGTACTCGAGTGTGTCGCAGTTGAGTTTAATTGGACCATCTGCCGCTCCATTAAGACTGGCAAACTGGTCCATAATTCCGGTCGGCACACCGATGTAATTGTTGCTGCTGCGACGACAAAGCACGGCTAAATCTGGACGACTGATTCCTGCTCCGGTTACTTCGTTAAGCAAGAAAGCCATTCCTCCTTCTAAAGCTGCAGAACTACTCATGCCCGAACCACGAGGTACGTTACCCCCGAAGACTATTTCTAATCCCGGAACCTTAATGCCGAGCAATTGAAATTCATGGGCGATGCCCGCCAAATAGTCTACCCACAATACGCCTGTTTTGTCTTGCGTAACGGGTAGAGGAAGCTCGAAACGTTCGTCTAAATCGACGGCATGGAGTTGCAAAGAGGAGCCTTCTGTCAATCTTGCATGAAACTCGATTCCCTTGTCAATGGCCGCCGGCATTACCAGGCCGCCGGTGTAATCGGTGTGCTCGCCAATGACGTTGATTCGCCCCGGGGAGAAAAGTGCGTAGGGGAAGCCGTCCGAGGTAAGTTGCTCGTCGAGGTATGATTTTATGTGGGGAAGCATAAGTTGTAGTCTCGTAGTCTTTTAGTCTGGTAGTCATTGCTACCCATAAAGTTCTATTCGCTGTCATCCATAGTATGGAAAACATTGGCTACATCATCATCTTCTTCCAGTTTTTCGATTAAAACGAGTACGTCTTCGACT
Organism: uncultured Lewinella sp.; assembly: GCA_964410795.1. Taxonomy (GTDB): domain Bacteria; phylum Bacteroidota; class Bacteroidia; order Chitinophagales; family Saprospiraceae; genus Neolewinella. Next base: position 2,104 of record CAYPIM010000151.1, on the reverse strand, counting down.
TCCGAGTCCGTAAGTTTTTTAGTGTGGGTAGGGATGCGAATGAGTTCTGCTTTTGCAACTTCCATTTTACGCTTTTCAAGCTCGTCGCGCAGGGTTGCGAAGTCTTCGAAAGCGGTGTAAAGATTGATTTCATCCTCCTCTTTTTCGATGCTGTCCAGGCCAAAATCAATCAGTTCGAATTCAAGTTCTTCCAGATCGCCGTCAAAGTTTTCTTCCTTGACGATGAACTGGCCCTTGCGGACAAACATATAATCGACCGAGCCATTCGTTCCCAGGCTGCCACCGTACTTGCTAAAAGCATGTCGGATACTGGCTACGGTTCGGTTGTTGTTGTCTGAGGTTGCTTCTACAAAAACAGCAATGCCGTGAGGGCCGTAGCCTTCAAAGGTAACCTCTTCATAAGCAGAGGTGTCTTTGTCGGTTGCACGTTTGATGGCTGCATCGATATTAGCCTTAGGCATATTTACGGCCTTAGCGTTATTCATCGCCAGGCGAAGCCGGGGGTTGTAGTCTGGGTCTGGTCCACCTTCCTTGATCGCAATGTTGATTTCACGACCAACTTTGGTAAAGGCCTTGGCCATGCCGGCCCAGCGTTTCATTTTTGCTGCTTTGCGGTATTCAAATGCACGTCCCATGGGGTAGATTGTTTATTGGACGGCAAATATAGTCACATAGTCAAGTAGTCAAACATTCATGTAGTCAAATAGTCAAGCAGGTACATTGTTCAGCGGTCAAATAGTTGTGTCATCTTATCGGTAAGATCTTTTAATAAGTTTGAATCAGGTACGTTGGGGTAAAAACAAGAATTGACGTATCAGGACAAGTTGGGCGCCTGAAAGCAGAACCATATTGGCCTCTAAACCATTAGGATGCCACCGCCTTGTTTCAATGAAACTAAGTGACCGGCCTGAGTACTATTCGTCCAATATGGGCCTACATATTTTATTCCCCCTACCAAGAAAACCAACATGAACTATCAACCATTTATCGGAAAAACCGCTATTGTGACGGGGGCCGCTAACGGCATTGGCTTTGCTATTGCAAAGCATCTTTTACACGAAGGAGCCAACGTTGTTGTCAACGATATTGATGCCGAGGCCGCAGAAGTTGCTGCAGAAAAGATTAATAAGAGTTGCGAATACTGTGATGCAAAAGCGTTTGCTTTTGCTGGAGATGCTGGCAATCCTGCTTTCATTAAAGAAATGGTGCATTTTGCCGCAGAAATTAAGGACAGCAAACTGGACATGATCGTCGCTAACGCCGGCCTGACCGAATTTGGTGATTTCTTCGAGTTTAGCCCGGAGAGCTTCCAAAAAGTTGTTGATCTTAACCTCCGTGGTACCTTCTTCTTAGCCCAAACCGCTGCTAAGTTGATGAAGGAACAGGGCGGTGGTGGCAACATTGTACTTATCGGCTCCAACGTAGGTGCACGAGCGTATAAAAATCTGGCGGCCTACGGTATGTCTAAGGCTGGCATCAGTATGTTAGCCAAACAGTTGGTACTCCCGCTTGGTCCGTTGGACATCAGCATCAATTGCGTATCTCCTGGGGCTACACTCACTGAACGGACGAAGGAAGAAGAGCCCGATTACGCCGGTATTTGGGCCAAGCTTAATCCTAACGGACGGGTAGGCAAGCCAGAAGATATTGCACACACGGTAGCTTTTATGCTTAGCCCGCAGGCCCGACACATTACCGGCCAGACACTGCTGGTAGATGGTGGGTGGACCGCTTATGGCCCCTCTCCCTTCACTGCTGAACGACTGAAGAATGACTTGCCCAACGGTACTGATGAGCCTAAGGTGAGGATTGTTAAGGAGTAGCAAAACAGCGATTCTCGTAAAATAGGAGGGCGACGGCGCGCAGGATGCAATGAAAGGTTTTTGAAACCAGCCTTGCATCCTGCGCTCCGTCGCCCTCCTTGTACTTGTCGACTAAGGGGAGCATAATTACTAAAAAGAGAAAAGGGTATTGTCGTAATTTGGTCTTTTACGTAGCATAGCCAAGATTAACCGACAACCGACAACCGACAACCGACAACCGACAACCGACAACTGACAACTGACAACTGACAACTGACAACTGACTTAAATTTGGTGGTCCG
>CAYPIM010000150.1:0-15105 GCA_964410795.1 uncultured Lewinella sp. | reverse complement strand
CGCTCCCCTCCGCCGCCTTCCTAGACCTGGAGAACCCCTTCAACGGTGCCCGGAACACGGATGATTACAACCTGGCTACCCTCTCCATTCCCGCAAACCTGAACACCTCTAGTGGCATTTACCTTCAGAACCAATTCAAAATTGGTAAACTCTCCGCCTTGATCAACTTGCGGTACGAGTCGTTCACCGATATTTTCAACTACGAAAAGGATGAACAGGAATTTGAAACCAGTGCATTTGTGCCTAGGCTGGGCCTAACCTACGAGGTTACCAACAACATTAGTGCTTACGCTACGTACCTGGAAGGTTTCCAACCTCACACCAATACGGTCTCTTTATCACCGACCGCAGAAGGATTCTTCTGGGCGGCGTCACCAGCCAGGTTCGATCCGCTTGAAAGCAGCCTGAAAGAAGTAGGTGTAAAGGCCGAATTCATGAACGGAAAGGTGTTTGCGAACCTGGCCATTTTTGACATCATCCAGAAAAACATCCTACTGGGCGATACCTACGATCTGGACAACCTGACCACCCGCGGTGAGCAACGCAGCACAGGCTTTGAAATGGATGTATCTGGCTATGTGACACCCGACCTCCAACTTGTCTTTTCTTATGGCTTTAACAACGCAGAAATTGTGGAAGACGCCATTGAGTCTTTCATCGGAGAAAGACTCGGAGGAGCCCCCCAGCACAATGCTAATTTCTGGGGCCGTTACGATTTCAGTACTAAGAGCCCCTTAAAGGGAATTGGTTTTGGCCTTGGCGCTCAGTACGTAGACGAACGGTTCACTTGGTACAATCCTACTTATTCTACGGATAGAGTACTGCTGCCTTCTTATACCGTATTTGAAGCTGCTGTGTACTACAAGCCAAGTGCTGCAAATATGCAGCTGACGTTGAAGGTGAATAACCTATTCGACGAAACTTACTGGTTGGGTGGTTTGAACCCTTCCCGGTTGGGCCCCGGAGCACCTCGAAACCTGCTCCTAACCGCCAACTACCAATTCTAAATGGTATGACTTGATCAGGTAAAGCTGATCAGCAAGCCTACTTGTTGAGGTGTCTTAGATCCCCCTATTTGCCAGTGGTTGATAGGGGGATTTTTTGTGCTTAGAGCTATAGCATAGTGGCTTCAGGATGTAAAGTGTTTCGTTTGCGGATCAGCAGTGATACGGATTTTAATCATGAAACGCGAAGCGTTTATTTTCCGAAAGCCCCTTTCGATTTACCATTCTAGAAGTGTACCCAGGCTTGAAGTACAAAGACACTGCCATAAGTGGAATCTTTAGCTGTGGCGGATAGTGTACTCACCTCTGGTGAGGCAAGCAAGTATAGTTTGTTTGCCATTTTGACCCATTAAAACTAAGCAGGTGTTAAGGTTGTCACTGAAGCGGGCTAGAACGGCTTAAAAGCCTTATCTTAGGTTACTGGTCGGGCGGTAAACGTCGAAATACTCATTCTTCGCAAAGTCTATTCTCGTCGTTCTTCGTGCTTATAAGGAATCGTTTTACGACATGGAATATGAAAGTGAGATTATCCATATTTATACTGCTTTTTTTATTCTCATGCAACCATTCAGCTGAGGTAGAGCAGGAAATAGAGATGGATGATTCAGAGGAATTTAGTTTAGTCAAAGCCTCTCATTGCGATTATACCGAAGAATTCAAATGTTGCGGTAACGAAGTCGTTGATACCATAAAAGTTGGGGAAAGACTTGTTGATCCAATTGATGATTTTAATAGTTTTGATGAGACTGATTTTGGTTTTTTTGAAAAGGATAATAGGATTTACAAAAAATCCAAAACTCATAGAGATTGCTTTGGTGAATTCGTGACCGTTGAATATTTTCAGGATTTCACAGATAGAATTGAATTGTCTTCATATAAAGAGTATGATGATGTGTATTTCACATCTAAAGGAGAAGTGTATTTCTGGTGGGTTAATTCAGGAGGGCATTTAATATGCCCAATTAATAAGGCGGATCCAGCTACATTCAAGCCGTTTGATGATATTTGTGGAGGCAAGGATAAAGATGGAGTTTATTATGGTTGCCCAAACTTTGGGGTGTATAAGCTAAATATACTTGTGAATTCAAAATTTGAATTTGTCCCAAAAAAAAATAACTACTGGAATTCACCCAGTCACTGGGTAATTGTGGACAACCGCGTTTATAATGTTAAATATGAATTGGGGAAAGGATATTTTTGTGAACTTGACAAAACTATATCATTGGACGAAGTAAAGAAAATGAAAAGTTGAGAAAGCCCGGTAACATATTTTAAAATGGCCTCAGTGTTCGTTATCTAACCAATATCAAAACAAATAAAACATGAAATCCATCCTCCTGTTATTTTGTCTTTTTACCGTATTTGGCACCAGTCTTGCCCAACGACGAGCGGTGCCAAATCTTCCCAGGATGAACCAGGAAAAGGCAGGGTTCAATGTAGATTCATTGGATGCGCTGGAAGCAAGAATTGCTAATACTACACATCGAGACTTTACGGGCTTAGTGGTAATCAAGGACCATAAACTAGTTGTTGAGTGGTACTACAACACCTTCTGGAGAAATCAGATTCTTGATATTCGATCGGCGGGTAAGAGTATCACCTCCTTGCTGTTAGGTGTAGCCATGAAAGAAGGCTTGGTACAAGATTTGGATCAAGACGTTTATTCCTTTTTCCCCAAAGAAAAGTATCCTTCTATTCACGAAGACTACAAAAAAATCAAAATCAGGCACCTACTGGATATGTCTTCCGGCTTGGATGCGGATTCCAATGACGGGCAAACTCCCGGCCATGTCGGAAACTGGGGAGGAGGGGACGAGTGGGTCAATTATATCTTAGGCGTTCCATTGGCTGATACTCCAGGTAAGAAGTGGGTTTATGCCGATATTAATGCTGCACTAGTAGGAGCAATCATTGAAGAGAAGTCAGGCATGAGTCTAAGAGATTTTGCCCGCGAAAAAGTGTTTAAGCCTTTGGGGATTGAGCAGTTTTACTGGTATACAAATGCTGCTAACCAAACAGTAGCTGCCGGAACTTTATACCTGTCTACATTAGACTTTGCCAAGCTGGGAGTGCTGGTTGCCAACGAAGGCAAATGGGGAGGTGAACAAATCGTGGAAGCAGAATACATCAAGCAGCTAATCTCAAGAAAGGTTTTTGACCTTTCGCAAGATTGGGAGCTTACCGATAGTTATGGAATGCTATGGTACAAAAAGAAGAGAACCATCAACGGTAAAGAATTTGATTACTTATGGGCTTCTGGAAGAGGGGGCAATCAACTAATCGTAGTTCCAAAAGAGAAGATGGTGATCGCCTTAACCTCTACGGCTTACGGACCAAATTATGGGCATGCACGCGCTTATGATATTCTTGGTGGGCTATTCGCGGCGCAGACGCAGGTGCATTAATCGTTTTAAGAGCTGGTCTCTAGCGAGTGTCTTTTTTGGCTACCACAGAAGATTAATTCGCTATAACCATCAACTAATTTTACTTAGATAAGTATTGCTTGTCACTACCTTGGGTTACCTAAAAAAACCAAGTCATGTTTAAACTATCACATTTATTATTCCTGGGCTTGATGCTCATCAATTCTGGCCTTTTTGCCACCGATTACCACGTTGCTAAAACGGGTGACGATTCTAACGCCGGCACCGAAGAAAGCCCATTCCTTACCATTGGGAAAGCAGCGAGCATTGCTGTTGGGGGAGACGTCGTGATCATTCACGAGGGGACCTACGAAGAAACCATCCGCCCCGCGAACTCCGGCACAGACACTGCCCCCATCGTCTTTCGTGGCGTAGATGGCGATCGCGTAATTGTCACGACGATGCAAGCACTGGAAGGCTTCACCCAAGAGGCTGGTGACATTTACAAGGTTAATGTCGGTTGGAATCTCCGCCAGTCTAATTTTGTCATGAACGGAAGTACTGCAATGGACCTGGCCCGTTGGCCCAACAATACCGACGGGAACCCCTTTACCCTGAATTCCCTCCGCAATGACGGCGGTAGCCCGGGAGAAGTTTCCACCGGTGCCTTCCTCACCGACTCCGATATTCCTGACTACGATTGGACCGGCGGCTCCATCTTTTTCTACGGCGATCGCCCTGGTTCTGGTTGGTTAGCCTGGAAAGAGTTCATTACCTCCAGCTCAAGCGGTCGCGTCAACTTCGACCTCGTCAAAAGCCAGTCCTGGATCCGGACCTTCCACCCTCCGGCTGATGGTGGAGACTATTACCTCGAGGGAGTCCGCGACGCGTTGGACTACGAGAACGAGTGGTGGTTTGACGAGTCCAACAGGGTCCTTTACGTACAAATTCCTAATGGAGAAGCCCCTGAAGACGGCCAGATACAGATGCGCCGCCGCCAGCTTGCTGTTGACCTGAATGGCCGCAACCATATTCACCTTGAAGACTTTGCTGTATTTGGTGGCGGAATTGAAATCAACGGAGACGGCAACCGCCTCTTTGGTATGTCCAGCTTCTACGGTAGTAATACCCGGGGAATCTACGATGGGTTTGCCGCCAACCAGAGTTCCGTCTTTGTTAAATGGAATGCTAGTAATACCGTCATCGAACGCTGCGAAATTGCCTGGGGATCCGGTAGCGGTATTCAGGATGCTGGTGATGATACCCGCATTGAAAATAACTACGTCCATGATTTTGACTTCCTGGCTAGTTACGATGCCCCCATGCTTCTCCGTGATGGCAACCGCACAATAGTCCACAAAAACACTGTACGGGGAGGTGGCCGGAGCTCCATTCAGATGATCAACAAGTTCTCGCGCATTTCCTACAACGATATCTCGGAGAGTAACCGTTTAGCCGACGACTGTGCATTGTTCTACACGATCAACGTTGACCTGAACATGGAAATTGACCACAACTGGTTCCACAACGCCTACGGCCGGGGAGACCTAGACAAAGCGGCGGGTATCTATCTTGATAATGATCCTGGAAAAGTAAAGATTCACCACAATGTGATTTACGATACCGAATGGTCCAGCATCCAAATGAACTGGGATGCCGACGACATTGATATCTTTAACAATACCCTTTGGGACGCCTCCGCAGCCTTTGGTGCCTGGCACCTTACGGGTACGTCGTTCAGCGACGTTCGTATCTGGAATAACCTCCAGAACAATGACATCGAAGAAGCACAAGCCGACAAGCAAAATAACCTAATCCTGGAGGAAAACGCCACGCCTTTTACCAACGAAGCTACGTTAGACTTCAGCCTGGTAAGTGGTGCTGCTGCTATTGACTTCGGCCGCGAGATCGCTGGCTTCACCGATGGCTTCCAGGGGGCTGCTCCGGATGCAGGGGCTTACGAATCTGGTGCAGAACGCTGGGTTGCTGGCGTTGACTGGGATATTCTCAGAGGCCCTTCAGAACAGTGCTATGACCTCCCCGGAGAACGCTGCTCCCAGTTCCCGGTGTCTACAAATGACCTGGAAGCACGAAAAACACGAACGATCGAAATCTTTCCTAATCCTACGGCGGACCTCTTATTCTTCAAAGACCTGAAAATCCACAATATTCTCCGCATCTATGATATGAACGGTAGAATGGTGACGGGGCTCATCCGAAGCAACGACTTTTATGATGGAGTAGACGTGAGCGACCTGACTCCCGGAATCTACATCGTTACCGATGATGAAGGTGGTTTTGCCAGGTTCATAAAAGAATAAGTACCTATTTAGGTAGCCAAAGAAACATGAGTACCTGGCCGAGGCGATCTCCTGAGCGCGAGTGGACCGAGCACGCTCCGAGTGCGAGAAATCACCGTTGGTAAACAAAAACCTTACAGGAGAAGACCTTTGGGGCTGGAAATAACTTTGTGCCAAAATCTTCCAAATACGCCGTGCTCGGAGAGCCCGTCCTGCCACTCGCTGCCGGAGGCAGCATCGGACCTGGGTTTTCTGACACTTTCGCACAATCTACATCCGAGCGCCCGGTGCTGCTGAATTTTTAACCCCTGATTCGCATGACTCATGTTTCTACTGGCTACCTAAATAGTTCCAAGAATAGAACTTAATATTAGCCGTGCGGCGTTTCTTCTTCTGAAATGCGAATGTTCTCGAAAGGAGAGGTCTTTCTCAACGCTACCGTATCTGCGTCTGTATTGGCCAGGAAGACAACTTGCCTTCCTTTGCAGAAGCTGTCATTATGAATACAGCATTCATCAACTGCAAGCGCATAGCCTGCATTAGATGGAATTCTGAAGATGGTGAAGTGATACTTTGGTTGCAGCTTGTCCCCCTTTCGGTTCGGGCACTCATTTTCTTTCTGACTGGCTTTATTGTCTTTTTTCTGTTCCTCTTCTGACTCAATCACCCGACCGAGTAAAATTCGACAGATATTAGAATCCATGGTGGATTCCGCAGGATTTGGAAACCAGATATGAGGAAAAGGATGATGCTCCACAAACAGTCCACCTCCTCCATAGCTTTTCATGGCGTAGTCCCGGATATAACCTGGCGAGTGTGTATCATACTCGATGCCAAACAAGGGCTTGTCAAAGCCCATGTAGAAAGGCTCTTTAGGCTGCAAGAGCTTGGCACCATAATAAGCTAAGCTGCTATGGAAATCTTTATGGTTAATGTCAAGCACCGGGAAATTAACTTCCGGTTCGTTTACTAATAAAGAGCCCGTAGCACCAAATACGTTGGCGGAACTCCCAACCGACGGTAAGGCTCCTCCATCGTTACCGCTTATCCATTTAGCCTGAACAACTATTGAATTTCCTTTTTTAGGAGGTTTCGCGTGCGCTCTCAGACTTTTTAATTCTGTAAGTAAAGAGTCCTTCTTTTTTTGACGTTTATCAGAATGTACTTCAACAATGTTCTTAGTCCCCTGAGCAAAGGAAACCTTTTGGTCTTGATGAATGGGGCCGTAAATTCCCGTTGTTGTCATTAACGGAATACCGTCAGCGCTGGAACGAATAACTACAGCATCATTGAGAAATGAAAAATTCTCTGTCAGTACCTCTTCGGTCACCCCCACCCGAACATATTGCCATCTACGTTCATTCATGATTGCTTTCATCTTCTTTTTTGAAGCAGACTTCTTTTTGGAATCGTGCCTTGACGGACTGTGGACGTGGCTCATATTCGATTTCTTTTATTTAAACACACACATCAGTAATCCCACTGGGATTACTGATGTGAAAAATTATAATTCCGTTGGTGCTTCTTAAGCAATTCCCGCTTTCTCCATAATGATGTCTAGAATGAGGGGCTGATCACCTACAGCCATGTGGCCAGCGTTCATGACTTTTACCCAGCTTAAACGGCCACCATCCTGGACGAAACCAATCGTGTTCTCTTTGTCGTCTTGCCAGGGCTTTTGGACAGACTGATGGAAGGCCTCTGCCGAAACTCCGGTAAGTCTTTCCAGCCAGGCCTCAGTTCCTAAGAAATTACAATCTTTAGCATCGTTCAAGCCGTTGATCACTTGAATTGTGTACTGCGCATCTTCCAGTAACGTTTCGATGAGGCCTACCTGAGAGTCATTTATCAAAGGCGTATAATTGGTGGATACGGCTTGAGACCAACTCTTGATCGGTGGTTCATTAGGGTCAACGTGTAGGGCTTTCCGAACGTCTGCACGGTTCAAGTAAGCTAATACGGGGTCGATTGGGGGATCCTGCGTCTTGGCAATATTGGTCATGTATACACCCGACAATAGATGTATTTGCCAATTGAGTTGGTTGAGGTTGCCATTGATCATGTTGTACTTCTTATCCAGCTCTTCTTTTTGTCGCTTGGAAATTAAGCCATGGGTGTAGGCGTACTGAGTGTCGGTCGACATTTGAGTAATAGGATCGACCCATGCATCAAGCAAGACAACACTTGCCAGCTTTATGTTATTAGCCTTTGCCTTGTAAATGCAATTCGCTAACTGGGGGAGATAAGTTCCGGCGTAAGACTCTCCCGTAAGCACTATTTTGTTGTCGCGCAATTCGGGGTGCTTGTCCAGGAAATTCTGCAGCGCATTATAGTATTGCTCTGCTCCTTGCGCTGGGCTCTTAGGCACATCGGCAACATCTTTGGGGAAAGAGTACGTTACGCCGAGCGGATGCTCAAAAATTAGGTAGTTTACTTTATTGTTCCAGGCCCAAGGGCGTTCCGATAAGGCTGGTGGTTTCTTTTTGGTGCCAGCAGAATCAACATTATAAGGACCATTTTCAGTGAAGAAGCCCCAAAAACTTGTAGAGCCTGGACCGCCATTTGTCCAGATAACCGTCGGTTTATTGGCATAGTCTTCTGCGCCTACAAACCAATAAAAGAGGCTTTCACTTTTTGAATTTATAGAATCACTAGGTACAATCGGAACGTAGCCTGCGAATTGGGTATTGGTGATCTTTTTTACACCAGGTAGAGATACTACCTTATCATCAACAGTATTATTGCTACTGAGGGAGCGTTTGCTTGATTTCATGTTTGAATATGGATATGGGATAAACTAGTAGGTCAGTTTTGATGCTGACCATTTTAGGCTCAAGCAACATACTGAAATTTTGTACATATATCCTTTAACTCCCTGTTCTTTCGGGTATAAACCCGTATTTATGCCTACGGAATTGGGTGTAAATGCAGTGGTAACATTTTTGCGAGTAAGGACGTAAAAAATGTAAAGGGCGTACTGGTTTAAGAATGCATGGGCGCGGCCGCAGGTGCAAGCATGGTTTTGAGACGGGGTTGGACGGTTTGAGCTGGGAGTAGCGGGGGGATATCCTCACTGTTGTCTCCCAAGCCCGTAAAACTCTCTTTGCACCTGCGGCCGCGCCAAGAGTTCCTCAATTATTGTCCTTAGATCCGTCTAACTAAACGGCAAGTAACACGTTTAAGTCAGGCGAAACTAGGCTATAAAAAGGCGGATGCTATGAACGATAACAACATGACAAGCTACCTCAAAGATGTTTTGAAGAATATGCCAGAGGACTGGTTGAATTTGACTACCCACCGACTGGATATTTACCAGGAGGATTTGGCTAAAGTCCAATTTTTGGAACAGTTTGAAGTGCTGTTTAGGTCCGGTAATGCTAAAGAGGAAGACCTTGGCGAGTTACCGACGGCTTTTGACTACATCCGGCTGGGCCATCCGCTGTCTTGCATCCTGGAGTGGGCGATTGCGGAATTAAACGATATAAGTCCTGAAAGAGTAATAAGCTTCTCCTCTCAAACGATGCCGATCCTTGCGGTGCTGAGGAAGAACTTATTGGATGGAAAGAATACCCGAATTTTTCACACCAAAGAGCTACCGGAAAGCTTCGATGCAGCAACGCTAAGGCGGGTTTACGGCTACCAATTCGAGCTGAAAAAAGTGAATGACATTGAAAGCATTACTCCCTTTGAGGGCAGTACCATATTCGTTTCTTCACAAGAAGATGTTTTTAAGGTTGAACGAACGCTGGCTATCGATTTCTTCGTCAACGTTCATCCAGATTTTGGTAGCCTGGTACTCGTTGGGGGTACGCAAAACGATGATTTTATCGGGGCCATACAGCATGTTCGCCGTAGAGAGTCGATCGCGATGACGCCGGCTGATTGTCTTGAGGCACTGAAAATGCTTGCGGAAGGCTCCTACTCCGGCAAAGAAAACATTAATGCGGAGAAAAATACAGCCTCTGTACTAAGTGCTATTCAGGAAATAACAAAAACAGCAACCAAGCCGCTCCTTGGCTCTAGTGGGTTGTCCGTCCAGTACGCCATCATGATGGGCTTGGTTGATTACGCACTGGAGCACTACCAGGGCAAGGCGATCAAGTTTGTTGTGCCGCCCAACTGCTACGGTGGAACGAACGATCAGGCAAGGCGCGTTGCGGCCTGCAGCGATAAGGTGGAAATTGTGGACCTACCGGTAGATGGGGACAACGACATGGTTCAGAGTGTCGAAAAAGTGCTGACCCAAATTGCGGATGAAGACGCCGTACCTTACATCATTGCTGAAATACCCACTAACCCCAGAGTGGAAGTGCCAGACCTGGATAAGCTGAGGGAGGCACTGAGCAAAAAGCGAAAGACCAAAGACGGGACTGATGCTATCGATCCTGTTTTCATCCTGGACCAAACCTTCTGCCCCAACGTTCACTTCCTGGGGGAGGGGGCAATATTGTCGACGATCAGGACCATCTCCTACGCCAGCGGGTCCAAGTTTCCCAGCGGAGGCTTGTGTACGGCGGGCTACTGTGTTGGTAGTCGAAGCACGGAAACACTAATGCAAAAGATAGCCTTGCACCTGGAGCTGTGTGACAATCAGGCTACCAACCTGCAGGTCGAAACCTTAGCAAAGCAATTGCCTTCGATGAACCAAAGGATCAAAGATGCTTACACCAATACCAGAGCATTCGTTGATTTCATTAGTGAAGTTCTACCCACCGCAAAGATTAACTTCGTTTCGGAAGATTTGGCAAAAGAAGGGTTTACTCCTTCGGTCTTCTCACTGGACCTGCCCACCAAAGGTGAAACCGCAGCAGCAAGAGAAGCCTATAAAAGAGTACTTAACCATAAGCTAATTAAGCTTATGATTACCAGAATTCCGGAGGAAAGCAAGTACTGCGTTAGCTACGGACAGCTAAAGGGCTGCTACTGGACCATCCCCGCTACTTCAACGCAAGGAACGACCAAGGAAGGAGATAAGGACTATATCGCCCGCGTCTCTCTTTCACCGAACATGAACCTTGAGTTGCATAAGGAAGTGTTTTTGGAGTTTGTAGAGGGAATTTGAGTAGCCGAACCCGGCCGAAGCAGCCTCCGGCTGCGAGCGGTCGATGCACTCTTCGAGTGTGGATAAATTGAGGCGTATTTCTGCTCACACTCGGAGAGTATTCGGACTACTCGCAGCCGGAGGCTGCTTCGGCCAGGTTTACCAGAAGGTCACAAACCATTTCCGAAGATCAGTCGTGCCGTGCTTAACCCAAACCAAAGGTGATCTCTCTTCCATGACGTACCGGCCGATCTCTTCCCTGAACCTTTGAAAATCGATCCATTCAACTTGGAGGTGAGGAGCGATGAGCCAATCTAACTTTGCGGGAATATAAAATTCGAGGCCTTTGAATATTGCTATCTCCCGGTGGGAGGTGTAAGAACCGGCAACGCAGGCTGGGTTTAGGTCTCCGAAGTTGATGTTGTTGTTTTGGTACGGAACAAATAACTGCGCCCGGAAGCAGAGTCGTTGTTCGATGCTATCGCCTTTCAGGTTGTAACGGTCTAAATAAGGCCTCGTCAGTGGGTTATGTAAGAGTGGGAATTGTCTGCTTTGGAGCTTTCCTAATTTGTAAAACAGGTTGTCTTTGCGGTTTGGGCCAATCCAGTAGGAGAGGGGATGCTGATGGTCTTCCATGGTGTCATAGAGGTAGAATTTGTAGGCTATCTCTAAATGTACCGGAAGAGTATTGTTAAAATAAAGTGCATCAATCTCTCCAACGGTTCGCCGGTTGTCCTGAATTTGAAGATTGTCGCAAATCCAGGAGACGGATGCCTGACCTTTTAGTTGATGGAATACAAATTCTTCTACCAACTTCCCTAGTCGTTTGTTTTTAAAGACGACAGAATCATCATTTATTGTTAAGTGCTTCGGCAGTTCAATTTGTTGAAACGGAAAGACCACTTTGTTTTCCCAAAGGGGAGGAGTAAGGGAGAAACCAAGGTAGCGTTGTCTTGTAGCTAAGTCCATTGTTGCCGAAAGTACAACTACCTTTACGTCAAAATAGACGCCATGAAAACTTTTTCCGATCTTGGTATCAGCAAAGCTTATGTGAAAGCGCTGAAAGAGCTCAAAATTATCAACCCGACGAAGATTCAGGAAGCGGTCATACCCACGCTTTTAGATACTAGAACGGATCTCATTGGTTTGGCGCAGACGGGGACTGGCAAAACGGCTGCTTTTGGCTTACCGCTGCTCAACTCCGTTAATCCTGATAAAGCAGAGGTTCAGGGCCTGGTCATTGCGCCCACCCGTGAGTTGGTGCAGCAGATTAAGAAACAGCTCTTCAAGTTTACGAAGTACATCGATAAGCCGATCTTCGCGGAAGGTGTTTATGGCGGAGAGCGCATTACTCGTCAGATCAAGGCGCTGACCCGGCCTACCCACGTTGTCGTCGCAACACCAGGGCGTCTACTGGACCTGATCGAGCGCAAAGCGGTAGATATTTCCAAGGTCAAAACCCTGGTGCTCGACGAAGCCGATGAGATGCTGAGCATGGGGTTCAAAGAAGATCTGAACAAGATACTGGGGTATAATACCTCGAAGCGAAATACCTGGTTGTTTTCTGCAACTATGCCGGAGGGCATCAAGCGGATCGTAAGAACGTACATGGCGGCCGATGCCATTAAGGTTGAAGTGAACAGGAACGCGCTCGTTAATGAGAACATCTCTCACTTCTTCGTGAACACCAAGATCAAAGACAAGGTCAACCTTATCGCCAAAATCCTGCACAAACGGAAAGAGGAACGCGGGGTGATTTTTTGCCGTACCAAAGCGGGAACACAGAAGCTGGCCAAACAGCTTCAAGACAAAGGTTTTGCCGTAGGTGCACTAGAAGGCGATATGCAGCAGAAGGAAAGGGATAAAGCAATGCGTGCCTTTCGTAACAAGAGCCTGCGCGTATTGGTCTCTACGGATGTTTCCGCCCGGGGAATTGATGTTAATAACCTCTCTTTTGTCCTTCACCATCAGCTACCGGACTATATGGAGTATTACACTCATCGTAGTGGAAGAACCGCCCGGGGCGGGAAGACCGGACACTCCATTGCGCTGATCATTCCGGGGGAGATGAATAAGGTGGTCGGTATTCAAAAGACCTTAGGTATCAAGTTTCGGGAAATGACGGTGTAGTACCAGAAACCAGGCGTTGCCTAGGTCGCAAAATCAAAGCTTTGAAGACCTCCCTTTGCACCAGCGTCCGCGCCCAGAGTATTTACGAGACAAAAAAAACGCCATAACCAGAGTATTTTATCCGATGGACAAAAACCACTAGAAAGTCATATTCCTGCTAAACGCTAAACAAAGGCCAGCAACCGTGATTACCTTTGCGGCAACAAACCATACAATGGCTAAAGCAAAGCAAATCCTGAGTGTTCTCGTCGTCTTATTTATGTTAGTAGGGCTGCCGGCAATCTCTTATTATTACCTGAACCAGGGCTTTGCCTACCGTAAGGCTGCTTTTGAAACGCAGGGAGACTTTGGCAAAATGCCAGACTTGAAGGCAATGCCTACTGTACGCGGTAAGCATCCCTCAGCCTACCGGGGCGCAATGACGGTTGTTAGCTGGCTAGATCCCACCAAGCCTGCTACGGCTAAGCAGTACGGTACAATGCTGGACAGCCTATATACTCAATTTAAGGCAAGCCCCAACCTCTACTTCACTACGATCACAAAAGGAGAAAACGCCGCCCAAACGGCGAATGACTTTGCCGAGCGGCACAATCTGGAGGATAACAGCATGATCAATTTCGTTGCTGCTGACGATGCATCCTTTGCCCAGTCTGCCCGAGATTTTCAACTACCCCTTACCGTAGGTACCACCCCTGGTGAATTACCAATCGTTGCGCTGGTAGACAGCTCCCTGACCATCGTAAAACACTACGACCTGAATAGCCGTGACGAAACCATCGGACTCGTCCAACTCATCTCCGTCATCATCCCGCTGCCCGTTCGTCGGGACCTGATTCTTGACCGCTCGAAAGAACTTTAAATATGGCCTATCCCCAACTGAAAACATATCCTGAAAAAGAACGTAGCCTGAAAATTCTGATTTGGGTGGTCTCCGTTGTTGTCTTGCTGCTGGTGGGCGCAATGCGCCAGTATAAGCTTCCCGTCCCTGATGGCTGGGACGTTGGGTTTCTGCCTGCGGTAAATGCGATCCTGAATGCTTCAACGGCAGTAGCACTGATCTTCTCCCTTTACTTCATCAAGCAGAAAAACGTAGTAGCGCACCGTAATGCAAACGGTATTGCACTTGGTTTGTCGGTACTATTCTTACTCTGTTACGTTGTTTATCATTTCACTACGCCGGAAGTGAAATTCGGGGATATTGACCACGACGGATTACTTTCGGCCGCAGAAACGGCCGCTGTTGCCGGCGTTCGGCCGGCCTACCTCACTATTCTTTTCTCGCACATCATTCTCGCCGGCATCCTTTTGCCCTTTATCCTGTTAACTACCCTGAGGGCTTTGGTTGGGAAATACGAGATCCATCGAAAGATGGCACGCTATGTTTGGCCGCTTTGGTTGTACGTAGCGGTTACCGGCCCGATTGTTTACCTGATGCTGCGTGTTTATTACCCTTAGTCGTTCCCTAAAAACTAGAACCATGAAGAAGTTAATATTGGTTTTTGTCGCTGTGCTTTTCCTTACGCTTTCGGGGGTGGGGGCAGAGTTACTCGCCCAGTGCCCAATGTGCCGGGCCACTGCAGAGTCTAATCTGGCGAATGGCGGTACGGAAGGCCGTGGCCTGAATAATGGCATCCTCTACATGCTCGGTATGCCTTATGTTCTCATCGGTACCATCGCATTTTTGTGGTGGCGGAACCGTAAGAAAGACGAGGATCTGGAGCAGGCTTAAAGGTAGACTGTCTAATCTGTCAATGATTATCCGTTGCGTATGGTGAGCGCCTTATCTTCGGTTTATGAAGAAGGTAAACATCAACGAAAAATTTCAACTCTTCAATGATCACTGGACGCCCAAGATCATTGGCGAACTGAACGGACAGCACTTGAAACTGGCCAAGGTCAAAGGTGATTTTGTCTGGCACGACCACGCTGACGAAGATGAGTTATTCCTTGTCTACAAAGGTGTCCTTTGTCTTGACTTCCGCGACGGAACCACCGTAGAGCTTCATCCGGGTGAATTTTACATCGTTCCCAAAGCCGTGGAGCATCGCCCCTGGACGAAAGGTGAGGAGGAAGTCTGGCTGATGCTCATCGAGCCTGCGGGCATCAAGCATACCGGTGAGGTGATAGACGAGAAAACAGTGGAGACTTATGCGTGGATTTAGGGGCGCGGCCGCAGGTGCAATGAAAGATATCGAGGAAAGAGTATAGTACTTTAGCTTTCCTAAGAACTCTTTCGCCGAATAACCGGTACTTCCTTAACGACCATC
>CAYPIM010000149.1:0-15287 GCA_964410795.1 uncultured Lewinella sp. | reverse complement strand
TGTACTAGTATTTTTCAAGCGCCTAAAAGCACAGGCTAGCCCACCGTAACTACCAGGTCATCAGTCTCCACCAGCGTCTTCTCGCGTAAGGCTATGCCCTGTACTTCCCCATCTACCGGGCTCGTGATGGTAGATTCCATCTTCATCGCTTCGATGACGAAGAGCGGATCTCCTGCCTTCACCTCGTCTCCGACTTTCACCAGAATCTTACTCAGGTTCCCCATCAGCGGGCTGCCAACCTGCCCCGCTCCGGAAGCTTTGACGTTGCGCACCACCTCTTTTCCGGAGTTCCGATCTTGTACCGTCACGCTCCGCGTCTGTCCGTTGAGGCTGAAGAAAACAAGTCGGTTACCTTGCGCATCGGACTCCGTCATGTTGAGGTACTTTACCGTAATGGTCTTGCCCGCACTAAGCCGTACAAGCACCTCTTCGTTCGGCTTAAGGCCGTAAAAGAAGGCGTGAGACGGCAAGTTTGCCACCTGCCCGTACAACTCGTCGTGCGCAAAGTAATCGCCGTATACTTTCGGGTAAAGCAAGTGGCTGAGCAACTGCTTATCATCCTTTGGCACCGCACCAAATTGCTCGGTGTATTCCTTACGAGCTTCCTCCCAATCAATGGGATCAAGGTGAGCATTGGGCCGGTCGGTGTAGGGCTTTTCGTCTTTCAGTACCAGCTTTTGGATCTCATCGTTGAAGCCACCTTCAATCTGGCCCAGGTCGCCCCTCATTAGGTTTTTCACACTATCAGGAAAATCTAGTTTTGCCCCCCGGCGTAAGACTTCTTCTGCCGTCAGGTCGTTACTCGTCATAAACATCGCCATATCACCAACCACCTTACTGGATGGCGTAACCTTCACCAGGTCACCAAATAGGTCATTGGCCGCAGAATAGTTTTTGCGGATGGTTGGGAACTGATCTTCCAAGCCAAGTCCCCGCGCCTGCGGGCGCAGGTTAGAGTATTGCCCTCCCGGAATCTCCGTATCATAAATCGTGGCGGTTCCAGCCCGCAGTTCGGTCTCGAAGGGGTAGTAATAAGTCCGTACCGTTTCCCAGTAATCAGCGTACTGATTGAGTAAAGGCAGGTTCACCGGGTTCTCCCGTTCATGGCCCTGCATCATGGCGGCGATGGAATTGTAACCGGGCTGGCTCGTCAGGCCAGACAGTGGGTTAATTGCAACGTCCACCACGTCCACACCTGCTTCAATGGCGCGGAGGTAGGTGGCGCTCTGAATGCCAGAAGTGTCATGGGTGTGCAGGTGAATCGGAAGTTTTACCGACTCCTTCAGCGCCTGGATCAGTTCCGTGGCGGCTAGCGGCTTCAACAGACCAGCCATATCTTTGATACACAAGATGTGTGCTCCGGCCTCTTCCAGTTGTTTCGCAAGCTTAGTGTAGTATTCAAGCGTAAACTTCTTCTTCTTCGTGTCCGTAATGTCTCCTGAGTAACAGATGCACGCTTCGGCAAGACTGTCCGTATTGTTGCGGACGGTGTTGATGCTCACCTCCATATTCTTCACCCAGTTCAGGGAGTCGAAGATGCGGAACAGGTCTATGCCTCCTGTTTGTCCGGTCACCTTCCCGTTCTCGTCCGTTACATCGAAACCGCGTGCAGCTTCTTCAATAAATTTCACAATCAGGTTATCCGGGTAAGCCTTATAGCCTACCGCGTTACTTCCGCGCAACAACATCTGGAAGATGGTATTGGGCATTGCTGTGCGGAGTTTCCGCAACCGTCGCCAGGGGTCGGCTTTCAAGAAGCGCATTGCTACGTCGAAGGTCGCGCCCCCCCAAACTTCCATACTGAACAAATCATGTGGTTGGTTGACCGCGTAGCTACGGCCAATGTTGAGCATATCGACAAGACGCATCCGGGTAGCAAGCAAACTCTGGTGACCGTCGCGGAAGGTGGTATCGGTGTACTGAATTTTCTTTTCGTCCTTTAGCCAGTTTACAAAGCCATCACGGCCAAGTTCCTGAAGCCGGTTTCGGCTACCCTTCGGCACCTCAGCAAACTTATCGAAAACCGGAACGGCCGGCTTAAGGAAAGAGCGGTCTTTATCCGGGTTTTTCACGTCCGGGTTGCCGTTCACGATGGTCTCGGCCAGGTAAGCGAGTAGGCGGGTACCACGGTCTCGAAAGCCCTTCGGAGCCATTAATTCAGGATGGTCCGGGATGAAGCGAACCGTAGCTCTACCCTTCTTAAAGTCATCGTTTTCGAGCAAGTTCAGCAAGAAACCAACGTTGGTTTTAACGCCACGTACCCGGAACTCCCGGAGTGCTCGATGAAGTCGGTCAGAAGCACCTTCGAGGGTCCGTCCGGAGCTGGTCACCTTCACCAGAAGGCTGTCAAAGTAGGGTGAAATTACCGCACCGGGGAAAGCGGAGCCCGCGTCGAGGCGGATGCCCATACCGGAGGCGGAGCGGTAGGCAATTAGTGTTCCGTAGTCCGGCTTAAAGTTATTCTCTGGGTCCTCGGTGGTAACGCGGCACTGAACGGCGAAGCCGTTCGCTTTGATGTCTGATTGCTCGCGAATAAAGATTGTTTCGTGGCGCAGCGGGTAGCCCATTGTGACAAGGAACTGCGTACGCACCAAGTCAATACCAGTGATTTCCTCCGTAATCGTGTGCTCCACCTGAATTCGGGGATTCACCTCAATGAAGTAGATCGAATCATCCTGATCAACCAGGAACTCAACCGTACCGGCACAGTAATACCCTACTTCCCGGCCCAACATCAAGGCGTATTCGTAAAGTTTTTCCTTTACCACTTTGCTCAGGTTAGCGGCGGGGGCCACCTCTACCACTTTTTGAAAGCGGCGCTGAACTGAGCAGTCGCGCTCAAAGAGGTGAACCAGATTTCCGTGGCGATCGCCCAGGAGCTGAACTTCGATGTGGCGGGGGTTCTCGATAAATTTTTCGAGAAAGATTGTACCGTCACCAAAGGCTTTTTCAGCCTCACTTGCAGCTTCGACAACTTCTACGCGGAGGTCTTTTTCGTTGCGAACTACGCGCATACCACGACCGCCGCCACCAGAAGCAGCTTTGATGATGACCGGATAACCAATTCTCGTGGCCTCCACTGCGGCTACTTCAGGGTCCGAGATGTCTTTGTCGCTGTCCTGGATCAGCGGCACACCAACGCGACGGGCCAGGTTTTTCGCAGCGACCTTATCTCCCAACTGGTCCATACTCGCCGGTGCCGGACCAACAAATTCGATACCTGCAGCAAGGCACGCGCGGGCAAAATCTACGTTCT
Source organism: uncultured Lewinella sp. (assembly GCA_964410795.1). Lineage (GTDB taxonomy): Bacteria > Bacteroidota > Bacteroidia > Chitinophagales > Saprospiraceae > Neolewinella. The sequence goes on along the minus strand of CAYPIM010000149.1, from coordinate 12,031 downwards.
CCGAAAGAAAGCCGTAGCCAGGATGAATAGCATCCACTTTTTGCTCTTTGGCTAGTTTTATGATGGCCGGAATGTCGATGTAAGGGCGCAGCGGTTCATCATTAGGGCCAATCTGATAGCTCTCATCCGCTTTATAGCGGTGAAGGCTGTAACGATCTTCGTAGGTGTAGATCGCAACTGTCTTTATCTTCAACTCACTGGCTGCCCGCAGAATACGAATAGCAATTTCGCCACGATTAGCAACTAATATCTTATTGAAACGGGTTATTTTGGGAGTAGCCATGGAGAAAATTTTGGGTTAGGCCCAAGATAGTAAAGGAAGTAAGGAGTAAGTAAGAAAAGGTAAAAGAAGGACTTAGCTTTAATGATAAACAATCCTTTTTTTACGATTCTGGGCGCGGGCGCAGGTGCAATGAATGCTGGTTGCCCGGCTTTTAAGCCGTGAAGGTTTTCCTGGCCTTCAGACCGGGGTTTTAGTCGGGAAAGTCCTAACTTTCGTCGTCAATAAGCCTAGTCATCGTTCAGCTTGCTTATATTGAGCTAAAGATATTGCACCAGCAAAAATAAGCCCATGGAAACCTACCTCCGCAAGTTCGGCCTACTGGACGACATCACACTGACGCTAAAAACCGATAAGCAAACTTTCGCACGAAGACTTGCTAAGAACGTAGATGCCGGTGATATTGGACTATTCTCAGGAGCCTTCGAAGCTTGGGAAGCTAGTAATAATGATTACAAAGGGCAAGTGACCAATAATGGGTTTACGATCCGCCGGCGGAAAACCTTTTTACAGGCACAAGGAATTTCCATGCCCACAATCCGTGGTACCTTCAAAGAAGAGCGGGAAGATTTAATCATTGAAGCAGAAATCAAACCCCACACCAAGTTTTTCATCCCAGTATTGATTATCGGGCTGGCGTTTTACGTGATCTTCATTTTAGCATTTGCATTGTCAGTCACTAGCGATGAGAACGGTGCTTTAGTTTTCATTATACCCGTCATTCTCTTTCACATGTGCCTTATGTTGGGTATTCCTTACTTCCTCATGAAACGGGGAGTTACCAGAACGAAGAAAAACCTGAAGCGGGATTTCTTCTACATTGCGCATGGGTAATTATTCTATTTTCAAGGCGTACAGGTTTTGAGTATCAAGCCTGAAGGCTTGTCCGAACCTTCACGGCTTAAAAGCCGGGCAACCAACCTTCATTGCACCCGCGGTCGCGCCCAAAAACGTTACTTCAGCAACATCACCCCACCCCGTAACGACAACTCGACTCCGTCCAGGTAAACGATCTCTGCCACCCAGACGAAATGCCCTGGCGCAGCTGGTTCCCCGTTTACCCGGCCATCCCAACCGGAGCCAGGCTCATTCGGTACCAGATCATTCCCTTCGTAGACCAGCCCTCCCCAACGATCGTAGATGCGCAACGAACGCAAGTTCACTGCCGCCTTACCCAGTCCGAGTGTGAACTCATCGTTCACTCCATCATCGTTAGGCGAAAAAGCCGTGGGCTCGTACACCTCCCGGAACTTTTCTACCAGCACCGTCAGGGAATCAGTGGTAGAACAATTATCGGCGGAGGTAACCGTGAGTACGTACTGCGTAGTGTTCAGCGGTAAAGCAGTTGGTGTAAGACAGGTGTCACAATCAAGGGTCAGTGTAGGGTCTAGCCAGCGTACTTCCGCCATTGAGATGTTATTAATACGCGTCGGAATTGTTATTTCGCATCCAAGCTGGGTGATTACCTCTCCCCACGGGAAAATAACCGGAATATCCGGCGCAGTGAGCCTGCCGGAGCTATCCGCAAGACAGCCGTTATCGTCGCGAACAAGCAAATCATAATCACCTTCGCTTAATTCCGTTAGCCGCCGGAGGGTGTCCAACGGACCACCGTTCAGAGAAACAAGGTAAGGGGCCGTCCCACCGGTGATTACAGCTACTTCGGCAATCCCCGTCTCAAGACCATCGCAGTTTGGATCGGTAAAGAGGAAGTCCGGTGCCAAGACCGGAGGAGGTAATATTTCCGCCGTGGCCGTCCTTACACAGCCATTCGCATCAGTAATACTAACCGTGTATACACCCGCAGCTAAGGCACTGGCCAGCGGCCCAGATTGCGCGTCGCTCCAGGCAAAACTGTAAGGAGCAACACCTCCTTCTCCCAGGGCTGCAATCCGGCCGTCGTTGCCACCAAAGCAGCTAAGATTGAAACCATCAATGGCCGCCGCAGTGGCGGACGCCAAGAGTTCAATGGGTTCAGTCACCTCCTGAAAGAAAACGACGTCGTTACCAAAATTATCACGCACATTTATCTCGTAACGCCCTGCCGGGACACCCTGAATACGGTTATCATCAAACAAGACCGTCGTGCCATTTCCGCCAATACTTTCGTCTAGTATGTTCGCCCAGTCATAGGTAAATGGCGGTGTCCCGTTTTCTACCGAGAAGATAATTTGTCCATTCGCTTCACCTCGGCACTCTGGCTGAACAAAGTCCGTAGCCCCCCTAATTTCACATTCGATCATAAATAGGTCAAGGGTGACGATGCTGTCACAAGCGGACACCGTAAGAATAGTATCAACGAATACACCGGTAGTAGAATAAGGGGTAGTTCCGACGAAAAACTCTTCACCAACACAGAGGTTTATGTCCACAGATTCCCGCGCCTGATCCAGTACATCCAGGCTCACGGAGATGAGGCTATCACAACCGTTGGGCAGGGTGACGGTAAAGTCGAAGTCTCCCGGCGTAGTAAGCATAGTATCCGCAACTAGAAAAACATCGTCTTGGCAGATGAAGGTATCAATGGCCAATGAACCGACCGTGCGGACGGATACCGTTGTACAACTCGGAGGGGCTTCGTCACAAACATTACCGGCCGTGACGCATACTTCGTAGGATCCATCGGCGGGGAAGACGAGGTCGGCAGCAGCAGAGGTTGTTGTGGCGGACAACTCACCATCGATGCTCCAACGAAAGAGGGCCGCACCAACTTCCGTGCCCATTGTTACGAAGCGGGTGGGTAAGTCAGGGCAGGTTTCTTCTACGCCAGATACTACCCCGGAAGTAGTAAGAACACCAACCGCCGTAGAGCCTTCCACCACGTCAAAAGTCCAGTCACAAACATCTCCGTTTGAGCCATCCATCATCAGGTAGTAGTGTTGGCCGATAATGAGGGGTACATTATTGGAAAACCGGACGGTAGTGTTTGGCCGCACGTCGGTATCACAGTCGGAGATCGGGACGAAGGTTTCACAATCAAAGCTTTCAAATATACCGATTTCCAGCCCTAAGACGGTGCCGGAATTACAGTTCTCTACCTTAACATCGATGCTAAGATCCTCCGTTCCAGCAATGAAGGCGATGAAAGACATATTGTGATTAAAAGTGGTGCAGAAATTGTCCACTCTCTGGCCACGGATGCTTAGGTCGTTGCGCCCCGTAAAACCATCAATATCACAAATGACACAGGCATCTTCACAAAAGGAAGTCATCGCCGGAGGGTCAGGGCAGGGTTCTGGCTGGGCTGAGAGGAAGTTACTTACGACAAATGCGCAGGATAGAATTAGGGCACGTAGGGTCATTGCGTAGGAGGGAGCTATTTTTCTGTAGGCACTGGGATGGGTTAAAGATATGATGTTTGAAATTGGGTTTTGGTCAGGCGGCTTACCATTTGTGTATAACAAGATGCACGAATCCCCCTCTCCCCCGGCCCCTCTCCTCGGGAGAGAGGAGACGTTACATGGGCTAATCTCGCATCATTCATGCATTTGGTTACACACACGATTAACAGTTGCTTTGTCTGAAGCCAAAGGCTGGTTAGTTAACTTCAGTTCTACAAACTACACTGCTGTCCGAGTCGAAGGGCTTCATAATGCAGGCTACAGCTATTCCAACGTAAATACGGCACCTCATTCCTCTCGACCCAGGAGATACCAACTGAGTAAACCTCCAAAAATATCTACGGCTGTATGAATCAACATCAACGGCCATAGCGTATTGGTGCGTAAGTAGAAAAAGCCAAAGAGTACGGCCATAGCAATAATCTTACCTACAGCCCGCCACCCCTGGTAGATATGACCTACGCCAAAGGCGATAGCCGGCACCAATAAGACAATTACTACCATCCAGCCCGTACCTCCCAGGAGTCCGGACAAATAGGTAACCATAAAGCCCCGATAAACAATCTCCTCCCCTACCCCTGCGGCGACGGCCAGGAATAGAAAATGTAGAAATTGAGTGGCGGTAACGGGCAAAAACCCAAGCTTGGTAAATTCCCGACGGGTTTCTTCCCGGCTTTCCGCACTTCCGGCTTCGTGATATAAATCCAGGAGGTAGACAAGAAGAAAAGCTGCAAGTAACAATACCGCCGTCAGATCATAGGGTACATGCCCCCAACCCAAGCCTATTTCTGTAAGCGGGCGGCCCGTTAGCCACCAGGTCAGAAGCACCATCGTTGCCATACCATACAGCATCAGTCCATTGCTGTAATAGAGGCCTATCTTCATCCGTTCCGTCCAGCGAATGGGAGCAGACTTACGTCTTCGCATGCCCGTAACCAACAGCACTATCGGCAGTACGATGCCCAGTAGAGCGAATAGTATGTGGTCGACCAATGGCAAAGGAAGGGAGATTAGGTAGTTAGGAAGCTATAAGTTAAGGAACAAGCAACCAGCGTTCGAGTTTTTAGTTACATGATTGCTAATAACGCGCCAGCAACTCCCTCCGGTGCAGTAAGTACTCATCCGTGCTATTGTACTTAAGTCCTTCGTTTACATAGAAACGCGCGCGGTTATAATCAGCCTCTCGAAAATAATAATTTGAGGCAGCGATAAAAGCCGTTAAGGTCCAAATATTGCGGCTTTCGTTGATCGGGATATCGATAAGCGCATCTTTAAAATTCCGTAGGGCATCTTCGCCACCGGGGCCGTTGTCTTCGGCAAATACATCACGAACTTTCCAGGCGAGTTCGCGCAATAATAAGTCAGCAAAGCGTTCTTGCCGGCGGATAAAGGGGAAGTTGTTAGCGGCTGTTTCCACAGCTTTTGTGAACGCTTGCCCAGTGGCGCGGCTACGCCGCAACTGATCTATCACAATTTCACCCAGGAGGTACTTCACCGTTTCGTTTTCTGGATCGCCAGCGTAGAGCCCTTCCGCCAGCCGCCGAGCCTCACTGATGTTTCCTTTGAGAAAGTGATGACTGAGCAAGCGATATTTTTGGAGCAGGCTCATTTCTTCTGTCCAAGCAGTTTTCCCGACGGGAGCACGACTTAGGTACTCAGACAATAAATCAGCTGCTTTCCCCAAGCGGCTATCGGCGATCAACAAGCGTTGTTGTTCATCGAAGTGCTGGAGCAGGGCTGCGGGGAGGTACTTGTTATCGGGCGCCTCCGTCCACTGCAGAAAAAGCGTCGAAATATCTCCCTCTACTTCTGGGCGGTTGATGGCCTTGATCTGGAGTTCAGCGGCCTTGCGGAGCACCAGGAAAGCAGGGCGTTCTTCTTTGGAAAGCGCGGTTTCCAGCAGTTCAACCGTTAAGGGGTAATCTTTAGCCCGGTAGGCAGACTGCGCACGACGAAACTGCATGAAGGCCGTAAGCTGGCCAAACGTCAGTTTTTTACCCGGCTTATAGTAGTAGCGCTCAAAGAGTTCGTCCACTTCATCTTCCCCCATACTCGGCAGATCTTCAAGTAAGGTGGCACGCAACAACTCCAGGTAATTGCGGCGAAAAGTCGTTTCCGCCTCTTCTTTGTGTTTTTGATGACCGGGTTGATAGACCTCTGCGGCCCGCCGATCAGGGTCAGCGATCAGGTAGGCCTCCCAGTGGTCTACGTAGGCGTAATAATCTATTTCAAATTCTTCGAAAGCGAGGGCGGTTAATAATGCAGCAGTGGCATCGTTGTAGCGTCCGGTCCTAAAAGCATCCGCCAGGCGGGCGTCCGCCGCGTGGGTTTTCAGGTAATCGCTTTTCAAGCGGGCGCTGATCTTTTTGATCTTCTTTTTGACGGACTTCCTCCCCACCTTATCGTCCTCCAGTTTATTAAACAGCAGGCTGACCCGCTGGTAGAGGTATTGCCGTTCATTCACCGTCGGGGCGTCGTCTCCGGGCAACAAAAGGCGGAGACGGCTACTAAGGGCATCGGCCTGAAGACTAGCAGCGAAGATCAGGAACAGGAATAGCTGGGGGTAACGCATGAGGTGGTAAAGGAATAAAGAAAAAGGGAGCATGGGGGCGGCGGCGCGCAGGTGCAAAGGTAAGTTAAAGGCTAAATCTCTCCCTAAAACCTACCCTTGCACCTGCGGCCGCGCCTCTTTATGCACTTGCTTGGGCGCTATGGGCTGATCTCCGCCTTCGGCTTCGATCAACCCATAGCTAAGACACGTACCCTTTCAGGGCACTGCTGTGGCGCAATCTTCATCTCTTTCTCCCCTTCCCCCCTTACTTATACCTCTCGGCGTATAAGCGGGCATGATGGTAGACATGGCCGCTGATGATGAAGCCCAAAGCACGCACCGAAACGCCGCCGCCGCTCATGGTTCCGGTGCGCAACATGTCTTCTTTGGTAAAACTCTTGAACAGGGCGATGGTGGATTTACGCACCAGTCGAAACTCCTCGATCATATCCCGAAACTGGCGTTCGCTGAGATTAGCAACATCAGCATAGTCGTTTTGCTCGTATCCTGGCAATGGTGTTTTGTCTCCACGGGCAATGCATAGTGCCCGGTAGCTAAAAATGCGTTCAGTATCAATGACGTGCTGTAAAGACTGGGCAATCGTCCACTTGCCGGGGGCGTAGGCAAAGTCCATCCGCTCTTCGGATACGTGCGTAAGGTAATTGGTTAGCTGGGCTGCACTTTCGTTTAGTGCTGCGGGGATGCCAATGTCCCCAACCAGGTCAACATATTTGCCGTAATAGGCATTGAATTCATCGGGGCGAAGGTCCGTTATCCTTGACATATTCTGAGGTTTTGGGCGAAGTTAAGCTGTCTGCCTTTAATCTCATCAATGGACTACGGGTAGAATAAACATCGGACTCCATCCGCCATCTTCCGAATTCAAAACACAGGAATGTTTGTTGTACACTCCCACTAACCGTGGGCATAATCCCGCTCATCGTACTCCTATTCAGAATTCCTATCTTAGCCCGAAACAAATTCAAAAGAAAAACATGACCAACATCAAAGGCCCCGCCATTTTCCTGGCCCAGTTTATGGGAGACGAAGCCCCCTTCAACTCTCTCGACGGTATTTGTAAATACATGGCCGACCTCGGCTATAAGGGTGTCCAAATCCCAACCTGGGACAGCCGCCTGATCGACCTTGAAAAATGCGCGACCTCCAAAACCTACGCCGATGAGTTCAAAGGCAAAGTTGGAGAACATGGCTTAGAGATCACCGAACTGGCCAGCCACCTGCAGGGCCAGCTGGTAGCCGTCCACCCCGCTTACCAAAAGATGTACGAGGGCTTTGCCCCCGCCGCAGTAGCGGGCAACCCCAAAGCCACCCAGGAGTGGGCCGTGGAGCAAATGAAGTGGAACGCCAAAGCAAGTAAAAACCTCGGTATTACCGCCCACCCGACTTTCCCCGGCGCCCTCCTCTGGCCCTACCTCTACCCCTGGCCACAGCGCCCTGCGGGGCTGGTAGAAGAAGCCTTCGGCGAACTCGCCAAACGCTGGAAACCGATTCTGGATGTCTTCGACGAGTGCGGCGTAGACTGCGCCTATGAGCTCCACCCCGGCGAAGACCTCTTCGACGGCACCAGCTTCGAACGCTTCCTGGAAGCGACCGACAACCACGCCCGCGTGACCATCAACTACGACCCAAGCCACTTCGTGCTCCAGTGCCTGGATTACCTCGAATTCATCGACATCTACCACGAGCGCATCTCCGCCTACCACGTCAAAGACGCCGAGTTTAACCCCAACGGCCGCCAGGGTGTCTACTCCGGTTACGCCGGCTGGGCAGACCGCGCCGGCCGCTTCCGCAGCCTCGGCGACGGGCAGGTAGACTTCAAGGGCATCTTCTCCAAACTGAGCCAGTACGGCTACGACGGCTGGGCCGTGTTGGAGTGGGAATGCGCCATCAAGTCCAGCGCCCAGGGCGCCGCCGAAGGCGCGCCTTTCATCACCGACCACCTCATCCAGGTCACCGAGCGGGCTTTTGACGACTTCGCCGATGCAGGAACGGATGCGGAGACCAATCGGAAGATTTTAGGGCTGGGGTAGAAGTCAGGGGGATAGGATGAATTAGATTTAAAGGACTTCACAGCATAGCACGACAACATCTGCGCTAAAATCCTACCAATCCTCCAAATCCAAATCATCCTATCCCCTCTTTTTTGATGTTTCCTAAACCACCAGCAAACACCACCCCTTGAATAAACACCTCTTACTACTCCCCCTCCTGCTCTTCTTCGCCTGCGAACGGGATACAACTTCTATTTCAGAAACTGAATGCTATCAACTTGAGGCGGGGACGCATCTACCCCGATTGACTAAAGCTGACAACAAAATTGCGATTTCGTTCCTAAAAACCGATACCGCAGAAAGTAGTCTTTTCTACCAGCCAATGCCTTTTGGAGTTTACGCAAAAAAAGATGCGCTTCGGTCTGGTACGGATTGGTTTATAAACTGGGCAGATTTTCCTTCAGTAGTTCGCTACAAAGACAAACAAGGAAATACCAGACAATTCTCACACTGGCTTCAGTACAGCGGAGAAGGCACCTACGATTATGACATCTACGCTGCGATTGAATACTTTCAATCCGAAAACAGCTTCAAACTTCACCAAGACACCGTAGCCGCCGAGCACGGCTTCCTATCCTCAGCCTCCATTCCCGGCGGCGGATTGCAGGTCACCTGGCTGGACGGACGCTACACCAAGCAGGATACGGGCGCGGCCGCAGGTACCGGGGAAGATAATGACCACGGTCACGGTGCCGGCGGAGCAATGACCCTCCGGACAAAAGCCTTGTCTGATTCCGTCAGCGTAGAACTAGACCATCGCGTCTGCGACTGCTGCAACACCGCCACGGTGGCTACCGACACCCTGATCATGGTCGCCTACCGCGACCGCTCAGAGCACGAGATCCGCGACATCAGCTACGTGATAAAACCCGCCTCGGAAGACAAATGGTCGACGCCCAAGCTGGTGCATGCGGACAACTGGGAGATCAACGGTTGCCCGGTCAACGGCCCCGCTTTGGCCGCGAACGATGCCGGAAACATTGCCGTAATCTGGTACACGGCACCTGCGGACCGCGCCCAAATAAACTTCGCCCGTTACAACGCAGATCAAGACCTGTTCACCGCGCCCATCACCCTCGACGACCAAATGCCCCTCGGCCGTGTAGACCTCCAACTCGCCGCAGATGGCACCGCCTACGCTACCGGCCTCACCACCAAAGAAGGTACCGACGAGGCCTTTCTCACCCTCTGGACCATCTCCCCGGCCGGTAAGGTTAAACGCGAAGACTTAACGTCCACCAGCGCCGCCCGCTCCTCCGGCTTTCCAAAAATCGCACTCTTCGAAGACAAGCTCTACTGGGCGCGTACGGTCGTCGGCAAGGCAAAAGGGGAGCAGTTTGTGGAAGTTTGTTGGAGGTAAGTCCAAGCAACCATCTTCGAAAGAGATCGTCATTAATTGTAATGACCAAAAGCCCTTGCATGAAACTCCAACTACTCGCTCTGCTCTTCCTCTTATCCTGCTCACTTTCCGCCCAGGATAAAAAAGCAGAAGTTACCCACCCGGAACTGGCCAAAGAATTAATCGAACGGCGGGCGGCGGATCAAAAAGGCCGGAATAAGTACATCAAACTGATAAAGAAAGGGAAAACAGATACCCCGAAGTTCAAAGCATTCGTGGAAGGGCTGATTGACATCGACGAGGAAAATACCGATCGGATGCGGGAGATTGTTGCTGAGATCGGCTGGCCAACCTACGCCAAAGTAGGCGAGCGGGCCAGCAACGCCGCCTGGATCATCGTGCAGCACGCCGACCGCCAACCGGATTTTCAGGCATATTGTCTAGCGCTGGTTAAAGAAGGCTACGAAGCGGGCCAGGTAAATCCGTCCAACTACGCCTACCTCTACGACCGGGTAAAAAAGTCGCGCGGAGAACGACAGCGTTATGCGACCCAACCCATTGACCATCCCCTTACCGACGAGCGCTCCTTCGGCGGAATTGACGACGAGGCCAACGTCCAGATCAACCGCACCAAAATGGACGTTGACCAATCGGTGGTCAACTATGCAGCCTCCATGAATTTCACCTACAGTGTACCCAGTGTAGCAGAAGCGATTGAGCGAAAGAAAACCGAGACATCCACCTACGAGGGTTTCGTAATAAAAGCCCGGATGGCCATGCTGATGAAAGACTTTGTGACGGCTGCCGACAACTATTTAAAAGCGAGTTTTCAAACGGGTAATATGACAATGGAAGACCGCATCGAAGGCGCCCGTGCCATCTCCCTGAGTAAACACAAGAACGCACGCGCGGGTGTTTACTTTCTCATCCAGGCGGTACTGCTTGATTACCCCAAGCCCGAAGAACTAATTGCCAACGAGGATTTCGCTACGCTGCAGGAAGAACGCCCTCGAAATTGGAAAGAATTGGAAGCGATGGTGAATCGGATGGGCAGCAGGTAAGCGACCTGGTAGTTTGTTAAGATCAGATTTCCAGGTTTCCGGCGATGCTTTTTTGTGGCGGTGTTACCATTAAGTTAAGTTTAAACATCATCTTAAATCTAACTGTCCGGAGTCGTATCTTGATAGCACTTAACACCAGACACCTATTTAATGAAAAACTCCTTAGCGCCCTTTTCTCTTTTCCTGTTCGCCTGTTTGTTTCTCGCCTTTGCTTGCGAAGACGACGATATACCCGCCCCCGTAATCGAAGAGGATCCTTCCGTACTATCTGAGCTTCCTGGGCTCTCCGACTTTGACCGCCGCGCCTTCGACCTTCAGCTGTACGGCGGCAACATGCTCGTTCAGACTGAAAATACCGACCTACGGTTTTTAGAGGATGGTTCAATGTCTAATGGTTTGGCGCGGGGAGGCCGAATGATGGCCGACGCAACGTCTACCACCCTGCACGCCAGAATCATCAATGACGCAGTCCGTGTCGAATTTATAGGAATGCCTCCGTTAGATAACGGACCGCGCTTCCAGTTCCCCATCTCTGAACTCGGCGAAGACGCCAGGCTCTATCCTGAATGGGTAAGCCCACCGTACCGAATGGCTGCCTTATCGGACGACGACTACCTTCTGCTCCCCTTCCGCCGCGAGGGCGACAACCGGCTATGGATAAGTATTCTGGAGATCACCTACGAAGGTGCTCCATCACTTTTCACCGTTCCGGAATTGGCTTCGGTGCAGACAATAGTACTGCCAACCCTTGACCCCAACAACCAGGTTATTCACCGGGAAATTCTACCCGTCCCCGGCGGATTTCTGTTAACCGTCCGAAACGTCAATCAGAGTGACCCTATGTTTCGCATCAACTACGACGGAACCGTTGAACAAATGTTTAACGGTGATTTCCAACAGCTGTTCTACTACAACGAGGAGCTAATGGGCACCCGCCGCAACCCGCCTAATCTCGACATCATGACGGCTGATGAAAACGGACGCAACTGGGCCGTCAAATACCAACTCCCCAATGAACTAAACGTCACTTACCGGTTCTTTCCTACCGCCGAGGACTTATTCGCACAGGCTCGATCAGGCGGACTACTTTTTGTCACCACTCGGTTTACAGCTGACAGTTTCCGGATCGAAGCACTCGACACACCTGATCTGGATTCACGGTACGTTAACGACCTCGAGAACTACAACGGTGACACTTACATCACTACTCTTTCCGGTACTTTTATTGGAGAGATGGAGCAGGTCCGGTCTTCTCGGCGGGAGTAGACGCTATCCTTAACTAATAGCTCCCTCGTGCGGCGGGCGCCAACCAAATTGTCGCTTTCCTTCCCCCAACTGGGGGCTAGGGGGCTTAAAAAGCGACAATTTGGTTGGCGCCTCAAGCGGC
>CAYPIM010000148.1:9946-15346 GCA_964410795.1 uncultured Lewinella sp. | reverse complement strand
TTAACCTTCATCAACCGATCCTTCGATGCGTTTAGTCCATTTCCTTGCTGCCTCCTTTATTTTTTGTTGCTTTTTTAGTTGTGCCGGCGGGGACAGTCCTGCGGAAACTGCTGCCCAAGAACCAGTCATCATCGAACTCTCCGCCCTGGAAGATTTTTCCCTGCCCGAAAAGCCAGACTACGCCCCGGCGTACCACCACAAAGAGAGGAATGCCCTGGCCATCGATGCCGCCAAATACAAGGACCAGTACGCCATCGCTGAGTACATATTCAAAGGGGAGCACGGAGTCTACGATTTAGAACTCACCAGTCTGCAGGAAACCGACGGTGAATCTACCTATGTTCTTTTCATCGACGACGAGCGCGTCACTGAAGTAACCAATAACCCGACTACAACGGATTATGAAGCCCAAATCCACGACCTCGGAAAGATCAACCTCCGCCCCGGCCAGCGCATCGGTATCGCCTTCAATAGCCACAGCAACGGAAAAATCCCCGAAGGAGAAGCTTTTGCTTTCTCACGTGGCCGGTGGACGGGGCTTAAGTTGGTGTTGCACCGGAGGATGTGAAGAAAAAGGCCAATGGGCGGACTGGTGGATAAAGGAGTGCGAAGCGGCTGGGGAGGAAGAGTAAGTGGCACTACTAAGTCACTCCAAATCGAGGAGTTCGGTTTACAGTAGGCACGGCTTTAGCCGTTGCCTGGAAAGTTAATAAACAAGGCAGCGGCTAAAGCCGCGCCTACTTTCAAAATGAGCCAACTTAACTAGCGAAAAAGTTCGCCTGTCGAGTTGAAGACCTGTCACTTTAAATCTGTCAAGCTATCGACAGATTTAAAGCAAATGCTTTCACTTTAGATCTGCATGAAAATGTACAAATCGAAAGTGTGGCTTTTGATCTGTACATTTTTGTACAAATCAAAAGTAAACCCATCGCCCAAGACTTCCTCCGTTCCAACCCTGCTTATTCAACTTCCTTTGCACCTGCGCGCCGCGCCTAAATGATCCACCTTCCTCGCAAATTCTACCTTAACCCTTGCAAATACTAACCGCACCCTAAGGTTTCCCCCCAATCTCCCTACCTTCGCGTCCAGTCATCAAGTGACCTGGATTTAAGGTACAAACCAACGTATGCGGATCAAAGTAGGAATCTTCTTCGGCGGCCCCAGCCGCGAGCGCGAAATCTCCTTCGCCGGCGGCCGGACCGTCTACGACAATCTCGATAAGGAACTCTTCGAGCCCGTCCCTATTTTTGTGGACAGCTTCCGGAAGTGGCATTTACTCGATTGGCAGTACCTCTACCGGGGGACAATCCGCGATTTCTTTCCGCCGATTGAAGACGCTCCGAAATCAAAATTCGGTTTTCAGGTCTATCAGGAAAGCCTGGGCCCGTTGGGCGAGCTGGAGCTGGAAGCTATGAGCCGCAAGGTCGGCCGCCGCCTCCGTCGTCATGAACTACCAGAACTGATTGATGTCGCCTTCCTCGCCCTCCACGGGGAATACGGCGAAGACGGTCAGCTCCAGCGGGAACTCGAGTACGCAGGCATTCCCTACACTGGCTCCGGTGTAAAGGCCAGCGAGATCGGAATGGACAAAGCCATCCAGAAAAAACTAATGGAGACCAAAGGCTTCGCCTCTCCTGCACTGCTCGTAATCGAAAAAGGTGACTTCGACGGTAAGCGCGTAGAAGAGCACTTCGCTACCTGCGAACGCGAAATCGGCTGGCCAATGGTCATCCGACCCGCCCGCCAGGGCAGTTCCATCGGCGTGGCCATCATTGAAGAGTCCGACGGGCTGGAAGCCTTTGAACGCGCCGTCAACGCCGCTTTTTTCCGAGAGCTCTTGCCCCTCAGTGAATACGAAGCGCGTGACGAGTACGAGCGACTCGAATACGTCCGCCAGCTCTCCGACCTCCGCGATGGCATTGCCTTCCCCATGGACGCCCAGCTCGGAGACCATGTCCTTACCTTATATACCCCGGACGATTTACATGACTATTTAGAGTCAAGAGTCAGGAGTGTGGAGTCTGGAGTAAGGACTTCCGATTCTCGACTCCAGACTCCACACTCCCTACTCATCCTAACGGGTCACCAGACCGAGCAACGCGTAATTGTAGAGGCCTTCATTACGGGCAAGGAATTCTCCACGATCGTTGTCCGTATGGAAGACGGCCAGGTAGTCGCCCTGCCGCCAACGGAGATCGTAAAGCCAAGCAGCGACCTCTTCGATTATCGCAGTAAATACATGCCCGGCCGCAGCCGCAAGATCACCCCGATTGAGCTGCCAACGGATCGCATCCAGGCCATCCGTGCCGAGTGTGAGCGGCTATTTACCGAGCTTGGTTTCCACGTATACGCCCGCATCGATGGCTTCCACACGCCCGGAGGCGGTATCTACCTCAACGACCCAAACACGACCTCGGGCATGATGCCGAGCAGTTTCTTTTTCCACCAGGCGGCGGAGATCGGACTTAACCCGAGCCAGTTCCTTACTTTCATTATTCGGCAGAGTTTGCGCGAACGCGGGATGCAAGGTGAAGGGGTGGAAGCAATGGAAGTAGCTAACGATATTGGTACTACCCTTGACGAGGCGCTTGACGCTAAACGCGGCTCCGCAGCCCAGAAAGAACGCATCGCTGTCATTCTTGGAGGTAACAGTTTTGAACGCCACATTTCCGTAGAGTCTGGGCGGAACGTCTACGAGAAGCTCTCTTCCAGTGCGGATTATCGTCCCGTCCCCATCTTCCTTTCTGCTGCCACGTCTCCCCTCTCCTCGGGAGAGGGGCCGGGGGAGAGGGATTTCTCCTTCCACCAACTTCCCATCAATCTTCTCCTCAAAGACAATGCGGACGACATACGCGATAAGATTTTAAAGCCTGAAGAGCACGAAGTTGTCTCCGATATCCGTAGGGCGTGCGCAACCATTACCGACCGTTATGCTGATCATGATGTCGTTTTTTCGCCCAAGGAAGTTGGAGCCGAAGACATTAAGGCAATGGCCGACGGAGCCTTCATCGCTCTTCACGGTCGCCCCGGAGAAGATGGAACCTTGCAGGCTATACTGGAGAAAATAGGGCTCTACTACAACGGCTCCGGCGTTGAAAGCAGCCGGATCACTATCGATAAATTCCGAACCCTCCGCACCCTCCACGAAGCAGGCATGACCGTAACGGAGCAGTGGCTGGCTACGGCCGATGAATTCATTGCCGACGAGTACGCTTTCTACGATAAAGTCGAAAACCTTTTCGGCTACCCCTTAATTGCCAAGCCTGTTGATGATGGCTGCAGCTCCGCCGTAAAACTCATCAAGCAGCGCGACGAACTCCACGCTTACTGCCACCTTACCTTTCGGCCGAGTACGCTTGACGAGAAGCACTCCCGCCGGGAGATGAAGCTTACTGCTAAGGACGAGTGGCCCGTAGGCAAGCAAACCATACTCTTCGAGGCTGCTATCTCCGCCGAAACTGCAGGAAAGTTTCTGGAGATCACCGGCGGTATGCTCACCCACTACGGTGTAGATGGTAAGGTGCGCTACGAGCAGTTTGAACCGAGCGAAACCCTGGCCGGAGGCGAAGTACTCAGCCTGGAAGAAAAATTCCTTGCGGGCGAAGGACAAAACCTCACCCCCGCACGTCTGGGGACCAAAGAGTACAGCTACGAATACGTTGCCGGTCAGGTAAAGAACGATCTGGAAACGGCTGCCCGCACCCTTGGCGTAGAAGGTTATTGCCGGATCGATGCTTTCGTCCGCGTCCACAAGGATGGCCGGGTGGAGACCGTCCCCATTGAAATCAATAGCCTGCCGGGTATGACGCCCGCTACGGCCATTTTCCACCAGGCAGCCATCGCAGGTTATCAACCCGCAGCTTTTATTGGCAAAATTCTGGAATACGGTAAGTCACGGCGCGACCGGGGCTATCTTGTCGGAGCGGATCCACTGCCGGTAGACGCGCCACCGGTGATGGCGGCCGTCACTACGGTAACGGAGGTGAACACGCAGCCCATTCCGGAGGAGGTGAACTTTCCTGACCATGCTCCTTCAAATCCTCTCCTTGCACCTGCGGCCGCGCCATCTAATAAAGCAGGCCTAACTCCTGAAGCACCTTTGTCAGCGGCCGGAGCTACGCCCTCATCTTATGCTAACACTATGGATTACCAAACACAAGAAACGGAAGAAGCCGAGCTGACCTATGATACCGCTACGGTTGACACGCCAACCTTCAAGGACCGTGCGATAGGTACATTAAAGAGCCTTGGCCGCATGCTAATGTCTGGCTACTTCTGGAAGAATGCCCTAGCGGCAATGCTCTTTTTCGTGGTCTGCTTTTTTGTTCTCAAGGCGGGGCTTGGTTTCTATACATCACACGGGCAAAGCGTAGAGCTGCCCAATTTTGTGGATATGCCCCGCACCGAAGCTCAGAAAATAGCGGATGACCTGGGCCTGAGTATAAAGTTTGAAAACGGCGTTTTTGACCCCGACCGCCCCGCTGGCCTTGTGGTACTACAGCACCCTAAAGCGGGTGCTGGTGTGAAGAAAAACCGCTCCGTTTACCTCACTGTTCTTAGTGACGAGGCACCGCTGATTCGGCTGCCTGGCCTGGTCGGTAATTACGATTATACGCAGTATACAAACCGTTTGGATGAAGAGGCCGATATCAAGTCGAAGATCCGCGAACAGGTTTATGACCCGAAACAGGAGGAAAATACCATCCTCCACTTCTTCTACGGTGATCAGAAGATCACGGATGCTGACCTGAAGGCTGGGGTGAAGGTGCCGCAGGGCAGCGAACTCGAATTCGTCGTCACCGTTCGCCAAACCGGAGAGGTCCGGGTGCCAGACATCAAGTGTAAACGCTTTGGCACTGCCGAGTTTATGCTTGACGGCTCAGACCTCCTGGTCGGAGAAGTTTACGGAAACGTCAGCGATCGCAGCGAAGCTTTTGTGGTTCGTACCGAGCCTCCCGGAGGTAAGATGGTGCCGGTGGGGTCTAAATTTGATATTTATTTGGCACAGCGCCGGCCAGACAATTGTGAGTAGGTTTTAGGATTCAGCGTTTAGCATTCAGGGCTGCCGCACGTGACTGGGCAGCCCTGAATGCTAAACGCTGAATGCTAAATGCTGTACCCTAAACGCTAAATCCTTCCCCCGTGCGTTCTCAAAGACCAAGTGATGACCATGAACGTAAAACTACCCCTGCTTTCCTTCTTCTTTTTACTGGCATTCTTACCGCTTTCTGCTCAGGTTTTTAGCCCCTTAACGGGATATGAAGCCCTCGGACAGGAGGCCGATGGTAAAGCTGCTCCACAACTGGCTAAGGTTGACTGTGAAGAATTTGACCTGGACGCTTTCCAGTTGCTAGCACCGGGCGAAAGTCTTGCGTTGCGGGCGAGCCTGGATACCGCCGG
>CAYPIM010000148.1:0-9846 GCA_964410795.1 uncultured Lewinella sp. | reverse complement strand
AGTTGCTAGCACCGGGCGAAAGTCTTGCGTTGCGGGCGAGCCTGGATACCGCCGGACTTGGTGGGCCGCCTTTTACCTACGCCTGTGATGGTTGTGCGGGAGCTTCCGCCGGAACAGCTGTGGTGGAACGCGATACGCTTTTTTACGGCGCGGACGCAGGTGCAGTGTTTGGCTTGGATACGCTCCGCCTCTCCGTCTGTAATGCTGAGGGTGACTGCTCTGCGGAAAAGACCTTTATTGTACTTGTGCGCAGAGCAGGGCGGGACATTTCGCTCGGCACCTTCACCGTGGCGCCACGGGGCGAAACCAATGTGCCCGTTCCGCTGGGCGATCTGCCGGGAGGAGCCACCTGCCGCTCCATTGAAGGCTGCGCGACGGACTACGACGGTCGGGGACAAGACTTCTTCTTCCTGACCGATCAGCGCGACGGCAACGAATTCCGCTACCGCGCAGCGGGGCTGGATGGCGTAGACCAGGTCTGTGTTACCCTCTGCAATGACTTTGGCATCTGCGACACCTATACCGCTGGTTTCAGCATCAACGTAACGCCGGTAAACCTGCCGTTTTTCGATGACTTCGCCTACGAAGGTGTACGGCCCAACCCAATGCTTTGGCAAGACGACGATGTGCTCATCAATCGAAACTTCGCGCAAGATCCACCCTCCATTGGCGTAGCTACCTTCGACGGGGTAGACCAAACCGGCCAGCCTTACGAAGGCGGCAGTGGTGGGCAAAGGACCGTCGTTCGCGACTATCTAACCTCGGCCCCCATCAACGCCCAGGGCGCGAACGGAACAACACTCACCTTTTTCCTCCAACCGCGTGGCTTTGGCAACCGCCCAGAACGGCAGGATAGCTTCCTCGTCCAATTCCGCGATGTAGCCGGTAACTGGAATACGGTTTATCAGCAAGAAGGAGAACTGGATACCAGGCCCAATAACTTCCCCATGCCCTTCGAACCCGTACTACTGGATATCCCGACCCAATACCTTTACGACGGTTTCCGGTTCCGCTTCGCCAGCAAAAGCAGCGAGCAGGGGGCGGTGGATATGTGGCATTTGGACTATGTGAAGTTGAGCACAGTTGCACCTACAACCATCATCAACGATTTAGCAATTGTAGAACGGCCAGGGTTTTTACTTGGTGCTCCTTTTACCAGTATGCCGATTCGCCATCTACGAGCTGGTGGTGAGGGGCTATTAGAGAACGCACTTCAAGCGACGGTGCGTAATTTATTTGCGGCTCCTAACACTATCAGCCAGTCTTCTCAAATTTCTGTAGCTAACGATATTCCTTTCTCTCCTAACTTGGTGCAGTCTGATTTTACGGCTGCTTTTATTAACATAGGCGGAATAAGTAACGATGTGGCCGGAGGAGATCGCGTTACGGGAGAAGTTGCCTTGACCGGCCTGAACGAAAACTATACTCAGCTACGTGATTATCTTTTTACTGATGTAGCGGAGGATGCGTCGACAAAGCTTACGTTGGAGTACGATCTTGATGTTCCTTCCCAAGCGAATGGTTTTGGCGGAGGAGTTTTGCAGGTCAACGATTTTGCCTCCCAAACTACCTGCTTTGACGAATACATGGCTTACGACGACGGCACCGCCGAAGTGATCATTGAAGGCGTACCGGGGACGACGATTCTGCAGGAATACGAAGCTTTTGTTGCCGATGAGTTGAAGGGTATTCGCATCCGCCTACCTAGGGTACTGGGCTCGCTGGGCAGTCAGCAGTTAAGGCTGGTGGTGTACAACGGTGAAGGCCAACCGGATGAATTGGTGGCGGAGTACGACTTCCCCATCCGCTTTGCGGAAACTTTTTTTCAGGACAGTCTGCAGGGATATACCACCTACATTTTTCCCGAGACGGTGCCGCTGAACGAAGGCTCCTTCTACGTTGGCTGGGAGCAACAACGTGCGGACCGCAACGTTGGTGTTGGTTTTGACCGCAATAACTCGCCCGAGAACGTGCAGTGGTTCAACAATGGTAACGGCTGGATGCCCATCTCCGGAACAACTACGGGGGCAATTATGGTTAGGCCCTTGTTATCGGGCTTCGAAGGTTCTACGACCAGCACTCCGGAAGAACCGGAAACCGAAGCCTTAGTTGAAGTATTCCCGAACCCGACGAACGGAACCCTGCACCTGCGTACGCGCCCCGGTATAAACAGCCCGCTTCGGTACAAGCTTTACTCCCTGACCGGCGCATTGCTATCCACGGATCAACTCAGGGAAACCATTGAGCTTGGTCATCTTCCGTCTGGCATTTACTTGTTGGAAGTCACCGATGGCATTTCCGCTAGCCGTCATAAGATTGTGCGGCGTTAATCCATTTTGCAACTAAAGCGTTTTTCTGATGTCTCTCGAGCGAGCTGCCTCCGGCAGCGAGTCCGGTTCGAATTACCGCCAGTAATGAGTAGGTGCCCCGCCGGAGGCAGCTCGCTCCAGGGCCATCTATCACAGTTATAAAAAAATAAAATTATGGACGCAACAATCCAGGAAGTAAAAGAACGCGAAGCTGAAGGCAAAAAGGACTATGTTCTGCTTGATGTTCGTGAAGATTATGAACGCTCAGAATTTAACATCGGTGGTATTCACGTCCCGTTGGGCGAGCTGATGGGGGCTTTTGAAAAACTAGCTCCATACAAAGAAGACGAACTCATCGTTTACTGTCGCAGCGGAAAGCGCTCCGCTATGGCTGGTCAACTATTACGGCAGGCGGGCTTTAGTAATGTCCGTAACCTGGAAGGGGGGATGATTGCGTGGCAGGCATCTTAGATTGATAGATTGATAGATTTATAAGCTACCGCACGTTGTAGTGTGGATACTCGTTTCGCTCATGCAGCTTCGACTTCGTGGTGCGATGTGCCGTTACGAACGAAGTGAGCATCTGCTTGCGGTAGCCTATCAATCTATAAATCTATCACACGATCAATCTATTATCTCCTCCGCATAACCTTAGCCTCAAAGCCTGCTCCAACGATCTGGCTGGCAAGCTTCTCCGCAGCGCTGAATCGATTAGTTTGGCCAGCGAGGGCGACGGCAAAAGTGCCCCGGTTGAATTTTTCAAGGCGGGTATCATTAAATCCAGCACCGCGTAGGTCTTTGACGCGTTGCTCGGCGTTTGCTTTCTGGCGGAAGCTGCCGGCAATAACCAAATAGCGGCCGTTGCTGGTAGACGTTGAATTGGCGGCTTTGGCCTTACGCTCTCTTTCCACCCGGGCGGCTTCAGCCACGTCTGCATCGAGCTGGGCTTCTCGGCGGCGGGCTTCTTTTTCAGCGGCGGCTTCACGTTCTTCGTCCAGACGAGACTGACGGCGGGCTTCCTCGCGCTCGGCGGGGGTGAGCTCGCGAAAACCGTCGTTTTCTGAAGCGTCATATTCAGAAGACTCGTTAGTAGGGGAAGCAGTGTTGTTGTAATCGGCCGATTCACCAATATCATCTGGAATTTTTTCGTCGCTGTAATCTTCTTGGTTTAAGACGATCTGATTTGAAGAACGAGGGTTGTCTCCATCAACAGTTTGCATCGCTTTGTAGAAGAGGAAGCCGAGTGCACCCAGACATCCAATAAGGACGATAGGGATAAGAATAGATGTGTTTTTCATGTAGATATTTTTGTTAAATCTCAAAAATTATTGGCTTTAGGGCAATAGTTCAGAGGAAAATTGCATTTTTGCCTTTAACGGAGAACGCGGAATACGCGCTTAAGTGCATCTAATGTACTATCTTCCGTAAGAATTTGTTCAAGTGTTTGCTTTTTGGAAAGACCATTTTTGGAGGGCTCCCGGTTTGGGAGCCCTCATTTTTTTGTATCAAGTTGTAGTTTGAGGTTATGAGTTACAGATAGAATGGGATAACCCGGAACTTGTAACCTGCAACCTGACTAAACCATTACCTTGCGCCCACGTTCCGCAATAATGCCAGACATTCTTAGTATAAATATGACAAACAACCCGCCAGACGATCCAACGGCTGCCAGCCGCAAGGAAGACCATATAGAATTGGCCTTCCGTAGCCAGGTAGACGCGATGGCACTCGACGGCAGGTTTTATTATGAGCCGTTACTAGCCGCACACCCCGTGCCCGGCTCCCTTCCTGCAGTTGCCTTTGGTGAAAAGCAAATGAAAGCGCCGCTGTGGGTAAGTAGTATGACGGGGGGGACCGAAAAGGCCTATACGATCAACCAGAACCTTGCCCGTGCATGTAATGAATTTGGTTTAGGAATGGGATTAGGATCCTGCCGGCCACTCCTCTCGGGTAGGGAGCGGTTGAAGGACTTTGATATCCGCCCGATTACGGGAGACGAGGTGCCGCTGTACGCGAACCTCGGCGTTGCTCAGATTCAGGAGCTATTCGATGCAGGGCGGGAACAAGAGATGCGCCAAATGTGTGACCTCTTACGGGCAGATGGTTTAATTATTCACGTGAATCCGCTTCAGGAGGCGATGCAGCCGGAGGGCGATGTGTTTACGGAGTCTCCATTAGCTACCGTCAAGGCAACACTCGCGGCATTGCCCGGCCTACCAATCATCGTAAAAGAAGTAGGGCAAGGTATGGGACCGCAAAGTTTAGCGCAGCTGTTACGCATGCCACTTCTTGCCATTGACACCGCAGCGAACGGAGGTACGAACTTTAGCAAGTTGGAACTCTTACGAAGCGATGATGCCCGGCGGGAGGCTTTCACGCCGATTGTAAACGTTGGCCATAGTGCGGCAGAGATGGTGGGTTGGGTCAACGATATTATGGAGAAGGAACGCTCCCAGGCCCCAAAGGAGCCTCTTCGGGAAGCAGAGGTGGCGAGCGCGCAGGTGCAGTGTAAACATCTCATCATCAGCGGCGGCCTGCGGACTTTCCTGGACGGCTACTACCTAACCGAAAAATCTAAACTCCCGGCGATCTACGGGCAAGCATCCGCCTTTTTAAAGTACGCTCGGGGTGACTATGCAACCTTACAACGCTACGTGGCGGCCCAGATCCGTGGGCTAGAACTGGCAAAAGCGTACCTTCGGCCCCGATTTTAAACGGAGTGCCCTGCTTATTCTTACGGAAAGAAAAGCCGACGAAACAGCTGTCGGGCCAAGAGACAGCATGATTATTTGATAGAATATGACTGACCCCAGGAAAATAAACGGCTTCAGCCGACTTAAAAAGGACGAACAACGCCGCTGGCTGACGGAGCATTTTCTTCGTCCGGAGCAGGGCGCCGAACTTTCTCGCTTTGATGCGGCGGACGCTGCCCTACAAGGGATAATCGATAACTTTAGCGAAAACACCATTGCTAACTTTCCGTTGCCGTTTGGTGTGGCACCGAATTTTGTAGTGAACGGGAAGACGTATGCGGTACCAATGGTCATCGAAGAATCCAGCGTAGTAGCCGCGGCATCCGCCGCGGCAAAGTACTGGATGGCAAGGGGGGGCTTCCGGGCGGAGGTCTTGGCGGCGGAAAAACTCGGCCAGCTGCACTTCCGTTGGAGCGGACATCCGGACCGGAGAGCCGCGCTTTTACCCGCACTTTGCACCCGCGTCCGCGCCGAAACGAAAGCCCTCACCGAACGGATGGAAGCTCGGGGCGGAGGGGTGCGCAACATCACCTGGAAGCACCTACCCGAAGTATCAGAAGATTGCTACCAGCTATTGGTAAGCTTCGGAACGGCGGACAGTATGGGAGCGAACTTTATCAATACTGTCTTGGAGGCTTATGGCCAGGAATTACGAAAGTGGGCCTTGGTTTGCCCTGAGCTTACCGCCGAAGAGCGAGACCTTGAGGTGATGATGGCTATCCTCAGTAACAATACTCCGAACTGTGTGGTGAAGGCATGGGTAGAATGCCCAATTGCTGACATGGCAATTCCAAAAGCAGGAGTAGATCCTTTTGATTTTGCCCGCAGATTCAAATACGCCGTAGACATCGCTCGGGAAGATCCCTATCGTGCCGTGACCCACAATAAAGGAATTATGAATGGCGTGGATGCCGTAGTATTGGCCACCGGTAACGACTTCCGCGCCATCGAAGCTGCCACTCATGCTTTTGCGGCCCGCGATGGAAAATACCGTAGTCTCAGTCAGTGCCGAATTGATAACGATATGTTTCGTTTCGAGTTAACACTTCCCTTGGCACTTGGTACCGTTGGCGGCCTTACTAAACTTCATCCACTTGCCAATGTCGCCCTGGACGTGCTGGGGCGCCCCGGTGCGCACGAGCTCATGGGCGTGATGGCGGCGGCTGGCCTGGCCCAGAACTTTGCTGCGCTCCGCAGCTTGGTCACAACCGGCATCCAAAAAGGCCATATGAAGATGCACCTGCAAAATATTCTTTCTTCACTGGGCGCAACGGCTGCCGAACGAACCCAAACAGCCGAACGGTTTAGCGGGGAAACCGTAAGCCACCATGGAGTCCGGGAATTTCTGGAAGAAATCCGGCAGTAATAACGCGTTGTGGTTGTCGGATTTGATTGGCGTATAGGCCTTTTACAAGTGTCGCCTAGCGACATTTGTCTGCCGGCCCTTCATTCGATTGAACGTAGCTTCTTGAAGACCGAACAAAATACCTCCTCAAAGACTTAACTAACTGGCAAGTTTGCCAAAACCAATAACCAAGTATATCATGCGCAAGCAACTACTTACCTTCGCGGTGGCCATCGTGGCACTGCTTTTCACTTCTGGGCTTTCTGCTCAAATTACTGCACCTGCTGCTTCCCCGACTGTAAAGATGGAAACAGTGATCGGTATGACTGATTTTCATGCTACTTATAGCCGGCCGGGTAAGAAAGGCCGCGACCTTTTCTCCAAAGACGGCCTTGTTCCTACCGGTGCAATCTGGCGTACCGGTGCTAACCAGGCAACCAAATTCACCTTCGGCGATGACGTAACCATCATGGGTAATGATGTTCCTGCTGGTGACTACGCTATCCTTACCAAGCCAAACGGAAGCAACTGGGAAGTAATGATGTTCGCTTACGAAAGCGGTAGCTGGAACAGCTACGTAGAAAAAACACCCGCTGCAACCGTAACCGTACCCGCCAAGGAGACTGGCATGGCGGTGGAAACTTTTACCATCGTTACCCAGAACCACACCATGGACGGTGCTGATGTGGTAATCATGTGGGGTAACACGATGGCTGCTATTCCTGTAAAGACCAACGCCAAGAAAGCCGTCATGGCTCAGATTGACCGTGTTATGGCCGGACCGAGCATGAACGATTACTACCAGGCAGCTTCTTTCCTCGCTGAAAATGGAGACAATAAAAAAGCCCTTGAGTATATCACGAAAGCCAACGAAATGGGTGGAGACAACGCTCGTTTCTGGATGGTACGCCGTCAGGGCCTCATCCAGAAAGCGCTTGGTATGAAGAAGGAGGCAATGGCTTCTTTCAAGCAGTCTATGGAACTTGCTGAGAAGGCTGGTAATATGGACTACGTTCGCATGAACAAGAAGTCGCTTGGCATGTAAGTGCCGATGCGAATTCTTCCGAAAACCAAGAACCCCACTTCAGCCAGGCTGAGGTGGGGTTTTGGTTTTTTAGAGATCTTTAACTCGTCCGCCGAATGGGCATTTAGTTCCCGAATTTCCTCGAGAATGTGTTGTTTTTTATCCATAGCCCCAAACCGATAGCTCAAAGCATCACCTTCCCGTTCAGCCACTGATCTTCAAAAACAGGGTCCTGCCTACGATAAAAACGCATGGCCGCCTCATCATCCGCTACCACCTGCCACTTCAGGATTTTACAGTCGAGCGCACGACCGTGTTCCTTCAGCGCGTCCCAGAGTAACTGCCCGATACCCTTACGGCGGTGACGGTGGCTGATCACGAAATCTTCGAGGTAAATCATTCGTCCGTTCCAGGTGGAGTACAATAGGCAGTAGAGGGCCATGCCGGCTACCTCGCCCTCTTCGTCGGCCACCAGGGCGTCGAAGTAGCCCTTGTTGAAGTCTTGTTCGAACCGTTCGATGGTAACGGTAAAGTCGTCTTTGTCACCAAGGTGCCCGGCCAGTTCACCCACCAGAGCGTGAAGGGCGGGAATGTCAGCGGCCGTAGCCAGGCGGATTTGGATGCTCATAATTTGTTGGAATGTTTGTAAGCAGTGATAACAAACCTACTGTAGTACTGGTTGTGCGGACGGAACTTTTGGGCGCGGCCGCAGGTGCAAAGAGTGTTTTTTTGACGAGTAGTGCTCCTAAATCATCAGGCAACTCTAACCGGAAAGCTTAGTCTATGCTGGTAATTAATTACTCCGAAAACCAACCACCCATGAGGTAGATCTTCTTTTCCTTCCTGGCCATCGGCCTTTTTCTCACCTCTTCCTACAATAATGACCAGAGCGAAGGCTCCGGCAACGTCATCACCGACGATCGTACCAGCCGAGCTTTTACCTCCTCCATCTACATCGAAGACGCCTTCGAGGTCACCATCCGCCAGGGTTTGCCGTCAGCGTTCAGCTTAGCGCAATAGTTTTACCTAAGTGCTGAGCATCAAACGCAGATGGCGTTTAAAACCTTCCATTGCACCTGCGTCCGCGCCCAAAAAACCTTCCTGCGCCGTAGCTTAGCCTTCATGAAGCAAACCCTTTGTCTTTTGCTGGCCCTGCTAAGTCTACCGCTCATGTCTCAATCCCGACCCCGTGCCCTCGGCGTCCCCTTTGGCGTAATGCCTGCTGGCCGCCTCAACGCGATAACTGATGTTGAAGGGGTGGCCGTTGGCCACCTTACCCTGATCGAGGGCGATTCCGTACGTACCGGTGTCACCGCCATCCTGCCGCACGCTGGTGATCTTTACCGGGACAAAGTTCCGGCCGCCATCCATCTTGGCAACGGCTACGGAAAGTTGGCCGGCTACAGCCAGGTACGCGAACTAGGAGAACTGGAAACGCCGATCGTGCTCACCAATACGCTCTCTGTTCCTACAGGAATGAATGCGCTCATTTCTGCTTGTCTGGAGCGTCCGGGTAACGAAGCCGTAGGCAGCGTCAATGCTGTTGTTGGCGAAACCAACGACGGTTTTCTCAATGATATCCGCGGCCGCCACGTTACCGAAGCCCACGTCCGCACGGCTATTGTACGGGCGGATACCGGCGCAGTTGCCGAGGGCAACGTGGGGGCGGGAACGGGTACTTCCTGCTTCGGTTGGAAAGGGGGCATTGGCACGGCCAGCCGCCTGCTGCCCCAAAGCCTTGGGGGATATTCCGTAGGGGTGCTGGTACAGACGAATTTTGGTGGCGTGCTACAAATCGCGGGTATTCCCGTAGGCCAAACGCTCGGGCAGTACTACTTCCGGAATCAACTCGAAAGCCACGCCGACGGCTCCTGTATGATCGTGGTGGCCACTGACGCACCACTCGGGCCACGTAACCTGGAGCGCCTGGCCAAACGGGCCATGCTCGGCCTGGCCCGTACCGGTGGCATCGCCAGCAACGGTAGTGGGGATTACGTGATCGCTTTCTCCACGGCCAATCGGGTCTCCGGCGAAGAACGGGTGCGAACGGTGCAAGAATTATCCAATGGCAGTGTGTCTCCCCTTTTTCTCGCAACTATAGAAGCTACCGAAGAGGCGATCATTAATTCCCTGTTCGCAGCGGAGACGATGACGGGCAGAGACGGCCATACCCGTAAGGCCTTGCCTAAAGAACGGGTGCTTAAGTTGTTGCGTAACTAAAGTGAAATGGTCGAGGAGTTGCACTCTAGGGGGAGCACACAAGTTTACAGTGTCATAAAACCCTCTACCCAAACCCTGGGGTCAATGCATTATTCACCTTTTCTGACCTTTCCTGCCGGAGGCCTTCTTTTTCGCAAAAAAGAAGTAAAATGCCATGCTGTACTGCTGGCTGATCGGAGAACGAAGGCACAAAGC
>CAYPIM010000147.1:13445-15391 GCA_964410795.1 uncultured Lewinella sp. | reverse complement strand
AGCCACCAAAATCCACCAGCACAAAAGTCAACAAACTTAAATTACACTGTACTAGAGCTCAGGAAACCACTGCTCAGCGGGCAAGTGCTAACTTTTTGGCGCTGACGCAGGTGCAAGGAAAGTTTTTGAAAAACAGTTC
Source organism: uncultured Lewinella sp. (assembly GCA_964410795.1). Classification (GTDB taxonomy): domain Bacteria; phylum Bacteroidota; class Bacteroidia; order Chitinophagales; family Saprospiraceae; genus Neolewinella. Next base: position 15,252 of record CAYPIM010000147.1, on the reverse strand, counting down.
CTGCGGCGGAATTCACTTTATTTCCGACAGACTATCGGCATAATCCGCTACGTTCAAAACATCACGCCCCGCAAAGCGTATTCTTTAAAGCCTATCTTCCCCCTTGGCTAAGCAAAACCCCAATATTTACATGGATCAGATCACCATTCTCTGGGCCGACGACGAAATCGACCTGTTCAAGCCCCAGCTTTTATTTCTAAAAAAGAAAGGCTACGAAGTAATCACCGTCACCAACGGCCACGACGCCCTGGAAGAGCTGGACGAGAATGATGAGATCAGCGTTGTCTTTCTCGACGAATCCATGCCCGGACTTACCGGCCTGGAAACCCTAAGCCGTATCCGGGAAGCGGGCAGTAACATCCCCGTGGTGATGATCACCAAGAACGAAGCGGAAAGCGTAATGGAAGAAGCCATCGGCAGCCAGATTGCGGGCTATCTCCTTAAGCCAGTCAACCCAATGCAAATCCTTTCGACGCTAAAAACCATTGTCGACGAAAAGCGTCTCGTCCGCGAAAAAACGGACACCGATTACCAGCAAGACTTCCGTCAGCTGATGATGCAAATCAACAGCGGGCTAGACAAGGAAGAATGGGTAGATGTGTATAAAAAAATCATTAATTGGGAACTCCGGCTGGACGATAGCCAGAGTGAACAGATGGGCGAAATTCTCGCGGTACAAAAGCGGGAAGCCAACGCGGAGTTCAGTAAGTTCATCGAACGCAATTATGTAGATTGGGTGCAAGGTGAAGACGCCCCCATTATGTCCCATAATCTGATGCGGAAAAAAGTCTTGCCGCATCTTAAGAAGGAGGTTCCAACGGTAATGATCCTGCTCGACAATATGCGCTTTGACCAGTGGAAAGTCATTGAACCTTACCTGTCTGAACTCTTCAAGGTGGAAGAAGAAGACTACTTCTACAGTATACTTCCCACGGCCACTCAGTACAGCCGCAATGCCATCTTTGCCGGCATGATGCCTTCGGAGATCGCTAAGCACTACAAAAACTGGTGGAAGAACGACGCCGATGAAGGTGGAAAAAATATGCACGAAGCCGACCTGCTCGGCAAGCAACTCGAACGTGTCCTTCGCCGGGGAGATATAAAATGGGACTACACCAAGGTTACTAAAACCAACTTCGCCCGCCAAATGCAGGACCGTGCCCTTGACTTTCTGAACAACGACTTCAGCGTCATCGTCTATAACTTCATCGATATGCTGAGCCACGCGCGTACCGAGATGGAGGTACTCAAAGAGCTGGCTGGCGACGAAAAAGCCTACCGCAGCCTCACCCGCAGCTGGTTTGAAAACTCTCCCCTTTGGGCAACCCTTCGGAAGCTCGCCGAGCGCGACGTGCAGCTCATCGTCACTACGGACCATGGCACCATCCGCGTCAATACGCCCAGCCGCGTCGTTGGTGACCGGGACACCAGCACCAACCTGCGCTATAAGCTCGGTCGCAACCTCAACTACGAGGAGAAAGACGTACTCGAAGTGCGTGACCCACTCAAGGCTAAACTGCCCCGGCCCAACCTCAGCTCTACCTTCATCTTCGCTAAGGAAGACAAGTTCTTTCTGTACCCCAACAACTACAACTACTACAACAACTACTATCGGGACACCTTCCAGCACGGGGGAATTTCGTTGGAGGAGGTTATTTGTCCGGTTATTCGGCTGCGGAGTCGGTAAGGTTCCACGCAGGAAACTTCTCGGGGCATAGGCCTAGGGTGTTCCGTTTGAAGGGAGTATTGCCGCAACGATTTCTGAATGGCTTTGCTCGCTACGCTCGTAACCTCACCCCCGGCCCCT
>CAYPIM010000147.1:0-13345 GCA_964410795.1 uncultured Lewinella sp. | reverse complement strand
TCCAGGGGAGAGGGGAGCAAATCATAGCTGGGGGCAAGGCCAGAAATTGTGCTGTGCTATTGCCATCAAACGGAACACCCTACCCCTCGCCCATTAACTATACCCGACCGCGACGGCGAGCAAAAGCCCCAACCAGGCCCAGACCAGCAACATCCCCGTTAGCGGCAGCGCGAAGCGCAGCCACCGATCAAACGGCACGCGGCAGAGCGAGAGCATTGCGACCAGACCGCCTAGTGAGGGGTTAAACAGGTTCGTCACCCCGTCTCCAATCTGGAAGGCGAGGATGGATATTTGAGGGCTCAAACCCAGTTCATTGCCTAGCGGAATCATGACCGGGAGCGTCGCCATTGCTTGCCCGCTACCGGAGGGGATCAGGAGGTTAAGCCCGCTTTGCCCGATGGACATGCCAATGGCAGAAAGATAGGTTGGTAAACCGCTCAACGCGTTGGCCAGTCCGTTACTGATCGTGTCTTGAATTTGGCCCTGCTCCATGATGACGCTAACGGTGGTGGCCATACCGATGATGAAGGTTGCCGGAGCCATTTGGGCAATGGAATGAAAGCCGGCTTCGGTCACTGCTTTTCCAGAAAGGCCACTAGCCAGGGCGAGGGCTACCGTCACCATCAGGAAGATGGCCGAGGTATCGTTTATATGAAAGCCCTCAATACTAAAAACTCCGTAAAGAACCGCCGCAAGCCCTAATAGGAAGATGGCCAGCAGTAACCAATTTTTATTGGATATGGCGTATTCGTACAGGGGTTTACTCAATTTCATTCCTTCGGTGTCTAACCCCCGGCCGATGCCACTCTCCGGGTCAGCAATTAGCCTTCGGTAATAGCGCACGTTGTACCAGGCCATCAGGGCGAGGCCACCGGTGCAGAGAATGGTTCTTAGCCAGGCCCCGCTGAACAACGGCAGGTCGGCGATCAAATGTCCGTTCCCTACGGTGTAGAAATTAATTGGCGAGAGGCCGAAGGCCACGGTCATTCCGCCTACGCTTACTCCAGCGGCTAAGATCAGATCTCCTCCCAGTGCCAACACAACGATCGCGGCAATCGGGATGGTCGCAATGTTGTTCTCGTAACCGACCATGACCCCTAACAAGCCGTAGACAATAGTGAGCAGTACCAGCAAAATCTCTGCGCGCCCCTGCTTCATTACGCCTTCTTTCACCGGTACGACATCCAATAAAGGATCGAACGATTCAGCAGTGCGTTTTCCGCCGCCCATCAGGTAAACTACCCGCCCGATAACGTTTTCAATTGTTTTACTTCGCTCCAGTAAAGAGAACATCAACGCACTCGCCAAGCAGATAAAAATGATTGGTGTAGCTCGTTTGTAGCCTTCGGGAAAGGCCTTGAAGATATCGAATAAACCAAGGGGCGTAGATTCCACTTCACCGTAGCTACCGGGGACCACCCGCAATCTATCGTTTACCTCTATCCTTTCGTATAATCCGGCGGGGAGTAACCAGGTCATCGCCGCCACCACCAGAATGATGAGGAAGAGCATAATAAGGGGGGAGGGAATTCGGGTGTACCATTTCATAGTAATGTAGTAGTGTAATTCGGTAGTAGTGTATTCAGAACCGTATGGGGCAGGGGTGACAAAGCTACCGCATTAGGCAGAAGTCACCGGTAGGAGACCTTGCCCTAACCCTTCATTGCATCCCGCGTCTGCGCCAAAAATAGAACTGTCGTATTAAAAGTGTTTGATGCGTAGCGTTTTGAAATCTAAGAAGTCAAGATTCTCCTCTCATTGCGGTAGTAGAGCGACACCTGTAACGTGCGGCAGCAACTACATTACTACCCAACTATACTACTACATTACTAAACTACTTCAGCCGCTCAAGCAGCCGTCCGCTGACGCGCAGAAAGTCCATTTCGGTGATGATACCAACGAGTTCTTTTCCCTTGATTACCGGAAGGCAGCCGATTTTCTCGCCACGCATAACGTACATAGCGTCTTTAATTTTCGTGCTCGGGTCAATGGTACGAGGTGTTGAGATCATGATGTCTTTCACCTTTACGAAGCCTGCTTCAGGGCTATCCGGACGTTCTCTGCGCGTGTAATACCGCAATAGCTTACGCGTGGTGATGAGCCCTGTCAGGTGGCCTTTACCGTCTTCCACCGGCACATAGCGCAGCTTGCGCCATTCCATTACGTTGGCCACCATTTCCAGCAGGTCGTCTTCGTGTACGGTGAACAAATCAGTTTCCATAAACTCTTCGACCCGCAGGCCAACTGGCTGATAACTCTTCAGGTCTTTTGCGTTGGCCAACCCCCAGGTATGGACGGGCTTTTCCGACATTTGGTTTTTAATCATCGCAGAAGTGATGACCGTAAGTCCCTCGTCCTGGTTCACCTCTTGTTCCAGCTTGGTGTAAGACTGCAGCAGCCAGCGCGCACCATTTTGGTGAGCCTTAGCCCTGGCTTCGATCACCCCGAGGTAGCGCTCGATGTCTTCCTCAACAATCCCACGGCTGCGCAGTCCTTCCCGGGCAATGGGTAACAGCTCCTCAACAATCAGGTCGCAACAGCTCATTTTTTTGTCGTTAAACCAGGTAAACTGGGTATCCACACCAAACTGGGCCGCTTTCACGAAATTGTCTTTGGCGTCGGCAAAGCTCATGTGCTCACGGATGTCTTTATACCTGTTCGCCATCCCAATCATAGTGCCAAGCCAGAAGGCAGAGTTGGCCACTTGGTCGAGCACCGTCGGCCCGGCGGGAATTACCCGATTTTCGATCCGGAGGTGCGGCATACCATTGTCACTGATGCCGTAACAAGGCCGGTTCCAACGGTACACCGTACCGTTATGCACCTGCAGTGCCTTAAGCTTCGGTACTCCTTTATTCCCAATGGTTTCCAAGCTGTTCTCTTCCACCTCCGCACCAAGTAATACGCGGAAGCGTGCAATGTCTTCTTTGTAAATTTCCATGATGCTCTTATCGAGCCAGTCCGTACCGAAGCTCACACGCGGTTCCGGCTGGCGCATATGATCTTGGGTAGTGCGCACATCAAGCGACTGCTTGAAAAGCGCAATGCGGCTTTCGTGCCAAAGGCGCTTGCCAAATACGAGGGGGCTGTTGGCGGAGATGGCGAGGATGGGGCCGGTGATGGCCTGGGCGATATTGTAAAGCGGAGCAAAAGTATCCGGCGTTACTTGTAAATGCACCTGATAACTGGTGTTACAGGCTTCCATCAGGGGGCTATCGTGGCTGATGAACAATTCATCAATACCCGTCAGCCGCAGCTCAAATCCTTTGGATGATTTTGACTGCGCACGGATGGCTTCGATGAGGGCCCGGTACCGCGGTTTTGGCGTCAGGTTTTCCATCGACAGGTCGAACTTACGCAGAGTAGGCAAGATGCCCGTGAGCACCACCAGCGCGTTGCTCTTTTTTGCAGACTCCACGACCTTGACCAGTTGGGCTCGGTTCTCAGTTTCCATCAGGCGCAGTGCGCTGCCAGTAAATTCTTGAGGGCTAAGGTTACACTCCAGGTTAAAACGAGCGATCTCCGTAGTGGCCCAAGGGTATTCTTTTAGCCGGTTAAGCACCTGAATATTTTTCGGTGTGGGCTTCAGTGTTTTCTTATCCACCAGGCACATCTCCTGTTCGGCGCCAATACGGATGGTTTTGGTCTCGAACCATTCGTGTTTCAGCATATACTCCAAGGCCTGCACGTCCTGAAGCAGGTGGCGGGTAAAATTGGTTCGGCTTTCGCTCGTTGGTACGTTAACTCTTTCTTCTCCCATAGTAGTTTTCGCGTAAAGTGTGTGCTTTGGCACACGACACTGGTCATTTTTTGAGCTTCCGCCTCTCCCCCTACCCTCTCCCACACGTCTCGCCTAAAGCTCGACGGAGAGGGAGTCAAACCTCGAAGAAGTCGCGAAGGGAAATGTCCAGTACCGTGGCTTTCGCGTCTTAATTTACAGGAATTTTGGGAGGATGTTCGATAAAGGTTTCTTATCCATTGAAAACCAGTGCTTTTAGAGATAATTGTTGTCGAGACACGCTAGATTATGAGGGCGCGTGCGCAGGTGCAGGGAGAGGTTGGAGGAGTGGTGTCGGGTGCGGGCGGCGCTCCGCGCCGCAGGTAAAATACTAGTGAGCCAGCCACTAGGCTGACACCCCGGACTTCGCTACACTGCGTCCGGGGATACACAAAGGAGAACCGCTACGCGGTAGCAACCTGCTGCTTACAACGTCTTCAAGTATTCCACCACCGCCCAACGTTCTTCGTCGGTGAATTTGTCTCCGAAGTAATGCCCGCCGTTGCCGTAGCCGGGGACTTCGGTGTCAAAAGTCCATTTTTTGTTTTTGGGTTCGGGGTCGTATTTCCAGCCGAGGTGTTTCCAGTCGTAGTCCTTGCTGTCTCCGGAGCGGGTCCAGCGGGCGGGCCGTTGTGTGGAGTTGAGGACCTGGTAAACAGTAGGTACGGAGCCGTTGTGCAGGTAAGGAGCCGTAGCCCAGATTCCGTCTAACGGCGGAGCGACGTAGCCCATTGTTGGTTCAAAGCTTGATGCGGGGCTGCTGGTGGCAAACCAGCTGGAGTTGTACCAGTCTACAATACCGCTCTTGTTGATGTAATCGACGTAGAGGCGGTCGGTTTTTACTACGTTCAGGTGGACTACCTTGTTGGGATAGGTATCCCCCTTATCCTCGTCGTAAGTCCCGTGGCAGCCAGCGCATTTTTTGTTGAAGAGGGGTTTCCCGGCGGCGGCTAGTTCGTGGTTGATTTCTCCGGGGTAAGTGGGGCTTTCTAGCTTAAGCAGCCAGGCGTATACGTCCTTGAAGGATTCGACGGATTTACGGCTGTGGCTACTGTCCGGTACACCGAGCACGCTTGCCTGGAGCAAGAGTTTCGGCATGCTTCCCCGACCAATGCCGTTGTAGTAGAGGGTGTTTTTCTTCTTTACGTGCCAGAGGGGCGGGGTGTCGGTGGCGATGTTGTAGTCCCACATATCATAGAGGGGTTTGTCTACGTAGGTGAGGTCGTCGGGGTCCCGGTGCATCATGCAGGCTTCTGCGAGGCGGAAAGCCGGGTTCGAACCAGGTTGGGTGGTTTTGATCTTCGGGGCCATCCGCTTGAAGTAGTTCCCGAAATCTTCAAAAGCTGCGGGTTGAAGGTCTTTCTTTTTGCTGTACTTCATGCGCATACCCATCCGCATGCCTACGCCCATGAAGACCATGCTTTTTTCGAAGTCGGAGAAGCTGTCTCCGAGGCCAATAATCAGCTCATCGTCCACCTTTCCGGCATGGCAGGTGAAGCAGTTCCCGTTGGCGACTTTCGCTCCGTTAGGAGCGATGAAGGCCGTCATGAAGTACGGGATGCCTTCATTGAGTTTATTGCGGGGGTAGGGCTTGTCTTGCGGCATCCGTGGGGCTGCGCTTTGCATGATTTCTAACGGGACGCCGCTGCCAATGTAGTCTCCGTGGATCAGGAAATCGAAGCCCGCAGTTGGGTCCCCCGTCGTGTCCTGAGAGCTGGCGGGTAGTTTTCTTGTTTTCCAGGCCTCAGTATCAGCGGTGGTGTCTACCGACAACGGGCGGTAGGTGTTGCAGGCAACAAAAAGTAACAGGGCGGAGAAGATGTATAAGTAACGCACTCGAAAAATTTATCATTTCTAGCGGCCAATGAGTCCGCTACTGTTGAAATGATTGTACGCGGAAAGGGTTCACTTTATTTTGCAAAGTTCTTTGTTTTTTTAATAAAATCTTTTGGAGGACTTACTTCGTAAAGTTCAGGCGTCTAGCACCGTGTACTAGCTATATACCATTCTATTAGGCTTATATACTGGGCTCGGTCACTCCAGGTGATTTTTGATTTTCCATCTCTCTCCCACCTCCCTCTCCCTTAGGTTTTGCTTCGCAATACTTCGTGCACGCCCAATGCTCAGCGGAGGGGGAGCCCAGAATGTCTAGCAGTAGAATCCTGCACTCCCCAATTCATCATCATGCTGTCTCCTCATTTAAGAGCGTGGCCAATTCTTTACCATAATCTATAAACGCCATGGTTTCATCTGTCCGAGCCAATTTTATTTTATCAAATATGACGAGTGCTTCACCATTACTTTCTAAATGGTAAATCTGATGATTTTCGAAGAATCGAATGATCTCATCGGTAAAAAATGATCGGATCTCAGACTCCTCATTCCCCATGATCAGAAATTTTTTAGAAAAATCTGGATACATCTCAAAATCAATATCTTTATATCCCGCCAAGGCCATCACCCGATCAAATATCCTTTCGAATACGCCTTCTTTTTCCATTGTGAATACAGGAATTTTTTTGTTCAGCTTCAAGACCATTAGCGTTGTATTAAACGTCTCAGCCGTAAAAGCGGCGCCTTCATTGAAAGTTACATCGGCAATTTCCCAGGAGACATCCAACTCTTCAAAAGCTCCTTTAAGACAATTTGATTTGCGTTCGATAGGTCTAATTTCAAAGAAGTGAAAATTCTTTAGATAAGTTGTATTCCAATCTACTTTATTCGCGTATTGATAATCCTTTTCATTTGCTAAGTTTTGCAGGCGCGTTTGCCTGGGAGACAACTTAGCTGCAGAGCTGTTTAAAGAAATTTTTAAAGCTCTATTGTGTGTAGACGATGAGATATGCGAATCCAATCCTTTTATTACAACTTTACCACCTGTGTTTTTTTGCGCTTTCAAATAGTCCACCAGATAATCCATATAAGTCATACCTACCAATCTTGTCTCCGACAGATCAATATTGACATCTGCTCCGGACGGGATCTGATTCACTAGTTTATCGACTTTTAAAATGCCTAAAAAGTTCGCAATCCCTTTAATTTTCAAATCGTAACTGCCATCAGGTTGCTGGGCCAGATTTGAGCCAGAACTATAAATCATTTTAAAAAACTGAGGTATTGACACCTTCGCCAACAACATGTGACTGACCATTGCCAATAACAGTCCACCAAGCAAGCCAATTAACAAATTGGTATAAAGGGTTAGAATCATCGTTCCTGTAAAGAATATCAACTGTTCGGCTCCTTGGTTATAAACTTGTTTAAAAACGGCAGGCGAAGCCAATTTGAACCCAGTATAAACGAGTAAAATAGCGAAAGCACATAGTGGAACCTGTCGCATTATTGGGCTTAGTACCACAATGAAAACCAGCAATAAAAGCCCTTGATACATATTAGACCACTTTGTCTTTGCTCCATTATGGATGTTGACCGTACTTCGAATAATCACCGCAATAATCGGCAAGCCTCCAATCAAACCAGCTACCATCGTACTCAATCCAATACCCGTCAAATCCTTATTCAAATCCGTCTTTCGTTTATAGGGGTCAATTTTATCAATGGCTTTTGCAATCGCTAATGACTCAATACTTGTTATAATTAGAATGGATAAAACGGTTGTCCAGAATTCAATTGTATCAATTTTACTAAAATTGGGATGCATTATTGAATCCATAATGTTATCGGGAATGTCCAGCAGCAGACCAGGCCCTACCTCATAGGCTTTACCCAAGAACGAAAGGGTATGTTGTTCAAAGAAATTGAAATAATAAACAAACGGTATAGAAAGGGCAATTACCCACATTGGCGCAGGTAGAATATGAAAAATCCGATAACTGATTTTGGAGTGAAACAATAACAAAAGCAAGCCTGCCAAAGCAATAATTACCACAAAAGGATTAGCTTGCGGCAAGTGTGTAACCGCATCAACGAGATTTTGTATAATACTCGGGCTATCAGAATGCGTACCCATCGCAACATGGATTTGTTTTGCAAAAATGATAATTCCGATAGCGGCCAAAAGGCCATGGATTACGGAAGAATGGAAGATATCCGCTAATCGCCCTAATTTCAACAAACCTAATAATACTTGGATTGCGCCTGAGACAACTACTGCTGCCAGTACATAGTTAAAGGCTTGCCCTGAACCATCATCCATCAATGCAATGCCCAAGAGGATGACAGCAATAACTCCCTTGGCAGGCCCATTTACTGATATGTGCCCCCCACGATATAGGGTGGTCACAACACCCCCAACAATTGCGGAAAGGATGCCTGACATCGCAGGTGCACCCGCTGCCAAAGCAATACCCAATGAAAGAGGTAAAGCAATGAGTGAGACACTTACTGCTGCGATTAAGTCACTCTGCCAATTTTCAATTAATCCTCGAAAGCCTTTTTCTGGTGTAGATTCCATTTATTTATACGCAGGTTGGTGAAATATTAGATTAGTTCAAATTCACAAAATGATAGATGTTTGGACAGGCTCTGAGTCCAACTTCAATCTTCGACCACTAGCTAGCATCGCTGAATTTCCATGTTGAGCGAAACAAGGTCTGAGAACCAGGCCCAATTTAGGCATTCTACCCTTAAGGGCCTTGTTCAGTCGTTTGATCAATTCGCATTACCATCCATTTTTGTAAAAAGTTCCAGCAAACTTGTAACCATTTCACCAACCCCGAGTCTGCCAAGTACGAAGTGGTCGACCAACCTATTTCATACGAGCAATCTCTATGTAAAGGCCCGGTGTCCTCAACAACTCTGGAATAAAAGTGGCGAGCGGTGAGGCAAAACATTCTTTAACAATCTTTAACCATCCATTGCACCTGCGGCCGCGCCAAAAAGTTAATTTTACAAACAACCAACAAGTGTTCCCCACCACTCCGTTAACTTTAAGCATCCTATTTTCAATTGGCCTTTTCACCACTCCCATAAAAAAATGAAGAAATACCTATTACCCCTCCTCGGCATAATCGCCGTTGGCCTCACCATCTGGTACTTTACCCGACCGGCGGAGAGCGAAGAATCTGTGCAGCTTACCGTCCCGGTAAAGCAGGGCGAATTCCTGATGAACGTCATCGCCACCGGCGAATTACAGGCCAAGCGCTCTGAGAAAATCAAAGGTCCATCGGGAATGCGCAGCAACCAAATCTACCAGACCAGCATCACCGACATGGTGCCCGAAGGCACCATTGTAAAAGAAGGCGACTACGTAGCCAAGCTCGATAAAACCGAACTGGACACAAAGGTAAAAGCAGCCCTGGGCGAGATGGACAAGATCAACACCCAGCTCGAGGCCACCCGCATCGACACCGCCATCGAGATGCGCGCCATGCGCGACCAGCTCATCAATATGCGCTTCGGGATGCGCGAAAAGAACCTTGAGGTAGAGCAAAGCAAGTACGAGGCCCCGATGGTGATCCAGCGCGCCAACATCGAACTGGAGCGCTCCGAACGAGACCTGAAGCAACTGGAACAGAAATACGAACTGAGCCAGGAGAAAGCCCGCACCCAGGTTGCAGAGATCATGGCAAACCTCAAGCAACAACAAATAATTGTGACCCGGCTGCAGGAACTGGCGCAGCAGTTTACTATCACCGCTCCGAAAGACGGTATGGTCATCTACACCCGCAGCTGGAACGGAAAGGTCTCTGCAGGTTCGCAAATTCAAGCCTGGGACCCGGTGGTAGCAGAACTGCCCGACCTGACCGAAATGATCTCTAAGACTTACGTAAACGAGGTAGACATCAGCCGCGTCCGCAAGGGGCAAGAAGTACAGATTAAAGTTGATGCCTTCCCGGACAATAGCTACACCGGCCTCGTGGTCCAGGTGGCCAACATCGGCGAACAATTGCGCAATTACGATTCCAAGGTATTCGAAGTCATCATTCAGGTCAATGAAGCGGACTCCATTCTCCGGCCAGCGATGACGACCGGCAACGAAATCCTGACCGACGTACTGGAAGACAAACTCTTCATTCCCCTGGAAGCGCTCTACAAAGACACGGTATCCTTCGTCTACAAAGAAGTAAATGGCCGCGCCGTAAAGCAAGAAGTCCTCAGTAGCTGGAGCAACGAAAACGAAGTAGTGATTGTAGAAGGCCTTTCGGCCGGAGACCGCGTTTACCTAACCCCGCCCACCAATGCATCGGCCATGCCGATGGAGCCATTGGCGCAAATGGTGCTCGATTCGGCGAAGAACTTCCTCTACTCCGAACGAGAAGAACGTCGCAAAATCGGAGACGAAAAGGAAGCTCTGGTAAAAGACGAAGGCCAGCTCGGAGGAGGTGGTGATGATGGCGGGTTTATAATTATGTTTTAGCGGGGTTCAGTTGTCGGTTGTCAGTTGTCCGTTGTCGGTTGTCCGTGCGCAACCGATAACTGACAACCGCCAACGGACAACTGCCAACCGACAACTCATTAACTGACAACCGCCAAACGCCTACCCCATGCAAAAGCTATTCTTCAACTTTCAACTGGCCATTGAAGGTGTTGCGGCCAACCGGCTGCGGGCCTTCCTGACTGCCCTTGGCATTGTATTCGGCGTTGCGGCCGTAATTGCGATGCTAGCCATCGGTACCGGTGCGCGCGAGACCATTCTTGCCCAAATGCGCCTCATCGGTGCCAACAATATTGTAATCACCAGCCTCACCGAGGCTGCCGATAGTGAGGAGGCCGAAGAGGCCCAGTCTGCCGGGCAAGAAAAGAACACCAAGGAGTGGTCTCCCGGTCTTACGCTGGGAGATGTCCGGGCCATTACGTCTATCCTCCCCGGCGTTTCGGCCGTTAGCCCGGAGATCGTACTACCAACCACCGTGATCCGGGACGGCAAAATCGGCAAAAGCCGAGCCGTTGGGGTAAGCAATGCTTTCTTCGAGTTGAACAACCTTGGCCTTGACCGGGGAGTGATGTTTCACGACATCCACCAGGAACGGGGAGACCCCGTCTGCATCATTGGCCAAGACATTCTCCGCAAGTACTTCAGTGCGGGCAACCCGATCGGCCAGCGGATTAAGTGCGGCCATACCTGGATGCGCATCATCGGTGTGCTCGAACAACGTGTCGCCAAAGACGAACAGCTTGAAAACCTTGGTATTCGGGACTACAATCAGGACGTATACGTTCCCCTCCAAACTGCACTCATTCGCTTCAAAGACCGCAGCTACGCCCACCTCACCAACATCGGCCGCAGCCGGGGCGACCAGAAGGCGGAGAACTACCACCAGCTCGATCGCCTTGTGGTTCGGGTAGACAAATCCGAAGAGCTGCTAGTCACCTCCAATGTTGTGGCTCGCCTGCTGAAGCGCCGCCACCAGGGCGTGCTCGATTACGAAATGGCCGTACCCGAGAAGATGCTCGAAGCACAACAACAGACTCAGGACACCTTCAATAAAGTACTTGCCTTCATTGCGGGTATTTCCCTGCTTGTGGGTGGTATCGGCATCATGAACATCATGCTGGCCTCCGTACTGGAACGCACCAAGGAAATCGGCACCCGCCGAAGCCTGGGTGCTACCCAGAAAGACATCGTACAGCAGTTTTTGCTGGAAGCCGTTTTCATCAGCCTTCTTGGTGGCATCAGCGGCATCCTTGTCGGCGTAGGCGCGGCTAGGTTCATCGCTGCGAATTACGACATCCCGACGGAGGTCTCGCTCTGGAGCGTTTTACTCTCCTTCGGGGTTGCCTCCGTCATCGGGCTGGTCTTCGGTCTTTTTCCCGCAAGGCGCGCCGCTAAACTCGACCCCATCAAAGCCCTTCGTTCAGACTAATCCGGCCGAGGCAGCCGGAGGCTGCGAGCGGCCCGAGCACTCTCTGAGTGCGAGACCTAAATATCTCGCAGCCGGAGGCTGCCTCGGCCGTTCGCAGCCGGAGGCTGCATTGACCGGGCACAACCCCAAAGCCCCATGCGTACCTTTCTACCCCTGCTTTTTATAACCTTTCTTTGCACCTGCGTCAGCGCCCAGGAACTCTATACTTTAAATCTTGAAGAAGTAGTGGACATTGCCCGCAGCGAATCTCCTGATATGAAACTGGCCGAAACCCGGCTGAATAATAGCCTCTGGCGTTACCGCTCCTTTCAGGCAGATTACAAACCGCAAATCAACCTGGAGGCTACCCTTCCGGGCCTGAACCGCTCCATCGAACCCATTACTTTACCCGACGGGCGGGAGGATTTCGTGAGCCGGGCCTTCATGCGCAACTCCATCAACCTCTTCGTATCTCAGCCCATCACCGCAACCGGTGGGCAGGTTTTCCTGACCACGGGCCTGCGCCGCCTGGACGTTTTCGAGACCGACATCAACCCCAGTTCGCTCTCCTACCTCTCCACTCCGGTTTCCATCGGCTTTACCCAGCCGCTGCGGACCTACAACGAGTTGAAATGGCGGCAAAAAACCGAGCCGCTGCGCTACAAAGAAAATCAGCGTGAATTCAACGAGGCGAAGGAACAGGCCGCCGCTACCGCCTCCGATCTCTTCTTCGATCTCCTCATCGCACAGCTTACGCTGGAAGCGGCCGATAAGAACAAGGTCAACGCCGATACGCTTTACAAAATAAGTCAGGGGCGCTTTTCCGTTGGGCGCATTGCCGAGACGGACCTGCTCCAGATTGAACTGAGCGTGATGAACGCAAACGCCCAACTGGCCAGCGCCAACCTTAACGCCCAGACGGCCAATGAGGCGCTGCGGAGCTTCCTTGGCATCACGACCGACGCGAAGTTTCAGCTCATTCCGCCGGATGGCATCCCGACCAACAACGTCGATGCGGAGCTTGCCTTACAGTACGCCCTCGAAAACCGAAGCATTATCCTCGCCTTCGAGCGCCGCGCCCTGGAAGCAGAAGCGGAGTTGGATCGTGCGGTAAAAAGCAACGGTTTCCAGGTTGACATCAACGGGCAGTTCGGCCTTTCTGGTACGGGCAAAAGCCTGGGCAGTGCCTACGACGGGCTGATCGACCAGGAGGTCGTCACACTCGGCATCCGCGTTCCGATCGCGGACTTCGGCAAGGCGCGCAGCCGCATCGAAGTGGCCCGTTCCAATCAGGATTTGGAGCGCCTCAACATCTCTCAGGAGAAGATCAGTTTTGAGCGGCGCATCCGTTTGCAGGTGCAGCAGTATGACCTGCTGCGCGACCAGGTGGCCCTCTCCGACCGGGCCAACGAGGTCGCCATCCGTCGCGAAGCCATCACCCGGAATCGGTACCTGATCGGAAAACTAAGCGTGACCGAACTCAACCTAGCCGTCCAGGAAATGGACGCGGCCCGGCGGCAATACCTCTCCAGCCTCCGGAACTTCTGGATCGGCTACTACGAGCTGCGGCGACTGACTTTGTTTGACTTCATTACCGGGGAAAAACTGGTAGTGGAATAAAAGCCTTTCTGGGCGCGGCCGCAGGTGCAGGGTGATGGTCGAGGATTTGTAGTCCAAGCCGCAAAAAGACTACGACTCGGACTACAAGTCCCCAACCGACACGAAAAGCCCCGGAACCAACCAAGGTCCCGGGGCTTTCGTTTCTAGCGGTATTCCGCTCGGCCGACGAGCCAAGCTTCGCAAGGCTCAGCGGACGAGCTAG
>CAYPIM010000146.1:0-15408 GCA_964410795.1 uncultured Lewinella sp. | reverse complement strand
TTAATACCGCCAACTGGTCAAATCCGCTCCCTTCGGCGCAAGCAAGCCCACCGTCTTGGCCCACTTCGGGATAAACATTCGGTGGTACCGCAGGCGGGTAATTGCGTTAGGTTCGGTGGGGTCACCGTTCCAGCAATGTTCGGCGCGGTCTCCGTAGGTGACCTCGCCGTTGTAGTAGGGCGTAGTGGTCCCTTCCAGAAACTCCTCGGTGAGGTATACGGCATTGTTGAGGTAATAATTGTCCATATCGCCGCAGTAGATGTTCAGCTTCCCGACAAGCTTAGGCCCAAGAGTGGCCCAGTCGCGTTTCAGTATCCAGGTCAGGTCGTAATTTTCCTTCCAGTGCTTGGCTACGGTAGGGTTGATCTTACCGGTTACCTTATCCCAAATTCGCTGCGGGTAACCGTCTTCGCCGACGGGGGAATAGACCGCCTCCCAAATGTCCCACTGCTGGCCGCTCCGGCTTTTGGAGCCAAGAGCGTGTTCGCGTTGGTTCATTTCGCGAAGGGTCGAGGAGACGTGGCCGAGGCTGTCCCGGCGGCCGGGGCGTTCGGTATTTTTCAGTCCGCTTTTCAGGAAATAGGCATTTTCATCTTCGTAGAGATTAACAACGGTGTAGGCCCGAAAATCAATCGGGTCGGGGCAGGCGGCGTAGCAAGTACCGTAGTCGTCTGGGTAAAGCACCTGTACGGCCAGGGCCTCCCAGCCACCGGTACTGCCGCCGTAAACGAAGCGAGACCAGCCTTCTCCAATGCCCCGAAATTCCTTTTCGATGTAGGGGATCAGTTCGTAGGTAATCGCGTCTCCATAGGGGCCAAGGTTTTCGGAGTTCACCGCGTAGCTGTCATCGTAGTAAGGGTTTGCGTGCTGAATTTTAATGGCGAGCACGCGGGGGAAGTCCGGCCCCGACCAGGTCTTATAAAAGTCGTAGGCTTCCTGTTGCTCTATGCGGTTGTAACAAGGGAGGCCGAAGCGTTCGCTGTCCACACACTTCAGGTTCGGGTCGGGCGGGCTGGTACGAAAGCCACCGAAGTCCTGCGGGAAGTGGCCGTGCATAATTGCGAGGGGATACTTCACCTCGGGGTGTTCCGCCCAGCCTTTTGGCAGCAAAACATGGGCCCCGAGGTACATATCTCTACCCCAGAATTCGCTCAGCATTTTGGAGCGAATCTTGATGTGTTTGATCCATTCGGTGTCTTTGGCCGGTTCAATGAGGGCGATGCTCTGATCAAAGTCAATGGCTATTTTTTGTTTTCCGGAAGTAATGGCGACGCTGCGCGGTGAACTAAGCAGATTTCCTGGTGCGCGGTTCCACTGCTGGCCTTCGCCCCTGTCCATTGGCAACTTCACGGTATGCCCATCGGCACGTTTGAAGGTCTCGTATTTATGGAGCAGGGCCTGAACACGGTAGGAGCCGGAGGGCAAGTCGTTCATACTAGCGAGCGGGTAGCCAACGGCAGATTCATCGAAAGTTACCGTTGTCCCGGGCTTCCAGTTTTCTACGTCCATGCCAAAGACCTGGCCGGTATTCGGCCCGTCGGTTATCTGGAAGCGAGGCTCGCCTTCGGTGGCTGCCGAAAGCATTAGAAGGAGGCGACCGTCAAGCGGTTTATCGGCTAACTCTTCGGGGAGCGTGATGGTTATTTGGGCGCTTACGCAGGTGCAGAGTAAGGATAGGAAGAGCAGGGTTGGAAAACGCATAGGTTGGTAAGTTGTGTTGGGTATGCTAGAGAAAGAATGAAGACAAGAGGTTATTCCAGAACAATCGTCCCTAAATGCTCGGGAATAATCACCTTCGTTTCCGGCGAGAGCACTTTAACGTGATCTCGGAACGGAAACAGCTTAGACTCTGCAATTTCCTGCTGCGGAAAACCATAGGGCACCCGGAAGTTATCCCAATGGGTTGGGATGATAATCTTGGGATTATTCGTCACAGAAAGTAAGCGTTCGTTGTACTTGTACAAGCCCAATTGTGACCGGTTCACGCCAGCAATCAGGATATCTGTTTCAACGCCCTGCAGTTCTCTTTCAACGAAATTCATGGAGCCCATGGTCAAGATATCATGGTTGGCGAAGCGCGCTAGGAACATCAATGATCCACCTTCAATGAACTCTGATACTTTGAGAGGAGCCTTAGGTACTTCCATATAGGTTCGGTTATCGATGTAGTGCTTCTGGTTCAGCGCAGAGTGGATGGAGGGGATCACGCGGATCGAAAAGTTTTCGAATTGATAGTCTTCTCCACCCTTCACCGGGTAAAGCTGGTCGTCTTCAATTCCGTAGGCCCGCAGGATGTTGCAGGTAGTTTCGGTACCGATCACCTTCGCCCCGGTGATCCGGGCGATGTAGGGCACATCGGCGAGGTGATCGAAGTGAGAATGGTGTACCAGGATGAAGTCGGCATCCGTAATCAGGCTATCAATTAGTAAGGTGTCGGAGACGAAGATGTCTTCACGCTTTACCGTTGCCCGGTCGTCGTCCGGGCTGATGCTGGGGCCTGTTCCAAGCTTGATCCGGGTGAGGTAAGGATCCACTAACACCTTGATGGTCCCGTCGGTAATCTCCCAGCCAGCAGCGCCGAAATATTTCAGTTTAATCGGCTCCGTTTGGGCTATTACCACCGCTGAAGTCAGCATGGCAAAAAGCAGGAATACGGAAGAAGAAAGTGTTGATTTAGTGCGCATGGTATTCTTTTGATTTAACCTTTCGTCGGCTTCTATTAGGTATTAGCTCAGTCATATACTTCAACTACCAGTTCGATTTCAACCGCCTGTCCACGGGGTAACGAAGCCATACCAACGGCAGCCCGGGCGTGCCTCCCCCGGTCACCAAAGACTTCCACCATTAAATCGGAGAAGCCATTAATCACCCTAGGCTGTTCTACAAAATCAGGATCAGAATTTACCATTCCGAGCACTTTTACGATTCTTTTCACCTTGCGCAAATCTCCTAACATCGCCTTTAGTACAGCCAGTTGATTAATAGCCGTAAGGCGGGCGCCATCGTAGCCTTCTTCGATACTAATGTCTTGTCCAAGCTTACCGGTGAGTTCGGTACCATCCGCCCGTTTGGGGCCTTTCCCCGCCAGGAAGATGAGATTCCCTGTTCTGACTCCGTTGACATAATTTGCCACCGGTTGTGGAGGTGCAGGCAGGGTAATATTAAGCGCACGTAGCCTGGCTTCCGGGTCATAGTCCGCTTCAATGACCTCGTGTACGCCACAGGAGTAAGACAAGGTAAATACGGACAAACAGATAATTAAGTAGCGGTACGAACTCCCCATGATTACAATTTTTTAAGGTATGCCAGGTGATGCCTGCTAATAAACAGTTCCATGTCTGCAGCAGAAATATAGGGCTAATCAGGTAACTATCTTAGGAGGAGTCAGTATTCATGTGTACAACAAAGGGACGCAATAAGCAGGATACAAGGTGGAGGACAATAGCAATGTCGTTCAAAATCTGTTTCAACCTGACATCTTTTGCATCTCCGTTTCATTCGTCGAAAACCATCGCCGATTCATCTACTTTAAGGACGTCTCCACCAAAAATTATAGGATGAGACGCAACCAACTACTACATTTGTAGTCATTCCTGAAAAGAAACCTATCCACTAGTAAGATTCCCAGCCAAATGAAACAAGTCCTACCCTCACTTATCCAACCTTATACGCTACCCTTCCACTGCACCTGCGACCGCGCCCTGAGAAGTCAGATAGTATTACCATTCTTACTGGCGATGCTACTCTTACCGCTCAGCTCATTTGCTCAACAAGCTTCCGGCCCTAACGCCGAGACTGAGATTGAGCTTTCTCAGGGTGAGTTGGAAATCAAAGGCCAGGTACAAGACGCCGATGGCCAGGCAGTGGCCTTCGCCAACGTTGCGCTCTATAGCCCGGACGGGAAGCTTATAAAAGTAGAAACGACCGACGATGCAGGTCTTTTCAAAATGGACGGTATCTCCGACGGCACCTACAATCTGGTGGTAACCTATCTTGGTGCTCCGGACCTGCGTAAAGAAGACATCTCCGTAGAAAAAGGAATCCTTGATCTGGGCGTCCTGCAAATGGAACCGGCTGCCGTTGAGCTAGAGGCTGCAACGGTAACCGCCACCCGGGCCTTGGTGGAAATCAAGCCCGACCGCACCGTTTTCAACGTGCAGGGCACCATCAACGCCGTGGGGCAAAACGGCCTGGACCTACTGCGCAAGGCCCCCGGCGTTACGATTGACAACAACGACAACATCAACGTCTTGAGCCGCTCGGGTGTCTTGGTCTACGTAAATGGTAAGCGGCTCCCCCTGGCCGGCGAAGAACTGGCCAATTATTTGCGCAGCCTGACGGCTGAACAAATCGATCGGATCGACATTATCACCAATCCTGGCGCCAAGTACGAAGCGGAGGGCAACGCCGGTATCATTGACATCCGTCTCGCAAAAGCAGAAAACGAAGGCACCAACGGTACCGCCAACATGACTTCGACCCAGGGCCGTTACAACCGCTCCAACGCCTCTATAGCGGGCAATTTCCGTAACGCCAAACTCAATGTTTTCGGCCGCGTTGGAACAGTAAGAGCGGAAAGCTTTAACCGGATCAATTTTGATATGACCCAGAACGGGCTGCTTCTTCAGGAGACCATGCGTTTACAGAACCAAGCCACAGATTATTTCGGGCAATTCGGTACTGACTTCTTCCTCAGCGAGCACCATACCATCGGTTTCCTCGCCAGCACCAGTTTTCAGGACGGTACTGGGAGTACCACCGACGACTTTCTGATCTCAACCATCGGCGGGCCGGTAGACAGTATCTTACTAGCCGGTTCCAACAATAATACTACCCGCAACCGTGGAGAGTTCAACCTCAACTACCGCTATGACCCTGGAAAAGGCAAAAGCCTAAACGTTGACCTGGACTACGGCACCTTCCGGAACACCGAGCTGCGCCGCCAGCCCAACACCTACGTCACCCCTGACCGGGAAACAGTACTGACGGAGATCATCAATACTTTCGATACACCGCGAGATATTGACATATACACCTTTAAGGTTGACTACGAACAACCCATTGGCAAAGGGCAGTTTGGAGCGGGCATCAAGCTCAGTCAGGTGGGGACGAAGAATACTTTCTTGTTTTTCGACGAAATCGACAATGAAGAGGTGCGCAACAATACACGCTCCAATCTTTTCGATTACGACGAGAATGTGTACGCTGCCTACCTGAGTTACTCCGGCAAACTGAACGATAAGATCAGCTATTCGGCGGGCCTGCGCTCCGAAGCCACTGACGCCATGGGGAACCTGACCGCCTTCCGAGATGACCTCCAGGAAGAACCAGTCGACATCAACTACCTCAGCTTTTTCCCTTCAGCGGGCATCACCTACGCCTTGAACCAGCAGAAGGGTAATACGATTGCCCTGAACTATGGCCGTCGGATCAATCGCCCGGACTATAACGTATTGAACCCTTTCCGTAATCAGATCAGCCAGTTGAGTTATGAGAAGGGCAATCCTTTCCTCCGGCCCGAGATTGTCGACAATATGGAGGTGGGCTATACGCTTGCGTACCGCTACAATTTCAAGCTGGCTTACAGTAAGACCAGCGACCAGATTACCCGTCTCATCGGCCCGGACGACATTGATCCCCGTGCTGGCTTTATTGGCTGGGACAACCTCGCAAAAAAGACGGTCATCAGCTTCAACGCCAGCCTACCGTTCACGGTAACCAAATTCTGGAATGCCTTCTTCAACGTCAACGCCAGCCACATCAACAACCAGGCGGATTACGGAGACAACGGCACCATCGATCTTCAGATATTCAACTACAGCTTTTTCCAACAGCAGACCTTTAAGTTGCCTGGGGCGTACACCTTCGAAGTTTCTGGTTACTTCTCCGGCCCTGGAATTTGGGGCGGGGTATTCAAATACGATGAAAACTGGTCGCTCAACCTTGGTTTACAGAAGAAATTCTTCCGTGACCAACTCAACGTTAAGCTTAGCGCCAACGACCTCTTCTACCAGACCGGCTGGACGGGCAATTCCGAATTCAACGGCCAACGCAGCGAAGGAAGCGGCAACTGGGACAGCAGAAATGTAGCCCTATCACTCAGCTACGCTTTTGGCAATCAGAAGGTGAAGAGCCGGAAGCGTAAGACGGGGCTTTCTGATGAGGCCGAACGGGTTAATTAAATCTCAGCAACTCAAACCTAACCGACTTACCCAGAAAATCAAGAACATGAGTCATCCCGAGTTTTGGCCCGCTTCGATCGTTCCGACCGCCTACGCTAGAAAATTGACGTCGGAGCGGAGGAGGTCGGAACGATAAAAGTAGCCCTAACTTGCTGAAAGCGAGGCTAGGGCTACTTTTTCGGTCCGAACTCTCGTAGCGTAAAGTTCGGGATGACTCATGTTTGTCGTTGTTCACTACGATCCTTTAGCAGCTCGCGAAGCGGCCATCTTCATTGCATCCTTAGCTTTAGCCTTTGCACTAAAGCCTCCAGGTGCCGTTCGGCCATTTGCATCATTATCGATGCAGAAAGACACTTCGGTTGATTCTCCGAACTGGCCATCGTCTTCGTAGACCAGGTCGCCGTTTTCATCCAGCAGCTCGAAGAAGCCTTCGCCGTAGTCGCAGCACATACCATCGTAAGCAGCGTCGTAGATCACCAGGCTGTAACAGCCTTGATCCAGGCAGAGTGCTTCGTAGACCTCCTTACCTTCGGCAAAGTCTTCGTAGTTGCCGCCTTCGGCTACGATCTCATCGTTGTCGTCGTAGAGTTCCCAGCTTGTTTCGCTACCGTAATCATCGAGGGTAAAGACGAGTTCAATCGGAGTACAAGCAATGTCACCGCCATTGCCGCCGCCTTCAGTACAACCATGCTCCAGGGTTTGGAAAGTAGTCACACTGGAAAAGTCTGATGTTTCGGTGGTACACTTTGCGCGGACTCTCCATTCGTAGGTTGTCTCGGCGGCGAGGGCCATAAGGGGTGCTGCGGCTTCCGTTACGTTGAGGCTCATCCAGTTCGCGGAGCCTGCGGGGCGGATGTCGAGTTGAAATTCGGTGGTTCCGCTGCCGTTCCAGCTTAGGTCTGCTTTGCTGTCGGTCAGGTTATTTGCCTGAAGGTTGGTAGGGACGGAACAGCCCGCTGGCGTAGAACAAGGTTCACAGCTACCGCCACAGTCGACCCCCGTTTCGGTTCCGTTCTGAATACCATCCTCACAGGTCGGCGTGTCACTTCCACCATCGTTGCCGCCGCCGTCGTTTGTGGAACATACATTTGCGGCATTATTGATCACGTTCTGTAAGCTTGCCTGAAGGAAATTGGCCGAGCGGCTTACTTGACCGGCGGTAAACATATACATACAAGCGTCGTTGGTGTAATCCATATAGTTCATGTGCAGGTCGGTGGAACCACAGGTGCTCTGACCAATGTTGGGGCATCCCTCGTAAGCGTCAGCAGAGTTCGGAGTATCCGCTACCTCATCGTCCACACCACAACCATCGCCCCAGATGTGATCTAACAGCAGGTAATGACCAATTTCGTGGGTGAGTGTTCGGCCAAGGTCGAAGGGGCCTTCGGGAGATACATTTCCGCAGCCCGAGCCCATTCCGAAGGCAGATGCATCGATTACGACACCATCTCCGTTACCGCTTCCTCCCAGTGGAGCATAGCCCAGTACACCGGTATTGGGCTGAACAAAGATGTTGATATAATTGATCCAGTTGTTATCCGTATCACCGTTAGTTGCGTTGAGGGTAACGGCTGGCGCTCCGTCCGCCAAACCAGAAGATTGCGGGTGGTTCTTATCCGCCAAACAAAAGCGGAAACAAGCCTCACCGTTGGCGATACTGGGGAAGCTTGACGAGGCCTCTCCTGTCCACCGATCAATGTCTGCATTCGTCCCGGAAAAGTCAGCATTCAGGATGTCTATCTGGCGCTGTGCAAGTTCGCGCAGACAGGCAAGGTTTCCGCCCGATACGCCCTGGAAGTGTACCGCAACGGGCAAAATGGTTGGGCTGGCGCAGTTCATTTTATTAAGGCCCATAGCAGATACTTTCTGCAGCATCGCCTCGTGCTTTTTGCGGTAAGTCGGGTCCTGCATCAATTTGCCCTGGTGTTGGGCAAGGCCACAATTACGGCGGGCCCGGTCTTCGGATGCCGGTTGGCTGGTGGTAATGTTTTGGTCTTCCTGTAGGTAGTCGTCTTTTTCGCAGCTGGCCAGTAGGAGAAGTAATAAAAGAGAAAGGGAAATAAATAGTAAATTCTTCATTTGTACGTGATTAATTACCGCCCTTAAGCGGAAAGGCGATCCCTGTGCGCGGCCCAATGGGCAACGCGCATCAGAGACGCCGAAAGCATGATGAAAGAGTGATTGCAAAGCGCAATCAGGTGAAAAGAAACCTTGAGCAAGCGCTAGCTGGAGCAAATGATGGCCCCAGGCAGGTGCTTACTTTTGGCAATGTTGGTTATTATTTTAGTGCCCGTGGCTACCATGGTTGTGGCGGTGCATTTTGGTATTAAAGCTGCGGTGAGTACCCAGGCTATTGGCGGTCAGGCCGTTGACGGTGCCGGAGGCACGGATGCGGTCGCGCATTGCCACGAGTTCGGGGTATTCGTACATCAGCTTGATCTTCTGATCGGCGATGGAGTTGCCGGTCGGAGCCTGGCTCTGGGTTACGAAGAAGCTGAATACTTCGGCGATGTCTTCGCCGGGGTTCGTGGCGGCGTAATCGCTCACAAACCGGTCCCGGTAGCGTTCGTAGGTTGCGTCCGGATTGTCTGCGTCGTGGTTCGCGTAGATGTCTGCCCAACCCAGTTCAAAGAGACGGTTAATGTAGGAGCCTGCTCGGCTACAGCCCTCACCGGTGAAGAAAGCGTTACAATTTCCGGCTTCGCCGCCTACGTTGACTTGCTCGTTATTTAACGTCAAAATATGAGCGTATTCGTGGATAGTCACGAAGGTGAACAGCTCGGTAAAATCAATCGTACTCAGGTCTCCGGCCACATCAATGGCCAGGCCAAAGCGCCAGCGGCTGAGGTCGTTCTCATCAATCGGTGTTACGTAGCCCAGGAGGTCGTTGTCACCGAAAAACACTTCAAACTCAGCAATATTCACCCTGGCATCAGGTGGAAGGAGGCGGGTAACAAAGTCCCATATTTCCCGGTGCCGGGCTTCGTCTTCCTGATAGTTAATCAGGTTGTTCGGCACTTCGTAGTCTTTGATTTTGGTGATGTCGTCTCCGGAGACGCGGTATAGACTCAGGCTTCCTTCTTCGTCTGATTCGTCGTTGTTTCCGTCGTCATCAAAACCGGGGTCAAATTCGTCTTCGGTGAAGTTAAAGTCGTCCTCCGGGTAGTATTCCTCTTTGTTACAAGCGGTAAAAACGAGAAGGGCGAGGAGGAAAAGCATGCACTTTTTCATGGTTGTGTGGTTTGTTGCGTCCCGTTCAGGAGCGGATGAAAAGAGTGTAGTTGTAGTAGCAATAATGATGGTTTGATTGGTTGCTTTGCCTCCCGGACGAATGGATTTGGGATTACCCCCATGCGCTGGTAAAGTTTTTTTGATTTTTTTTTCGGAGAGAGGTTTTGGAGGCGCGGCCGCAGGTGCAAGGAGAGGTTTTGGGGCCGGCCGAAGCCTTCCAGGCTGAGTGCTAACGCACGCGATGGACGGAGCTGCTCCCAAACTCACGCGACGGGCTGATCCCAGCCTTCGGCTGAGATCAACCAGTCGCTATTAAGACGTACCCCTGCGGGGCACTTAAAGGCACGGAACGCCACGTTTTTGTTGTGCTTTAGAGAGGTGTGGCGTCATCCGAGGTAGGAGCGCCCGTCCGTCCGTTTGCTGCCGAAGGCAGCATTGTCCGGAGCTTTCTGAACATAGAAACCAGGAAAACCCTCAAAACTTTTCTACCTTACCACCATGATTTCCCCCGCCCCAGCATCGGATCAGCAGCGCGCGCAAGAGCAACAGTGGCTTGCTGGCCTCCGGCAGGGCAATGAAGGAGACCTGGAGCAAATCTTCAACCGCTACTACCGCTACCTTGTCGTCACTGCCTACCAACTGCTCCACGACGATGACCGGGCGCAGGACCAGGTCCAGGACCTGTTCTTCCGCCTCTGGACCAAGCGGGAACAACTGAGGGTGGACGGAAGCCTAAAGGCCTATCTCCGCAAAGCCATCGTCAACCGCTGCATCGATGAGCTTCGCCGGGAGAAGCGCAAGGGGGTTACCTCAGACGAGGCCCTACCCTACCAGGCCTCGGACCAGGCAAACGCCGATAGCCAGATGGAAGCTGGTGAGCTGCAAGCGCTCATCAATAAAGCAGTAGACAGCCTTCCCGCCCGGTGCCGGGCCATCTTTGCCCTGAGCAGATTCCAGCAACTGAGCAACCGGGAGATTGCCACACGGCTGGACATCTCCGTCAAAACCGTGGAGAACCAGATGACGAAAGCGCTCCGGCACCTACGGCAAGTACTGAGTGCTCACCTTCCGGAATGGCTCGTTACTTTTATTTTATTTTCAACGCTAACGTAGGGGTTCCTCCCGGTTTTTTCGTTCCGGAGGTATAAGTCTTATTTATGGACCAGGATTTTTACATACAACTCATTCACCAATCATTGCGGGGCGAACTCTCCGCCGAAGGGGCGGAGCAGTTGGCGGCCTGGCGGGCCGCTAGTCCGGAAAATGCGACACTGGAAGCCCAGGCCCGCAAGGGTTGGGAACTCAGCGGGCAGTATGATCCGGAAATTGATATAGATGTATCCGATGCCTTCAACAAACTTCGCACCCGCGTCCGCGCCCACGAAACCAAAGAAGTAACAGCGAAAACCGCTACCGTGCGTCCTCTCCGTCGCTGGTTGAGTATTGCGGCCTCTGTACTCGTACTACTCACCGCTGCCTGGGTTTTCTGGCCGGGAGCGGAGGCTAGCCCGCCCATGCTGGTCATAGAATTAGGTCCGGAAGATTCCGTACGCACGGTAAGGCTACCGGATGGCTCTACTACCTGGCTACAGCCCAACAGCCGTCTTAGTTATCCCGAAAGTTTCGCTGCCAGCGAACGCCCCGTCGAGCTAAAGGGCGAGGCCTATTTTAAGGTAAAAACCAACCCCGCCGCGACCTTCCGCGTAACCACAGACGCCCTTACCGTTGAAGTACTCGGTACGGAGTTTCTGTTAAGCGCTTACCCCAATGAAGACATTGAGGTTTCCCTGGACGAAGGCAAGGTTGCGGTCTCCACCCCCCAGGAAAGCATGGATCTAGCGCCCGGAGAAAGCGCCCGGTACCAACGCGAAAACAAGACGCTGCGCCCTACGGAATTCAAGCCCAACGCCGCCGCATGGAAAAACAATACCCTGGTTTTCTTTGATCAGCCGTTGCAACAAGTCCTAAACGATCTGGAGGAATATGCAGGCGTAGCGGTCGCCCTCAACAATCCAGCGTTGGAAGATTGTCTTTTCAGCGGCAAGGCCAGCGGGGATTCGCCCGCAATCACCACCCAAAAGCTTTTAAACATCCTAGCGGATACTTTTGGCCTTGACTGGACGGCGGATGGGACCAACTACCAACTCCAAGGGGGAAGCTGTAATTAGGTACTCCAAAATAATGACAAGGTGAAAGCTACCCCTGCCATCCGGCTAATCTTCCTGTTCTTCAGCCTCCTTCCCCTCTGGTTGGCGGCTCAGGATTGGCTGGACGCACCGGTTTCTTTCCAGGCCGAAAACGCGTCCCGATCTACCATTTTATTCTACTTAAGCGATGATATTGGCTTTGACCTAGGCTTCGATGGAAAACTGCCTGGGATGCGGCAAAAAATAATGATCGATGCCAAAGACGTCCCGCTGAGCGTGCTCATTCGACAAATCCTGGAGGGTACAAACCTGACCTTCACGGTCAAAGAAAGACGCATCGTTCTCCGCCTGAAGCCGCCATCCTACTTCACGTTCAGTGGCTTTCTGGAGGACGCCTCCAGCGGAGAAAGGCTGGTGGCCGGATCTGTGTATGACCCTTCAAGCGGACGAGGAACCATTACCAACAGTTATGGGTTTTTCAGCCTTCAACTTCCGGCGGGCGAACGTACAGTACAGTTCAGTTACCTTGGTTTTCAGACTAAAATCATCATGCTTGACCTGCAGGAAGCCACCACCAAGGTCGTCCACCTAAATACGGACAACAACCTTCCGGAAATTGTGGTTACCAGCGGGGAAGATGATGCACAAGGTCAGCTAATTGCCTTAGGCCGGCAGTATACCGGAGCAGCGCTGCGTCGCCAGCGCAGCCTTGGTGGAGAAGCCAGCTTATTCGACCTCATCCACCAAAACACCGCCAGTCAGCGTGGAGCAGACGGCCTGGGTGGGCTGTTCGTACGCGGTGGAGGTGCGGACCAGAATCTGGTGCTGCTTGATGATGTCCCTATCTTTCAGCCCAGCCATAGTTTTGGGCTTTTCTCGGTTATTAACCCGGCCATTATGCGCTCGGCTAAGTTTTACCAGGATGGCATCCCCGCCAGGTTTGGTGGTCGGTTGGCTTCGGTACTTGATGTACGGAGCCGGGAGGGCAACACGCAAAAAGGCAGTACCGAAATCGAATTTACCACCATTGCGACCAAGATCAAGTTCGAGCAGCCTTTGGCGCAAAATACCGGAGCACTACTTTTTGCGGCCCGGCGCACCCACCTGGATCCTGTTTTCAAGTTTGTTTCCCAACAGAAAAAAAACCGTGATGGCTCACTGGGAACCATCAATTATCATTTCTACGACCTTAACCTGAAGTGGCACCAGCAAGTAGGCAAAAAGGATCGATTATTCGCC
Source organism: uncultured Lewinella sp. (assembly GCA_964410795.1). Classification (GTDB taxonomy): domain Bacteria; phylum Bacteroidota; class Bacteroidia; order Chitinophagales; family Saprospiraceae; genus Neolewinella. Next base: position 2,606 of record CAYPIM010000146.1, on the reverse strand, counting down.
AGCTTCTACCGCGGAGGAGATACCTACCGCAATGATGACCTTACGGAATACGAACAAGTGGACGAACGGGATAACATAATCGGCAGCTACACCGAAGACATCGCCCAGGACCTGAGCTGGGGCAATACCAGTGGCTCCTTGCGCTGGAATCACCTATTCAACGACCAAACTTTTGCCAATACTACCCTGACTTACGGCCACTACGGTTACCAGAGTTACAACACCCTATTGACCGAAGACACATCCCCAAGCGATACCCTTAGCGAGGCCAGCTATGCGTCCTTCAGTTCCGAAATCAATGAACTTCGCCTAAAGTTTGATATAGATCATTATGCGGGCAATCATCACTGGCAATTCGGGTTTTCAGGATTAGTGCGTGGCTTTATACCCGGTGCGGTGTTTGATGAATTTATCCAGGATACCGGTACGGAGATTGGTGCTCCACAGGATGTTTTTGAAGACCAAGAGTTTCCGAGTTATGGAGCGACGGAGTTCGCGCTTTATGCTTCCGACGATTTTGCAATCAACACTCATTTATCGGTATCGGCAGGTCTGCGGCTGGGGCTGTTCAACAGCCTCGGCACAAACTTCCTTGCTCCGGAGCCCCGGCTGCGCCTGGCCTGGAAACCATCAAACCGTTGGAGCAGTACCCTTTCCGTTGTGCGGATGCGACAACCCATTCACCTCCTCACTACTTCGGGGGCTAGTTTGCCGACGGACCTTTGGGTGCCCGCCAACAATTTATACCAGCCGCAAGACAGCTGGCAGATCAGCCTTACCAACAGTTTCCGGCCCAACAAAGCCTGGAAGTTTGGCTTTCAGTCTTACTTGAGGCAAATGCGCAACCTACTCCAGTATGCTCAGGATGTTGACTTTCCGGGCCTGGAGGAAACACCAACTGAGTTTTGGGAAGACAACGTGGTTCAGGGCCAGGGGCATAGCTTTGGGGCCAGTGCTAACCTGGGTTACGAGAGGAAAAATCTGGCGGTTAGCGCTGGTTATTTCTACCAGCGGAGCTTCCGTGAATTTGCCGAGGTGAACGGAGGAGAGGTCTTCCCCTTCGCCTTTGAACGCCCGCACAAACTTAATTTTAACCTTAGTAAAGACTTGCAAAAAGGCTGGAGGCTCCACCTTCATTGGGAATACGCCAGTGGCCGGCCAATTACGCTGATCCAGTCGGAGACCCAGTTTGACCCGCTAGATAATTTCCCCACCACCGACTTTGTCTTACTGACGGAAACCAACGCTTTCCGCCTGCCCGCCTATCATCGGTTGGATGTTTCAGTAGCCCGAAGTTGGGAAAAGACCGGGAAGCGGCATGAACTTCAACTCGGCATCTACAACGTCTACAACCGGGCCAATACCTACTTCACCTACGAGCTGAACGACTTCTTCGGCGAAGCCGCTCCGGAACAACGGAACGTAAGGAGTTTGCCCGTTTTACCCTCGCTTAGTTATGGAATTGGGTTTTGAGGCGAGGGGAAACTCTTGCAAACCCCTTCGTAATCACGCCTTCTGCTGGCTTCCCCTGCGGATTGAAGTCTACGTTGATTTTGCCTTTCCGGTCTTTGAAATCGCCCCGAAACTGCCAGAGGTGAACGCCGGCGAACCAGTCTTGCCCCCATACCGATTCAAAAAAAGCCTGGTAGCAATTGGCCTGGGTCTCCAAGGAGTAGATACAACTGTGGTCCGAAGAATAATCAATCCATTCCCAGGGTTTAATGGCGCCATCACTAGCGCTCTTATAGCCCATCTCGGTAAACAAGACCTTCCGGTTGTAACGCTCCTGGACCGACTTGATGGCGGGCAAATGCTTCTTCCACCCTTCGGAAAGTTCTACCACCTCCGGGTTTTTGCTTTCCGTAAGTGGAAAGTACGCTTGAATACCGATGTAATCGAGGTCGTCCCAAAAGGTAACTTCCTCGTACTCCTTATACCAGTTGGCGGCGTAGGTTATTTTGCCGGAATAGACGGACTTAACCTCCCGGATGAGGCTACGCCAATAATCAGGCTTTTCGATGGAAAGCCGGGTAAACTCCGTCCCGACGCAAAACATTTCTGCCCGCCCGCGATCAGCCACCTTTGCGTACCTGAGAATGAAATTCCGGTAGCTGCCTTTCCATGATTTCCAATCTTCCTCGCTGGTTGGATAAACATCCGATCGCCACTTTCCCTCCGTCGGAGAACGGATCCAGACGTGGGGCTTATAAAAGACCTTGAAACCGGCCGATCTGAACTCAAGTATCTGAGATGTCCAACTGGAATCGTGGTACATGATGTTCAGGCTGTCTCCGTCGTGATGGCTTACTTTCGGGCTATCAATATCGTCCTGAGCGGCCCAGGGGACAAGCGTCACCCATTCCACATTATTCTGGTGCAACCGCGCAAGATTTGTGGAGTCCACCCTTCCGAATACGTGTGCACCGCGTTGTTTTTCTGTGGACCCGCTGATGGGTAGCTGGCAGCCAAAAAGTAGTCCGATCAAGCCCAAAGCTATAAGATTGGCGAAGACGAAAGATTGGACGTTTTTCATTGGGGGGCTTGCAATAGTCAGTGTTTTACGGGTGGGGCATACCACTATACGTTTTTGATTTTCTGCCTCTCCC
>CAYPIM010000145.1:0-15460 GCA_964410795.1 uncultured Lewinella sp. | reverse complement strand
TGAAGTTTTGTACAATAGCGGATGATTTTAGCGGGCTAAGACCTTGCCTTTTAACTTACACCGCACCTGCGTCCGCGCCTAAGAAGGTATCTTTGCGTCTCTTTAAAACGAACTTCCCCACCGCATCATGCGCGTAACCGACTATTTCGACCAAGCCAAAGACAAAACCCTCATTAGTTTTGAAGTCCTGCCGCCGCTAAAAGGTGGGAGTATGCAGGCTATTTTTGAGACCCTGGACCCGCTCATGGACTTCAAGCCGCCTTTTATTGATGTGACTTATCACCGTGAAGAATACATCTACAAAAAACGAGCCAGTGGTTATTACGAAAAGGCCAGCATTCGGAAGCGCCCCGGCACCGTAGGGATTTGTGCGGCTATTATGCACCGCTACGGAGTAGATGCTGTACCTCATCTACTCTGCGGTGGTTTTACCCGCCAGGATACCGAGAATGCGTTGATTGACCTGGGCTTTCTTGATGTACAAAACGTACTTGCCTTACGTGGCGACGCTCGCAAATTTGAGGGCAAGTTCATTCCTGAAAAGGAAGGCCACCATTACGCCACCGACCTCGTCAAACAGATTGCGGACATGAACAAAGGTAAGTACCTTGATGACCTGACGGACAATAGTGAAAGCTCGCATACCAACTTTTGTATCGGTGTGGCGGGTTATCCGGAAAAGCACTTCGAGGCGCCTAATATGGAGATTGACCTGCGCTACCTAAAGGAAAAAATCGATGCAGGTGCAGACTACATCGTCACCCAGATGTTTTTTAATAATCAGAAGTATTTCGACTTTGTGGATGCCGTTCGTGCTGCTGGTATCGACGTGCCCATCGTACCAGGATTGAAGCCGCTCACCAAACTTTACCAACTCAATTCCATCCCCCGTCTATTCTACATAGACCTGCCGGATGATCTGGTGAAGGCAATCTCTGCAGCTAAAAATGGAGAGGCTCGCCGCCAGGTTGGTATAGAATGGTCCATTGCCCAGAGTAAGGAATTGAAAGAACGTGGAGTGCCGTGTCTACATTACTACACAATGGGGGACAGCTCTACCATTCAAGCAATCGCTAAGGCAGTTTACTAAGCTTGGTCGAAGCAGCCAGAGGCTGCGCAGACCAGCTCGCACACGGAGTGAGCACCGACCAGCTTAACCCAGTAGGTTTCCGAATTTTTGATAGCCTGCAAGCACCTTTGCAACCTGAGCAATGCGTTCTTCCAGGGAGCCCTTAAGAACAAAGTAAGGTATACGTCGCTCGGCTAGATCTCCGATGATTTGCTGCTGAAACCAGTGCCGTTTTTGGTCGCCGGAGCGGTCCCAGGTATCCGCGTAGGGGATGTCTGTAGCGCAGAGGAAGAAGAGGTCGTAGCGTTTTTCGGCTTCGCGGGCCAGGCGGGTAAGAACAGGGCCTGCGGTTCCGTGGTAGTCGGAGGCGAAAACGAAGGTAGTGATGGGGCAGGTGTCGGAAAAGAGGTAGTTGTTGGCTTGCAGTAATAATTCGTCTTCGCGGCGGAGGTGTTCCGGTGCAATCTCCTCGAATTGCTCCAGTGTGATGCGGCGGTCAACCTGGTTGGTGAGCCAGTATTCTGCACCGTATTCCGGCATGGAGACGGTTTTGAAATGCTTGGCGAGGGCTTTGGCTAGCGTACTTTTTCCGGTGGAAGGTGCGCCCATCAGGCAGACTCTTATAATCAGGTCACGGTAGACCAACGCTGATAAATATTCCCGGTTTTGGAACAATTGGGCGCGGACGCGGGTGCCTGAGATGGGGATGGAAGTGCGGGGCTCATCCACCCGACGGTCCACCGCCCCAAGGGCTTTACTGACGTGGTCTCCGTAGAATTCTGAAGAGTAGAAATGTGTGATCTTTCTGCCAGCTAGCTTTTTCAAGATATAGTCTTCCTGGACCTTTTTGATCTCTGGGGTGTCGCCGTAGCCCTCTGGCCCGTCCCACGCCTCTATGATTGTCACCTCCGGGTAGAGAGCCTTGATCCAGCCAGCCCGTACCTGTAGGGGGACGGGCGTCAGGTCGGTGTAGTAGACCATTACGTAAAGGTGGTCTACTTCTGCGAGGGCCGTCTCAACCAGGAACTGGTGGCCTTTATGGAAAGGCGCAAATTTGCCCAGAGTGAGACCGGTTTTTCTTTGTGGGATATTCATGATTGAAAGTTGTAAACTCGTCCCTTATGCTCGTCTGAAGGAGTGCACCAAGGAGTTTTAATCTATGAGGTTATGCTCGGAGTACAACTCCTCGACCGAACTTCCCCGCGTCCACGTTACTAGCCCGAACACGCTATTTATGAGGTAAATGATCCACAAAAAGACCATCATGTCCGCTGCATAACCATCCGCGAAGTACCGAATGATCCAGAGGGAAACGGTAAGTACATTCAGGGCTACGTAGAGCCACCATTGCTCGGCAAAGCGCCACATCATCAGCAGTGTTGCGATGATGCTTAATACGTTCGTAGCCGCATCTACAAAAGGAGCGTTTTGCCCGGGGATGGACCGTAAGATGAAACCAAGAAGTAAGGTAGCAACCACCGAACCGAGCACCAACCAAAGCCGCTGCTTACCCGCAAGCCGTCGCATCTCTACCGTCCCGTCTGCCTCGTTGTTCGCCCACATGAAATAGCCAAGAATGCCCGTTGGGATATAGAAAAAAAGGTTAAGCCCAACTTCGCCAAAAAGCCCATTTTGGTAGGCCACCCAAGCGTAAGTTACACTGCTTACTAAGCCAATAATATAGCCCAACCGCTTACCAATGGCGATAAGGGAAACACAAGCTACTCCGGAGATTACGGTTAGGGTGGTTAGCCAGTCGGTCTGGGTAAGCAGACAAAATAAAAGGGCCAGGGTGGTTAGCGCTAGGGGCCAGTAAATGCGTGATGTAGGGTTGGGCATGAGAAGTAAGACTTGGCTTAAAAGTAATTCTTCTCAAGCTATAGCCGTTTTAATACCGCGTACACGAATCATTTAGTATGAACGAAAGCAATGGCGGGCGGCTAAACCTGCCCTTCGGTCCTGATGTAGTTTTTACGCACCGATTGGACTATAAGATAACTGCGCACCAGCTTGAGCACCGATTGAAAGGGAGGGCGAATGTGCGACCCTTCATGGAGTAGGTCTTGCCAGAAATAGCGCAGCATCGAATCTGGTTGGTTTTCGTCGGGCAGGTAGCTCCAGGTTTCGGATAATGTTTGAGAGGAGTTGGCGTGGAAAATTTTCCAGAATTGGCGCTCCTTAGGCGACTCGGTGGCCGGGTCTGCCGGCCGAATAACTTCGAGGGTGCCGATTGGAGCAATGATTTTGGCCTTACCGATTCCGGTGACCGCCAGCAAATGGGAAAGGGCTGCCGTTTCCAGGTTCCCCGTGCTTTCCGCTGGCCCTACCGGAAGCTGAAAATCTTCGAGCGGCGGCGGATTAAGAAACGCCAGTAGCTGGGTGCTGGTATTGTGCTCCCGCAGTAGGCAGGGAACAACTTTAACGGTGGTAATCATGTGGTGGTATTTCGTGGTGGCATAAGGGAGTCCCGAGGCTTTTGCCGGGAGGAGTAACATAAGTCTGACTCACAGACTGTTGCAACACGATTAACCAAGGCTGGTGAGATTTGAACAGTTTGTTTTTGAACGGAGAAGATTTGTGTTTTTGGGTAACACGATTGTTGCCCTTACGTCCCTTGATATGAAAGCAATAGACCGGCCGATCAACCGCAGCTAATTATCAATGCACCTCAAAAAAACAATCATAGCACCTGCGGCCGCGCCCTGAACTACTATGAATCAGGCGCGATCGCAGGTGCAAAAATCGGTTTCAAAACACGGTTAAAACTGAATACAAACATTCTTAGTCTCCGTGAAAAAGCGAAGGGCTTCAAAGCCTCCTTCACGCCCTACGCCAGAATTTTTTACACCGCCAAACGGTGTTCTCAAATCTCGTAGCATCCAGGTGTTTATCCAGACTATGCCAGATTCGAGCGCCTTGGCCATTCGGTTGGCCCGGGTGATGTTCTCCGTCCAGACGGTGCAGGCCAGGCCATAATTGGTACCGTTGGCGTAGGCGAGCACTTCCTCGTCAGTATCGAAGGGCATTATGGTAACTACGGGGCCGAAAATCTCTTCCTGGTTGGTTCGGCAATGGGCCGGCAACCCTTCAATGATGGTGGGGCTGATGTACCAGCCCTTTTCGTGCCCTTCCGGAAATATGGCCTCGCCGCCGGTAAGGATGTTGCCGCCTTCCGCTTTCGCCAGCTCTATGTAAGACAAGACCTTTTTGTAGTGAGGTTTAGAAACAAGTGCGCCGATATTGGTAGTGGGGTCTGAGGGAGGGCCAACCTTCAAGGCTTCTACGCGCTGTACGAAGTCCTTTTTGAATTGCTCATAGATGGATGACTCTATGTATAATCTGGATCCACAAAGACATATCTGCCCCTGGTTAGCAAAAGACGACCGAATGGTGGTGTCCAGCATTTTTTCGTAGTTGCAATCTGCGAAAATGAGGTTAGGGTTCTTACCACCCATTTCCAACGATAGCTTTTTAAACATTGGCGCAGCCACTTTCGCTATTTCCTGGCCTACCCTGGTACTTCCGGTGAAGGAGATGGCCTTAATCTTCGGGTGTTTGGTGATTTCTGCACCAACTTTCAGCCCGTCGCCATGGATGATGTTGAGTACGCCTTTTGGCAAACCTGCTTGTATGCAGATTTTGGAGAGCAGGAAAGCGGTCATTGGCGTAACTTCCGAGGGTTTAGCAATGACGGCATTGCCTGCGGCCAACGCTGGCGCAATTTTCCAGGTGAAGAGGTATAGCGGAAGGTTCCAGGGAGAGATGGTACCGACGACGCCGAGGGGCTGCCGCAGCGTATAGTTTATAGCGTCGGTCATTTCATGTGCCTGCGTGGCGAATTGGGTAATGGCTTGGGCGAAAAACCTGAAGTTCGCAGCGGACCTGGGAATGTCAACTTTCCTGGCCAGCGCAACGGGTTTCCCATTGTCTATCGACTCTGCCTTGGCCAGGTCCTCCAGGTTTTCCTCAATCAAGTCAGCAATTTTATTGAGTATGCGGCTTCTTTCAGATATGGAAGTTGCCGCCCAGGATGGAAATGCCGCAAGACCCGCCGCAACGGCCAGTTCCACATCCGCTAGGTTGGCGTCGGGCACTTTGGCGTAAGATGCTCCGGTAGCGGGCTCAAAGAGATCGATGTACTCACCATTAACGGGTGATACCATTTCGCCGTTTATGTAGTTGCTGATTTTAATCATTGTTCTATTTATTCTGCTTGTTGAGCATGTCCAGCGCTACGTCAATAATCATGTCTTCTTGTCCGCCGACCATTTTGCGTTTGCCCAGTTCATTAAGGATAGAGCGGGTGTCTAATCCGTATTTTTTAGCGGCACGTTCAGCATGAAGCAAGAAGCTAGAGTAAACACCTGCGTAGCCAAGGGAGAGGGTTTCCCGGTCAACCTGTACGGGGCGCTGTTGCATGGGCCTGATGACGTCGTCCGCCAGGTCCATTAAGGGGAATAAGTTGGCATTGTGCGCTTTCCCCATTTTATTCAGGACCGCGACGAGTACTTCGAGCGGGCAGTTTCCTGCACCTGCGCCCATCCCCGCCAAAGATGCATCCAGGCGGTTAGCGCCTTCTTCCAGCGCTACGATGGTGTTGGCAACACCGAAGGAAAGGTTATGGTGGCAATGAATGCCTATTTCGGTTTCCGGTTTCAGTACCTCCTTGAAGGCGCGAATCCTATCCCTGACGCCATCCATCAGTAAAGCGCCAGCGGAGTCGGTAACGTAGACGCAGGCTGCACCGTAACTTTCCATCAATTTGGCCTGTTGGGCCAAACCTTTGGGGTCGTTCATGTGCGCCATCATCAGGAATCCGGCGACATCCATTCCTAGATTTCTGGCGGCTTCAATGTGCTGTGCGGAGATGTCTGCTTCCGTTGAGTGCGTTGCGACCCGTACGGAGGCGACGCCGAGGTCTCTTGCGCGCTTTAAGTCTTCAATGGTCCCGATGCCAGGAATCAGTAAGGTAGTGAGTTTGGCGTGTTGGAGCTCTTTAGCGATACCTTCCAGCCAGTCCCAGTCAGTATGTGCACCAAAGCCATAATTGAAGCTCCCTCCGGTGAGTCCGTCTCCGTGGGATACTTCAATGGCATCTACGCCAGCTTGATCCAGGGCCAGTGCGATGTCCTTGACCTGTTTTTTGGAATACTGGTGTTGAATGGGATGCATCCCGTCGCGCAGGGTGACGTCTTGGAGGTATAATTTGTGTGGCATGGTTGATTTTTGAGGGTGGTGTTATTTTGACATCGCTGCGATCTTATCGCCAGTGGCCATTGCTGCCGAGGTCATGATGTCGAGGTTTCCGGCATACTCGGGCAGGTAGTGGCCGGCACCGACTACTTGCAGCAGTACGGTCGTTTTTAGGCCGTGCCGTAAACCGAGCCCCTCGATGAATACGGGCTGGTCTTCCGGGATGTCATCAAACTGAACTTCCTGGTGTAGGGTGTAGCCAGGGACATATTTTTGGACTTCCTCCACCATCTCGTGAACGCTGGCTTTAATGGCCTCCCGGTCGGCGTTTTCGCTTAGGGTGAAAACGGTGTCTCGCATCACGACGGGGGGCTCTGCGGGGTTCAGAATAATGAGGGCCTTGCCCTTGTCGGCACCACCTACGTCTTCGATGGCTCGGGTGGTCGTTTCGGTGAACTCGTCGATGTTGGCCCGCGTTCCCGGGCCTGCGGATTTACTGGCAATGGAGGCTACAATTTCTCCGTAATGGACCTTGGCAATTTTGTTTACGGCGGCAACGATTGGGATGGTTGCCTGACCTCCACAGGTTACCATGTTTACGTTACGCACCTGGTGGCTGGTGTCGAAATTGACCGGGGGAACAAGAAAGGGCCCGATGGCCGCCGGCGTCAGGTCGATGATCCGTTTATCCGGATACTTCTCGATAATGGCCCAGTTGTAATGATGGGCTTTTGCGGAAGTAGCGTCGAAAATTATTTTTATGTCTTTCCATTCGGGCATCTCTTCCAGCCCGGCCAGCCCTTTAGCGGTGGTGATGAAACCCATCCTTTTCGCACGGGCCAGCCCATCGGACTGAGGATCAATACCGACCATAGCGGACATCTCCAGGTGGGTAGAATTACGGATGATCTTTATCATGAGGTCGGTGCCGATGTTTCCTGGCCCTATGATCGCTACTTTTATTTTGCTCATCTCTCTTATTTATCAGGTTAAATGTTTTCCGGATCAAGCAAAGCTTTCTTAAAACCTTTCCTTGCACCTGCGGCCGCGCCCAAAACATGACTCATTTCTCCGGCAGGTAGGCAATCGCTTTGATTTCGATCAACAGGTTTGGATGCGGCAACTGGTGAACGGCAACGGTTGTCCTGGTTGGGCCGGTTTTGCTATTAAAGAAGGTACCGTAAACCTTATTGTAGCCTTTGAAATCCTTCATGTCCACCAGAAAGGTGACGATGTCGATTACGTTCGAGAGGTCTGCCCCGACGCTTTGTAACAACTCCCCTATATTCTCAATTACGGCTTGGGTTTGCGCTTCGATGTCAAGCTGCCAAATTCCGTTTTCGTCCTGAGTTGCACCTACGTGGGTATTGTCTTTTCTGCGGCTGCTGGTGCCGGACACATAAATGAAATCCCCCACGCGCCTTACGTGTGGATAGTTGCCCAGCGGCTGCGCTTTGTTTTCTATTGTTTTTCCTTCCATAATTAAGAACGCTTGATTTTACGCTACGAATGATGCACTGACGGAGCCAAGGCCTTCAATGACGACGTTGAAATTATCTCCAGCAGCAACGTTTACCATTGGGCCTACGGCACCGCTTAGGATTAGGTCGCCGGCCTTTAAGGGCTCGTCCATTTGCACCATTTTGCGCGCCAGCCAGAGGAGGGCGTTTAGGGGAGATCCCAAGCAAGCGCTGCCCATTCCTTCGGAGACCAACTTGCCGTTGTTCTCCATACGCATACCGCAATTTATGAGGTCCAGGTGCTGGAGTTTAACCGGTTGATGCCCGACAACCCAGTGGCTGGCGGAAGCATTGTCAGCAATGGTATCCGTTATTTTTATGTCCCAATTGCTGATGCGGCTGCCGACAACTTCGATCGAGGCCAGGGCATAATCTACGGCGTTGAGAACATCAACGGAGGTGAGGAACTCCGCGGTCAGGTCTTTGCCCAAAACAAAGGCTATTTCTGCTTCCGCTTTGGGTTGCATTAATTCCGAAACTGATATTTCGCCGCCGTTTAATATCTCTTTGTCGTGCCACAGTAGTCCGAAGTCTGGTTGGTCAACGCCTAGTTGCTTTTGTACCACCGGTGCGGTAAGTCCGATTTTATGACCAATGACACGCCCACCCGAGGCAATTCGGTGATTGGTATTTATTTTCTGGACGGCGTATGCGCTCGTCAGGTCTTTAATTCCGATAAGGTCCCGGACGGGGGCACAGGTTATTTTGCTTACTTCAGCGGTTCGCAGCCTTTGGGCTGCGGCCTCGATGATGTTGGTGGAAATCATAAAAATTGTTTCTGGTGCTACGCTGTTTAGGCGCGGCCGCAGGTGCATAGAAAGTTGAAGAGGGTGGGGTCTTTGCTAATTGGTTTGAACTTGCTCGTAGAAATAGGCTAGTGGCTTGTCTTCAAAATGCTCGTCTTTGCACAGTTCCAGTAAGATTTCGTCTTGCTTTCTTCCGCGTAGCTTCGCTTCTTTATACGTGATGTCTCCACGGAAGGTGACCAGGGCGTATTTCGAGTAGTAGTCCGGGTACTGTTGCTCCAGCTGCATTTCGATTTTTCGTTTTCTTTTAAAGGCGATATTGTCAACGTGATCCCGCATTTCGTAGAAGTTGTCGATGGCCAGGGTAGCGATGGCATCAGCGTTTTCTTTTCTGGATTTTTCGAATGCTTCAAAGAGGGCTTCCCAATCGTCGCCGAGCTCATCGAGTAGTTCGTCGAATACGCGGACGTCTTCAAGAGATGCGTTCATGCCCTGTCCATAAAAGGGTACGATGGCATGGGAGGCGTCTCCCATCACGAGCACCTTGCCGAATGCTTGCCAGGGGAAACATTTAATTGTCCCCAGATTGCCAACTGGGTTGGCAAAATACTCTTCCAGGTAATGTGGAATGTAGGGGAGTAGGGTCGGGAAGTATTCCTCGAAGAAGGCCGTCACCTTTTCTTCCGTATCAAGGTGGTTAAACCCAATTTCGGTTTCGTAGGGATGGAACATGGTGAGGGTGAAGCTGCCATCCGGGTTGGGCAGGGCAATGATCATGAATTCGCCCCTTGGCCAAATGTGAAGGGCTTCTTTTTCCAGCTTCCAGCTTCCCTTGGGCCCGGGGTGGATGCTCAATTCTTTATAGCCATGGCGGAGAAAATCCTGGGAATAGTTGAAAAGTAACTCAGTTGTATGCTTCATCATACTTCTACGGACCGCAGACCCTGCTCCGTCCGTTCCAATAACCACAACACCCTTATCTTTTTTTGTCTCTCCTTTGTGGACGTACTCTATTTCTGCGGCCTTGAGGTCAACGTTAAGAATCGTAGTTTCAAAGGTGATTTCAATATTATCGTATTCTTCAATTTGATCAAGCAGCAGAATATTCAAGCCTGGCCGTGAGACCGAATTGATGTAATCGGATGGTCTTGCACTGTAAAGAGATAAAAATTCCTCGCCTTCCAGTGGGTGTATCATGCGGCCCTTCATGGGGATGGTGCGCTCAAGTACTTTTTCTTTTAAGCCCGCCATGTCTAACGCGCGCAAGCCCCGGTCAGATAGGGCAAGGTTAATTGATCGGCCGGCATCTGCAGATCCGATTCGCATATCGGCCCGTTTTTCATAAAGCCTTATTTGGTAACCTCTTTGCGCCAATCTGATGGCCAACAACGAGCCGCATAATCCGGCTCCGACGATTATTATTTTATCTTTCTTATTCATGGTTGGAGGGAGGATTTAAACGGATTCAATAGCCGATTTCAAAATGGAGTAAAAGGTGTAGACGTCTTCGTACGAGTTATACATCGGTACCGGAGCTACCCTGATGACGTCCGGTTCTCGCCAATCAGCAATTACGCCCTCTTCCGTGATTTTGTGGAAGAGTTGTTTGTCGGCATTTTTCACCTGAATAGATAATTGAGAACCTCTTTGTTCCGGATCGGATGGGGTGACGATGTTGACGGCATCATCGCCTAAAGAATTTACGAGGTATTCGAGATAGCCCGTCAAGGAGAGGGCTTTTTTTCGTAGCGCAGGCATGCCAACTTCATCAAAAATCTTGAGGGCAGACCAAACGGCCACCATCGCAAGAATTGGTGGATTACTCAGTTGCCAGGCTTCGGCTCCTGGTGTTGGATCAAAGGCATCCCGCATTTTAAAGCGCGTCTCTTTATTGTGTCCCCACCAGCCTTCAAACCGAGGAATGTTCTTGCTGTTTGCGTGTCGTTCATGGATGAACGCACCGCCCATGCCTCCGGGGCCGGCGTTCAGGTATTTGTAGTTGCACCAAACGGCAAAGTCGCACCCGGAATCGTGTAAGTTCAACGGTACGTTCCCTGCACCGTGGGCACAATCGAAGCCCACCATACACCCTTTTGCCTGCCCGTGAGCAGAGATGGTTTTCATGTCGAAAAACTGACCGGTGTAATAGTTGGTATTCCCCAGTAAAATAAGGGCGACGTCTTCTCCAAGGGCATCAATAGTCTCCAGAATATCTTCTTGTCGTAAGCAAACTTCTCCTTCTTTGGCCTTTAATTCGATCAGGCAGTCTTTTGGAGATAGCCCGTGAAACCGGATCTGAGACTCAACGGCGTACTTGTCGGACGGGAAAGCATCCGCCTCGATGATGACCTTGTTTCGTTTACCAACCGGGCGGTAAAACGAAACCATCATCAGGTGTAGATTGACCGTAAGGGTATTCATCACAACCACCTCACTTGGCTTTGCTCCTACAACTTTTGCCATGGTCTCGGTCAGGAATTCATGGTAAGGCATCCAGGGGTTCTTGGCGTGAAAATGGCCTTCTACCCCAAGGTTCTTCCAGTCTTTAAGCTCCTGCTGCAAATAGCTTTCTGTAGCTTTGGGCTGTAGGCCCAGGGAGTTTCCGCAGAGATAAGTATAGGGCTGGCCATTGTCCCGTACGGGCATATGGTACCGAGCGCGGTATTCCCGTAGTTCGTCCTGCTCGTCCATTTTTCTCGCAAACGCGAGGCTGTTTTCAAATCCTTCCACGTCTTATTTTCCTTTAGTTACTCGGTTCATAAATTTTTCTTGCGCATCACCACATAGCCATCTGACGACATTGTTGCACCAGATTTCCTCCTGCTGTTGGGGCGAAATGATGCCTTCTTCAACGGCCAGGTCCAGCAACTTTCCGGGGTAAGAGGATTGCCGTTCGCTCTCCATTTCTCCGAGAGGGTAGGGGTCGTCTAATCCGAGTAGAATCTGATCGGTCCCCTTTTGCCTACGGACCATCAATTCCAACGAAATGGTGTCGTGGACGAGGGTGTCGAAGTAGATGTTGGGATGGCCTACGGCCTTCCGAGGTCGGACTTTTCCTTCAAAGAGGTCCGGCCTGCCGTCAAAGCCCTGCGTTCTGCGGCCGATGTTGAGGTGGTTCAGCTGGCCTCCGTGTGCGAAGCACACGCGGATGTCGGGGTACTTATCATAGAGACCATTCAGCGAGTAGAAGTGGTAAGCATCCGCACACTGGGCAATCATCCAGACCAGGTGGAAGCGCCAGGCTGTATTCTCTAGTTTTATGAACTTTTCCCCGTCGTAAGGGTGAATTTCTATTGCGAGTTTATACTTGTTCGCCAGTTCGAAAATCGGAGCCGTTTCTTCGTTGAAGATTCCCCGCCAGGTACCACTAGTGTCCATATAGTGGGTTGGCAGGCAGAGTAACTGCAGGCCTAGTTCTTCCACACAACGCTCAATCTCCCAGCAGGCACCATCGATGAACCCGGCATGGACAACAAAGCCACAGGTGAATTTTTCCGGATGATCTTGCTGTACGCCTGCATTGAAATCGTTTTGAAAGCGCAGGGCATATTTCATATCCGCTATGCGTAGCCCATTCCCATAGAGTTGGGATAGGTTCAATACCACACTATGGTCGATCTGATTACGCTCCATCCATTCAATTTTCTCGTTTAGGAAAAAGCTTGAATCGGTGACCGGTCGCTTCCAGTTTTTTTGAAGCATGTACTTCCTGTCTTCATCAATCCAGAAAATCTCCTTCTCTTTCAAGTAAGCCGGAACCTGCTCGGGGTACGGCAAAAGGTGGGAGTGTCCGTTAATTCTAAGACCCTGCATATTGGTGTTTCGTTTTGTGTATGCTCCCCTACTGCTGACCATTTTACTTCGCGGCTTCTTCTAGGTTTGGCTCCCTCTCCGCTGAACCTTAGGCGAAGCTTGGGGGAGAGGGCGGGGGGAGAGGCTGAAGATCAAAAATGTCTAGTCGTCTGGTCTGCTCCGTTTAATTTAAGCAGGTTTCTGCATCACAGCACCGCAGGCATCGCAGGTGCGCAAGGCTGTATTTGAGTAGTATCTGTCGAAAATAACCGGCATGTCTGTTTCAATATTTTGCAGGGCAAACGGTTCTTCGTGCAGTTTTTCGTGACACTGTTCACAGAACCAGGCAAGGCCGTCTTCCATGCCTTCGGGCCTACGTTGTTCGATCACGAGCCCTACCGTATTGGCACCTCGTTGCGGGGAGTGGGGAATGTTTGGCGGTAAGTAAAAAACCTCGCCTTCTCTGATGTGTATGTCGCGGGGCGCTCCGTTTTCGATGACCTTCAAGACGATGTTCCCCTCTACCTGGTAGAAGAACTCTGGTGTCTGGTTCAGGTGGTAATCCTTGCGGGAGTTGGGGCCGCCGACAATCATGACAATGTAGTCATCATTGTAAATTGCCTTGTTCCCTACAGGGGGCTTTAGCAAGTGGCGATTGTCGTCAATCCATTGCTTGAAATTTATTGCGGGTGGTAAAGTTGACATAATATCGTTTTATGGTTAGTAAATGATCACGTAAAACTTTGAGGCGCAAGTACGCTAGCCTGCTATATGCTCACAAAATGCTGTAGTTGCCGATCTTCTCCTGTATGGCGGATGCTCCTTTACTCAGGATATTAAGGTAACCTTTTACCTTGTATTCCCGAAAGCGACTAGCGGGGCCAGAAGCACTCAGGCTTGCGACCAACTGCTGTTGCTGATTGAAAACAGGAATAGCGATGCAGATAAGTCCTTCTTCTAGTTCTTCCCGGTCAAGCGCATACTGGTTTTTCTTGACTTTGGCGAGTTCTTTAAGTAGTTGGGTTTTGTTCGTGATGGTTGAGGTTGTAAATGCTGAAGGCCCTGCGTCGGAAAAAATGAAATCCAGGGCCGCCCGTTGCTTATCTGCGGAGGAAAAGGCCAGCAAGATTTTACCCAGTGCTGTACAGTAAGCAGGGTTGTAGCTTCCGATGTGACTGCTTGTTTTTAAGCCCTGCGGGCTTTCGACCTTGTCGATGTAAAAGACCTGATGCTTGTTCAATACGGCAATGTGGACAGTTTCCGTGATGCTTGTCGCTACAGAAGCCAATTCCGGGTGCGTCTTTTCCACCAATGCTCTTCGGAGCGGTACTCTATTGCCCAGTTCGAAAAGCTTTAGACCAAGGCGGTACTTTTCCGTTTCGGCGTCTCGGTCCAGAATACCAATAGAATGCAGCTGTGTCAAGAACCGGAAGACGGTACTCTTATTAGAGCCTATCTCTTTGGCCAGCTCCGTTACCCCCCACGCAGGCTTTCCCACGGTGAAGTATTCAAGAATAGCAAAGGTTTTAAGAACCGAATTTTTTAGCTCCTTCATCAGGACAGTAAGTAATAGGTGAATGTTATGCTCCGGTTACGGTTAGTTGAACGGAGCCCATTCCTTCAAAAAGGCCCTCCACTTTATCGCCAGACTTAAGGTACACCGCAGATGTTGCAGCGCCGGCTAAAACAACTGTTCCTGCTTCAATCGCTTCACCGTTTTCGCTCAGAATCCGGGCAAGCTCTACTAACGAAGCCAAAGGGTTACCCAGGATCGCGTTAGAATTGCCCTCTTGAACCGATTCTCCGTTAATCTTTAATGTGATTTCCCGTGCGGCAAAGGGTGTGTCCGGAGCCATCCAATCGCCAATTATATAGGCGGCAGAAGAGCAATTGTCAGCGACGACATCCTCAAGGGAGAATTTGAAATTCTCGTACCTGGAGTCGATGATCTCCAATGCTCCGGCAACCCCGGAAAGAAATTGGGGAGCCTCCTCCAGGGTAATGACCCGGTCAATACGTTCACTGATCAGGAAAGCGATTTCCGGCTCCACCCTGGGGTGAATGAAGGCTTCCTTTTGCAAGTCTTCGCCGGGTTTAAGTTCCATCTTGTCCGTCAGGCGGCCCCAGATGATTTCATGAACACCCATTTGTTCCATCTTTGCTTTACTCGTAAAACCGAGCTTAAAACCAGTAGCCTGTTCGCCTCTTGCGTATCGCTTGCCTAAGGATGCCGCCTGGATTGCGTAGGCCTCCGATAAGCTTATTTTTTGGCTAAGAACGATCTGCGGAACAGCTTTGGCTGAAAAGGATGCCTGATCGAGAAGCGAAGCAAGTTGGTCAATTGATTGTGCCATATAATGAAACATTGTTTTGTATATTGGTTCAATGTAGCGTTTTTTAACGGCTTCTACAAGGCATTGAGGGCAATCTCTTTATTCTAGTGGTGGATTGGTATAGGCCTTGTGCTGTTGAAGGGAGTGCTAGGTGCCCTGTCCAAGATATGTTTTAGTTTTGTGGAATATCGGTCGGAGTGCTTCAAGAGTGAGCTAGGCTTTTCTTGACCTGATTTCGTAAATTTGCGAAGATGATTTATGCACCGAATGAATGACGCGCTTTAAGTTTAATAGCCATGGGCTGAGGGACTGGTGCTGATTTCAGGGACGCAAGGCATACTTCGTCGAACGTTTATAAAAGAAGAATTCAAAATAGAGTGTTAGAAAATAATTTCGATTGATCGGATATCAACACATAGTAGCGATAGCTTTGGGGCAGGGAGTTGTTTTAGCTTTTTTTCTTTTGACTTCAAGATACTATAAGTCTCGAGCAAACACTTGGCTTGCAGTTGCTTTAATTCTATTGTCTGCCCTTAGTATTCTTGACGTAATGGGGGTTGGTTATGAACCAAAGTCAGTACTGTTAGAATTCCTTTTTCACGATTTAGAACTCGGCCTACTAGTTTCTGTGCCACTCTATTATTTCTTTAGGATATCTACCTCTAATTCACTCGTTGGAAAGTATTTTGATTTTTACTTGTTTGCCCCGTTTGTCATTGACACAATTATTAATATTGGTATCGTTAGCTACTTTCCAATAGAGGTGATTAATACACATTCCGGCATCAGAGCATTCTATGAAATTGA
>CAYPIM010000144.1:6613-15495 GCA_964410795.1 uncultured Lewinella sp. | reverse complement strand
CAGCCCCTCGCGAACGATGCGAATGTCCCCCATTCCCTAAAATAGCAATGGGCTGATCTCCGCCTTTGGCGTTCGATCAACCCATTACTAAGCGACGTACCCCTTCGGGGCACTATCAACTTTAGTTAGAAAGCATAACTGGCATAACCAGCATCATGATTTCCTGTCCGCCTGCCTGTTCGGTTGGCAGTAAGATGCCAGCCCGGGTAGCAGTAGACATTTCGAGTTTGATTTCTTCTCCTTCGAGTACGCCGAGCATTTCGACGAGGAATTTAGCGTTGAAACCAATGGTAAGGGGATCACCGCTGTAAGAGCAAGCAAGTTGTTCCGTTGCTTCGTTGCTGAAGTCAAGATCCTGAGCAGAGACGGTAAGGGAGCCGTCGGAGATGGTCAGGATAACCTGGTTGGTGGTTTTATTGGCGTAGATCACAATCCGCTTCAGCGATTGCTGAAGATCAGAGCGGGAGATGAGCAGTTCGTTGGGGTTGTCTACGGGGATGACCGCGTTGTAGTCCGGGTAGCGGGCATCGATGAGGCGGCAGGCAATTTTGTCTTCACCGAAGGTGAAGAAAGCGTTGGCTTTATCGAAAGAAACGGCGACTTGCTCGTCGGTAGCCGGCAGAGCTCCTTTGAGGAGGTTGAGGGCTTTTTTGGGGATGATGAAGCTGGACGTTACTTCCCCGGTGATGTCACTCAAGCTGTACTTTACCAGTTTGTGAGCATCGGTGGCTACCATCACGAGCTTGCTGAAGTCTACCTGGAAGAATACACCGGTCATGGCTGGACGGAGCTCATCGGTAGAGGTTGCGAATAGCGTTTTGGTAATTCCTTCTTGAAGCGCGAGCGCGGAAACGCTTATTTCGTCGGCTTCAGTTGGCTGAGGGATATCAGGGTAGTCCTCTCCATTTTCGCCAGCGAGTTTGTAGGAGCCGTAAGCGGAGGTAATTTTGATACCGTAGCTTTCTTCGTCAATGGAGAAGGTGATAGGCTGCTGGGGCAGGGCCTTCAGGGTGTCGATGAGGATTTTAGCGGGCACGGCGACCGTGCCGTTGCCGTCGGCGTTCACCTCGAGGGAGGTGGTTACACTTGTTTCCAGGTCCGTAGCTGAGATTGTAAGTTGGTTGCCATCAATAACGAAGAGGAAGTCTTCAAGGATGGGCAATACCGGGTTGGAGCTGATGGCACCACCGGCGAGGGTCAATTTCTTTTGCAGATCGGAGGAGGAAACACTGAATTTCATAGTGGGTATCGGACTTTGGGCAAACTTACGGTTTTAGTACGGTAGTTCGTTAGTAGTTTGGTTCGTTAGTTTTGAGGAGTTTTGCACATATAGTGCAGAATAGTGTGCGAAAGAGAAATTTCTGGAAGGAAAAGGGTTCTAATCTGAAATCCGAAAGAAGCTTACCTTGTTCACATTACTCTTCAAAAAACTCACTTTGCACCTGCGTGCGCGCCAAAACAATCCTTTGAGACCAAATAACGTTTATTAGCCATGCGCATCCTTATTCCTTTGTTTCTTCCTTGTTTTTTCCTTTGTGCATGTCAATCTTCTCCTGAGAGAGGGGCTGATGAAACGAGTACTACCGTTGAGGAAGATGTAATCGATCGGCTGCTCAGACCGAATCGGGACTCACTGTCTTACCCCGTTTACGCCACCTTTGACGAGGTGGCGACTTTGTTTGATCACGCGAACGAGGCGGAAACCCTGGTCATCAATTTTTGGGCAACCTGGTGTAAGCCGTGCGTGGAGGAATTGCCCTATTTCGAACGATTAGCCAGTGAAACGGACGCTCGTGTGGTAATGGTAAGCCTGGACTTTAAGAAAGACGTTGCCACCAAGCTGAAGAAATTTGTAGAGAAGCGTAATCTGGAGTTGCCCATTATCGCACTTGCGGATGGAGACTACAACGCATGGATTGACCGGGTAGATCCATCCTGGAGTGGGGCAATACCCGTTACCCTGATCCGTCGGGGGAAGGAGCAAAAATTCCACGACGCTAAATTCGATAACTTTGAAGAGCTGCGCTCCGCCGTAGCCACGGTGTCCACTAATTAAACCAAAATAAGTACAAGATGAAAACGCTACTACACCTCACCTGCTTCGCCGCACTCCTGTGCTTCACCGCTTGTGGTGGAGGAGACGCTACGGCTACCGAAGCTACCACCACTGAAATGACAAAGGAGGTCTCCGCTGTGGAAACCGCTCCTATGGGATTGGGCATCGGTGACGCCGCTCCCGACTTCTCACTTGTCGGAACGGACGGCGAAACCCACAGCCTGGCCACCACCAAAATAGCCGGAGGCACCGCGCCGAAGGGCTACATCGTGACCTTCACCTGTAATACCTGCCCCTACGCTAAAATGTACGAAGACCGTTTGGTGGCCCTCCACAAAAAAATGGCCCCGATGGGCTACCCCGTGATTGCCATTCAGCCTAATGACATAACGATAAAGCCTGATGATGACATGGATGCCATGAAAGCCCGGGCCAAGGAGAAAGGATTTGGATTTGCCTACTTGCTTGATGCCGACCAATCCGTTTACCCCGCCTACGGCGCATCCAAAACGCCGGAAATCTACCTGCTTGATGCTGAAAAGATCGTGCGCTACCACGGAGCCATTGATGACAACGCTCAGGATGCCGACGGGGTGGAAGACCGCTACGTTGAAATGGCGGTTGCCGCCCTGGAAGCGGGTAACGACCCTGACCCGGCAACGGTGAAGGCCATCGGCTGCTCGATTAAAGCTAAGTAAACGCGATAATTTATATATCAGCTCTAAGCTGGGAAATTGAAGTTGAGGGGCCGTACCTGATCCGATGGATTGGGAACGGCCCCTCATTCGTAATAATTTGAAATGCGCCTATTAACATTGTTTTTCCTGCTCCTTCCGTGCTTGATTATTGCGCAGGAGCTTAGTGTAGAGCAAAATATAGCACTTACGATCAGAACTTATCAGGAAAAAGAGGTTCTTACTATCAAGAATGAGGACTGGAAGGAAACCACTAAGTGGAGAAGCCGTATCTACAAAACGTTGACAAATGCAAAGGTGAATCCGGTAAACCTGGAGGACCAACACGGTGAACTTTGGAACCTTGGCGTTTTGAACCAGCCTTTTGTGGTCCATGGTATCAGTAATTTCGGATCCAGACTAAATGAGATGAAGGTTGCAGCGGCAAACGTAGTTGCTGAAGAAAATGCAACTAACCTTATGACTTTTTTGCTGATGCCATATCCGGTAAATGCACAGGACAGTATGCTTCTGACCAGCATCAGCGATAAGATCGTAGTGGTATTTATGGAAATGGCGCAGGAGGAAGATCTTAAGGCTGGAGATAACCGCTTACTCAGCTTGATCAATGGTTATCCGAAGACCTACTATATCCACACAAGCCGGGAAATCGCAGGGTTACAAATTGGTGTGTTGGGGGCACGTCCAAAAACGAAAAAGATAGCGGGAGTTACCATAGAAGAAGCACACGAAAAAAACCTGAAAGTGCTGCGTAAAGGCGTACGCGCGCTGCTCAGAGGAAAGAAAGTCAAGTGGTATTAATTCGGTAAAAGTAGTCGGCCACTGTCTTCAATATGGCTTCGCATTAGCCGTTCCGCCTCCGGCCCGTTTTGTACGCTGATGGCATCAATGATCGCTAAATGTTCCGGAAGGGTCTCTACTGGCGGCCGTAAAAGCCCGGCCTGAAAGGCGGTCTGGTGAATATTGGTCATCAACTCCAGTCGGGTAACTACTGCATTGCCAGAAAAGGTCATGATGAGGTGATGGAAGTGGCGATCAGCTTTACCGTAGGCAACGGCATCAATTACTTTTGTTTTGATAAAGGGGGCAAAGCATGCTTGCAGTTTCTCAATTTCTGTAGGGGCGGCCCGCTCCGCCGTTAGCCGGGCGGATAAACCTTCGATGACGGCCCTGCATTGAAAAATGTCACGAACTTCATCTGGGGCAAGCTGCTTTACGTACATCCCACGACGAGGGAAACTTTCCACCAATAGTTCACTCTCCAGCCTTTGGAGTGCTTTCAGCAAAGGACTTCGGCTAACGCCCAACTCTGTAGCTAACTTTTCTTGTACCAGTTTTTGGCCAGGAACCAATTGCTGATCCAGAATCATTTGCTTTACGGTAAGGTACAGGCGATCAACCAACTCAACATGTTCCATAAATGCAAAGTAGGAATTTAATTTTGAATTCAAAATTCAAAATCTTATTATTGCAGTCTAATCCTGAACAGCTTTGTTTGCTTAAGCTGGCCTTTTGCCCTTGAAGAGAATGGCTATTTTGATCATGATACAAACACTTACTTATGAAAACGTATAAAATAGCTGCCGTCAACGGAGACGGCGTCGGTCACGAGATAGTACCTGCGGCCATGCGTCTACTCGGCGCGGTAGCCGAAAAGCACGGCTTCAAGATTGAATCAGAAACCTTGCTTTACGGAGCCGGTCATTACCTTAAGCACGGCACGTTTTTGCCGGAAAATGGCCTGGAAAAGCTACAACAATTTGATGCAGTGCTCTTCGGAGCCGTTGGTTTACCCGATGTGGATGACCGGTTACCGTTCAAAGACTTTACCAATCTGGTACGTACGGCTTTCAAGCAGTATGTAAACTACCGCCCGGTAAAGCTGTTTGATGGGTTGAAAAGTCCACTACGCAATAAGGGGCAAGAGGACATTGACTTTGTAATTATCCGGGAGAATAACGAAGGAGAATTCGTACAGTCTGGGCGAACGATGTACGGTGATACGCCGGAAGGGTTTGCCGTAGATACCAACATTTTTACGAAAGTGGGCACTCGCCGCATTGCAAAATATGCCTTTGAGCTGGCGCGGACGCGCCGGGGGCACGTGACGAACGTGACGAAGTCGAACACCATGATTCATACCCTTAAATTGTGGGACGACACCATCGCTGAAGTAGCCAAAGACTATCCCGACGTAACGCTGCGGAACATGTACATCGACGCAGCTTCCGCCAACTTCGTGCTCCACCCGGAGTACTTTGATGTGGTACTGACGACGAATATGCTCGGAGACATCCTCTCCGATCTCGGCGGAGCAATAATGGGCAGCCTTGGCCTGGGAGGTAGTGGAAATATTTGCCCAGAGCGTGATTTCCCTTCCATGTTTGAGCCCATTCACGGTTCTGCACCAGACATCATGGGGCAGAATAAAGCGAATCCAATCGGGCAATTCTGGTCGGCGGCGCTATTGCTGGAACACATTGGCGAACCGGCTGCTGCAGCGGATATTATGCGGGCCATCAATACCGTCACTGCTTCGGGTACGCTTACAGCGGAGCTTGGTGGAACTGCCTCTACAACCGAAATTACGGAGGCGGCGTTGGCGGTGCTATAGGCAGGTTGCAGGTTTCAGGTTACAGGTTGCCTTGTAGCATGTGTGACGGGCAACCTGCAACTTGGAACCTGCAACTTACAACCCGATAAAATGATAGACTTCACCAAATACCACCTCCACGACCTCACCCACACTTACACCGAGGGCCTTCCCGGTTATGAGTGGGAGCAGGCGCGGACGCGGGTGAAAGATGGTTGGAATGCAAGGACGCTTCACCTGTACTCCCACGTCGGGACGCACATCGACGCCCAGACACATTTCGATGCCGGGCCGGGAACGATTGACCAGTTTACGCCAGAACAACTCACCGGACGAGCCTGGGTTCTGAAGCTAACGGTAAATGAAAACAGGGCTTTGCTCAGCACCGATATCCTGGCCCCAATCCTCGATCAGTGGCGGGCCGGAGACTCCCTGCTATTGCACACCGCCTGGGACGAACTGTTTACCACAGACTATGCCCGCTGGCGCAACGCCCTGCCCCGCATCAGTGTTGAACTGGCGGAGTGGTGCGTAGCTAACGAAGTGAAAATGCTTGGTGTTGAGCCTCCCTCCGTCGCCGACGTGAACGACCTTCCTGAAGTGACGAAGATCCACGAAATTCTCCTTGGCAGCAACGTCGTCATCATTGAGGGTTTAACCGGGCTCGGCAAAATCAAGCGCAGCTGCGTAGACCTGATCGCCCTGCCCCTCAAGATCGGTGGGGGAGACGGCGCTCCGGCACGGGTTATCGCCCTGGAAGAGCGCTAACTCGTCCGCCGAGTGGGTTTGGTAAACTTAAAGTCAACTAAAACATGGAAAACTTACCGGTATTGGACTTCGCGGAGACGATGGCTGGCTTGCCGGAGCAGCAACCTGACGATGGCTTGGATGATGCTGTTCGTAAGGCACTTGCTGAACGCTATGATGTGGTTATCGTTTTGGACGATGACCCTACCGGTACGCAGACAGTTTATGATGTGCCGGTGATTACGGAGCTAAAGGAAGTGGCCATTCGGGAGGAGCTGGTTCGAGGCACTTATCTATTCTACCTGCTTACCAATTCACGTGCTTACCCAAGTAAGACAGTGGCGAAGGGGGCTGCAATGCTTAGCAACATAATTAAGGGTCTCTGCGAAGAGTTGGGTAAGCGCCCACTACTGATCATTCGGGGCGATTCAACTTTACGTGGCCACTTTATTATGGAAGATCTTGGTCTAATGGGAGGACTTCAACTAGAAAGCGCGCAATTATTTCTTATTCCTGCCTTTTTTGAAGGTGGTAGATACACGATCAATGATATCCACTATGTGAAACAGGGGGAGGATTTACTGCCGGCTGCAGAAACCCCTTTCTCCAAGGATTCTACTTTTGGCTATCAGAATTCAGATTTAAAGTCATGGGTACAAGAGAAAACGGATGGAAAAATCAGCGCTGAAAGCGTATCCAGTCTAAGTTTGTCTGCTTTAAGATCAACACGTCCGCTTTCGTTGCAAGTAAGCATGACGAAAAGCAAGAACGTTGATATCCATATCGTCAACGCTGCTGATTACATAGACCTCAAGCGAGCCACCCTTGCCATTTTGAGGTTTGCGAAAAACCCCATCCTCCGCACCTCCGCCTCCTTCATAAAAGCCCTCCTCGGCCAACCAGACAGGCCCTTACTCAAGCTAAAACGCAAGGAGGAACACGGTGGCTTGATCGTAGTCGGCTCTCACGTGCCGAAAACAACGGCCCAATTGGCCCACTTGCAAGACAGCACGAAGCTCAGTGAGTACGAAGTTGACGTTCGTGCCCTGCTCTTTGAAAAACCAGTCTTTGCATCCCGCGTGCTCGCCCAAAAAATCAGCGAAAAACTGCGGGAGGGTAAAGACGTACTACTTTTTACCAGCCGCGAAGTCATCACCACTGAAGGTGCAGAAGCTAACCTAAACATTGCTGCTAAAGTCTCTGGCTATCTGGAAAAAGTGGTGGAAGAACTGACGCTCCAACCCTCCTTCCTCCTCACCAAAGGCGGCATCACCTCTAGCCGAATCGCCACCGAAGCCCTTGGGGTGAAACGCGCCATGGCCCTGGGGCAGGTGCAGCCCGGTGTACCCACCTGGGAGTTGGGCCCGGAAAGCAAATTCCCCGGAATGCCCTTCATCATTTACCCCGGTAACGTGGGGGGCGTGGACGGTCTGAGTCGAATCCTCACCGAAACCATTGTAGGATGAGGCGGTCACTATCAATCTATCTTACTATCACACTATCAATCTACTTTACTATCACACCATTAATCTAACACCATGAAAGGTCGCTACTTTGTTGCCGCAGGTATGTTCTTGCTTGCGCTATTGCTTTATGTAGACCGGGTATGTATCTCGGTAGCCAAAGAATCCATCGCCGGAGACCTGATGCTGTCGGACAAGCAGATGGGGTGGGTACTCAGCATCTTTGCTCTCGGTTATGCACTCTTCCAGGTGCCGAGTGGTTTGCTGGCGGATAAATACGGGCCGCGCAAGGTGCTGGCGGGCATCGTTTCGATTTGGTCCATCCTGACGGCAATGACCGGCGCGGTGACGAACTTCGTCAACCTCATCGTGGTCCGCTTTGCCTTTGGCGCGGGCGAAGCCGGCGCGTTTCCGGGCATGGCCCGGGCAACCTACAGCTGGATTCCGCTCAAAGAGCGGGGTACGGTAACCGGCTTAAACTTTTCCGGCTCCCGGCTGGGCGCGGCCTTTGCTTTGCCCTTTGTCGCGTGGCTGATTACCGATTTTGGCTGGCGCAATGCTTTCCTTATTCTTGGCCTGATTGGTGTTGTGTGGGCCGTGACGTGGTACCTCGCTTTCCGCGATACGCCCGAAGAGCACCCGGCACTTAGCACCGCTGAACGTGATGAAATCCTGGCTACCCGGCAACAAGTAGAAGCAGATGAACCGGAAAAACTTGAGTTTAGTGACCTTTCTGGTTCTAAAAATATGTGGTCGGTAGTACTGCAATACTTCTGTTCTAATTTTACCTTCTTCTTTGCGCTGACCTGGCTGTTTCCTTACTTCAAGGAAACGTACAACCTCAGTGCAATGGATGCTGGTTGGTATACTTCGGCTCCCTTCATCGCCGGAGCGGTGGGCAATTGGGTTGGAGGAGTAATGATTGACAACATCTTCCGGAAAGGTAAAATGAATCTATCGCGCAAGCTCCCGGCCATCATCGGTTTTTCGTTGGCAGCCCTCGGCCTCATTGGCTGTGTGTTTGCAGATTCGGCGCTCGTAGCGGTCATTGCTATCTCGGTGGCCATCTTCGGTGCAGACATGACACTTCCACCTTCCTGGACTTTATGTGTGGACATTGGGCGACGGAGCGCAGGTGCAGTATCAGGGACAATGAACATGGCCGGAAACATCGGGTCATTTCTGACAGCATTGGCTTTCCCTTACCTGACGGCTTGGTTGGGAGGAGCTTCTGCCTTTTTCTACATTGCCGCCGCGCTCAACGTAGTCGCAATCTTTCTCTGGCTGCGGGTGCGGGCTGAGGAAGGAATGACGTATTGAGAAAGGGG
>CAYPIM010000144.1:0-6513 GCA_964410795.1 uncultured Lewinella sp. | reverse complement strand
TCTTTCTCTGGCTGCGGGTGCGGGCTGAGGAAGGAATGACGTATTGAGAAAGGGGGGCAGGTTGCAAGTTGCAAGTTTTGCCCGAGCCTGCACCCTGCAACCTGCAACCTGTAACCTGCAACCTGCAACCTGAAAAACCATGATAAAAATCGCCTGCATAGGAGCCGGTTATTTCGCCCGCTTTCACATTGATGCCTGGATGCGACTGCCAAACGCCGAACTGGTCGCCATCTGCGATAAAGAAGAAGCGAAAGCCCGTATGCTTGCGGAAGAATTTGGCGTGCCGCTTGTCTTTACTGATGTCGAAGCTATGTGTAAAGCTGTCGACTTTGCGGTAGCGGACATTATAACCCCGCCAGCAACCCACCTCCCGCTCGTAGCGTTGGTGACCTCATTCGGCAAGCACGTCATTTGCCAGAAGCCTTTGGCGGATACTTTGGCGGAGTCGGAAAACATTCATCGCACCTGCGTCCGCGCCCAAAAGCGCTTTATGGTGCACGAGAATTTTAGGTTTCAGCCCTGGCACCGGGAGATTAAAAGGCAAATTGAAACTGGGGCCATCGGTGATAAAATCCACACGATTACCCAAAGAATGAGGACGGGAGATGGCTGGCCGGAAGACGCTTACCTTGCTCGGCAACCGTATTTCCGAACAATGCCGCGCCTGCTGCTGCACGAAACCGGCATCCATTATATCGATATATTGCGCTACCTGGGAGGGGAAGTAACCAGCGTTTTTGCTAAGCTTCGAAAACTTAACCCGGCTATTGCCGGAGAAGACTGTGCCCTTGTTTTGCTGGACTTCGCCAGCGGTGCCCAGGGCATCATTGACGGTAACCGGTACAACGATGCCAACCATCCGAACCCGCGCTATACCTTCGGCACCACCGTTGTGGAAGGAAACGCCGGAACCCTACGGCTTTACCTTGATGGCCGCCTTACGTTGCAAAAGCTTGGTAAGGCCGAAGTCGATATCAATTATCACCACGTGCAAGTCGGTTTTGCGGGAGACTGTGTCTACGCTTTACAACAGCACTTTCTCGAAGCATTTACGGATGATCAGCCTTTCGAGACGAATGGCGAGGACTATTTGAAGAGCCTGGCGGTGCTTGAAGCTGCTTATGCCAGCGGAGCGAGTAACTTGCCGGTTGGGGTCAAATGATAGCGTGAAGCCCTTCCTGGCCACCGTCTAATACATCAACATATGAAGCTTAAACCATGCTTAAACCTTAACTTTTAATAGGTTGTACGCCACCGATAGACTTATCTTTGCGCGACTTTTAAGCATAGTCCTCATGGCGGAAAACATTCATCCAATTTTTGAAAGAACCGTTCAACGCACCGAACGCGAGGCCAACAACGGCCACCGTGCTGGTGTCGTTTGGCTCACCGGCCTGAGTGGTAGCGGGAAAAGTACCATCGCTGCGGCAGTGGAGCGCGCGTTGTTTTCCGACGGCCACTTCGTTGTCTTACTCGATGGTGACAACGTACGGACGGGCCTTTGCGGAGACCTTGGCTTCAGCCTCGAAGACCGCAAAGAGAATATCCGACGCATCGCTGAAACCGCAAAGCTATTTATGGAGGCGGGCGCGCAGGTGCTGTGTTCGTTTGTGAGCCCAACCCGCGAAATCCGCGCGATGGCGAAAGAGATTGTTGGTGCGGATGACTTCTACGAAGTGTTTGTAAATACCCCGCTCGAAATCTGTGAAGCCCGCGATGTGAAAGGCCTTTATGCCAAAGCCCGTGCTGGAGAAATCAAAGGCTTCACCGGAATCGACAGCCCCTACGAAGCGCCAGAACATCCTTTCCTTGACCTAAAGACCGCGAACCAGACGGTGGAGGAGTCTGCGGGGGAAGTTGTGGCAGCTATCAAGCAGAATTTGAGCCTGCCGGTGCGGTAGTATCTTCTGTAAGCCCTCCCGTGCGGTAGCGCTATAATTCTATCAATCTATAACAACTATCAATCTATCTAATGTCAGCAAATTACCAACTCAATCACCTAAGGGAGCTCGAATCAGAGTCCATTTTTGTCCTCCGTGAGGTGGCCGCACAATTTGAAAACCCGGTATTGCTGTTTAGTGGAGGTAAGGACTCCATCTTGATGGTGCACCTGGCGATGAAGGCTTTTCATCCAGCCAAGATTCCATTTACTTTATTGCACGTTGATACGGGACACAACTTCCAGGAAGCGCTTGACTACCGGGATGCTTTGGTCGAAAAGCTCGGCGCTAAATTGGTAGTTGGATCCGTGCAGGAAGCGATTGATTCTGGCATGGTGCGTGAGGAGACAGGCTTTAATGCAACCCGCAATTACCTCCAGACGGCGGTACTGCTAAAGTCTCTTGAAGACGGTAAGTACGACGCTGCCCTCGGCGGTGGCCGCCGCGACGAAGAGAAGGCCCGCGCCAAAGAACGTTTCTTTAGCCACCGCGACGAATTCGGCCAGTGGGACCCTAAAAACCAGCGCCCCGAGCTTTGGAACCTCTTCAACGGCCGCAAACAGTACGGCGAGCACTTCCGCATCTTCCCCATCTCGAACTGGACGGAATTAGACGTATGGCAGTACCTCGCTATGGAAAAGGTAGACCTGCCGAGCCTCTACTTTGCCCACGACCGCGAAGTCATCCACCGCGACGGAATGCTGCTGGCCACCGAAGGTGGCCTGATCCCCGTTCGGCCCGAAGAAAAAGTGGAAACCCTAAAGGTGCGCTGCCGCACCATCGGAGACATTACAACGACCGGCGTTTGGCGCTCAGAAGCTTCCACCCTGGAAGACATCATCGCGGAGGTATCTATGGCACGCCAGACCGAGCGCGGTGGCCGCGCGGATGATAAGCGCTCCGAAACAGCTATGGAGGACC
Source organism: uncultured Lewinella sp. (assembly GCA_964410795.1). Lineage (GTDB taxonomy): Bacteria > Bacteroidota > Bacteroidia > Chitinophagales > Saprospiraceae > Neolewinella. Next base: position 3,652 of record CAYPIM010000144.1, on the reverse strand, counting down.
GGAAGAAGCAAGGGTATTTCTAAGCCCATTGGTTCGTTTGTGCTTTAGTGTGAAACGCCTAATGAACTTCCACTGCATCCTGCGTCCGCGCCCCAAAACCACCTTCACGATGAAATTAATGCCAATTGCTGCCATCACCGTTCTTGCTCTGCTAACATGCACCGGTTCAATTCAAGCCCAGGATACACTTTCCCGGGCAGCCTGGATTGATAAGGTGATTGGCTTTGTCTACGCGAAAGCAGACCTCGATCCTGATGATTCGAAATGGCTGAAAAGCTTTATGGATAAGGGCTGCGACTGTAGCGGGTTTGAGGAAAAAGCAAAGGCCGAAGAGTGTACACTTGCCCTTTTCAGAGAAGAAGATATGCCCGTTGACCAGGCTGGTTTTGAGAATATGACCGCTGAGCAAATGCGGAAATTCAATTTGATAAGCCCTCTTTTGACCTCTGTGGGTGGAAAATGCCCAGACAAATAATAAATACAACATTTATAAAATAATGACCACAGAAAATACAGAACTACTCCGCTTCACAACAGCAGGCTCCGTAGACGACGGCAAGTCTACCCTTATCGGACGCCTCCTCTATGATTCAAAATCAATTTTTGAAGATCAGTACGAGCAAATTGCTAAGACCAGCTCGAAGCGTGGAGAAGAAGGTGTAAACCTCGCCCTGCTCACCGATGGACTTAAGGCCGAGCGTGAACAAGGTATCACCATCGACGTAGCTTACCGCTACTTTGCTACGCCGAAGCGTAAATTCATCATTGCCGATACCCCCGGCCACATCCAGTATACCCGCAACATGGTAACCGGAGCATCTACGGCCAATGTTGCCCTGATCCTGGTTGACGCCCGCCACGGAGTGGTAGAGCAAACCCGTCGGCACAGCTTCATCGCCAGCCTGCTGCAGATCCCTCACCTCATTGTCTGTATCAATAAGATGGACCTGGAAGACTGGAGCGAAGAGGTCTACAATAAGATCAAAGATGATTTCCAGAGCTTCAGCCACCGGTTGGATGTAAAGGACATTGACTTCATTCCGATGTCGGCACTTCTGGGAGACAACGTAGTGGAGAAATCTGAAAATATGGACTGGTACGGTGGCTCAACCCTCCTGTACAGCCTGGAGAACGTCCACATCGGTTCTGACAACAACTTTATTGATTGTCGCCTGCCGGTACAGACGGTGGTTCGCCCTTACAACGATGAGTACCACGACTACCGCGGGTACGCTGGCCGTATCGCTGGTGGTGTCTGGAAGAAAGGCGATAAGGTGACGGTATTGCCCAGCGGTTTTACTACGACTGTTTCCAAGATTGATACCTTCGACGGTGAGCTGGAAGAGGCTTACCCGCCAATGTCCGTCACTTTATTGCTGGAAGATGATATTGACATCAGCCGGGGAGACATGATTGTCCGCGAAAACAACCAGCCGGAAGTGACCCAGGACGTAGAGGTAATGCTCTGCTGGTTTAACGAACGCCCGCTGCAACCTCGCGGAAAGTACGCCATCATGCATACCACCAAGGAGGCGCGCTGTATGGTGAAGGAAGTTCGTTACCGCCTGGACATTAACTCCTTGCACCGCGACGAAGAAAACAAGGAAATTAAGATGAACGATATTGGCCGGGTTCTGCTGCGTACAACCGCTCCGCTCTTTGTGGACAGCTACCGCAAGAACCGGATTACCGGTTCCATCATCCTGGTGGATGAACAGACCAATGAAACCGTTGCTGCGGGAATGGTGATCTAAAGCGCCTTGGCTCTCTGCCTGAAAAAAATACTAGACCTTGGGGAAGTGCGTTTGGCCTGACCCGAAAGGGAAGTCTATTTTCTCAGGAGGCAGCATTGTTACAAATAAAGCGGACAGTAGGCAGCGTCATTTGACCCTGAATACTGTCCACTTTGTTTTTTTAGGCCCTCGCCAATAAGCTTTTGGGAGTACCCGGATGAGAAGATTTGGTGGGCATAAGCGCTTAGTCAACCGACAAAAAAATCAACTGGCTGTACTGCTGTCCGAATGCTGAAAAGTTGTCATCGGCGACGAGGAGTAAAGAGCGCTTACCGTTGGGGAGCTCCGGACCAAAGCAAATGCCTTCAATGTTGTCCACAACCCCTTCGGTAAGCTGGCCGCGAACAGATTCAAAATCAAAAAGCAGGGTTTTGGTAGCCTTGGTAAAAGTTGCGCCGGCAAGTTCTTCGATCCCGCTTACGTCGGTCGCACCGGAGGCATCGACTTTGTAAATCTTTACGTCGTTACCTCCGTCAGTGTATCCGGTGGAGAAAGAGCGCTCCAGTACCAGGAACTTATCGGTGTCCTATTCGAGAAGCTCCACGAGACCGTTTACCGAAAATCCGCCCGGGCGAACAACGGGGTCAAGTTCGTAGGCGAACTCCCGGATGGCGTTGCCATCACGGTCTACGGATAAGATGCGAACGGGAGAGTCCGTATCGGTTGTAGTCGGTGCGGGGCCGTCCTGTTCGAGGGGGAGTTCCATCCCGAGCCAGTAGCCGTTTCCGTCCAAGCGAAGGCTCAGGCCTTCGATGACCCCGTTGTGGCGGGGGCCACGACCGCTGGTGGTGTCTACTTGGTAGCGGCTGGGTAGGGAAAACTCGTCTCTGCTTACGCCCGAAGAGGTTGCAGTTCGGAAACTGGGGTCTACACCATCATTTACGAAACCTTCGCTGGTCCAGACCAGGTAGTCACCATTTGGTTCGTAGCGCAGGGCCTCTGGGTCAACGGTTCCACTGGGGAAGGATGAACCATCGGTTTGCGTAAATTCTACTTGATCCTGGATGGAAAAGTCCTGAATCTCGTCATTCGTAAGGGTGAAGGTGGCGGTGTAGAAACGCACCGGGGCGTTTGCGTCGTCACAGATCATGTAGTAAAGGCCGTTGTGGAAATCGATGCTGGACAGGCCGCCAGTTGTCTGACCGCTGATTTCATCAGCGGGGATTACAAATTCGTCTACGAAAGTAAGGGTGTTGATACTCAGGTCATCCGTAGCCGAAGTGTCGTCGTCATCTTCGCAGGAGAAACTCAGACAGGTGATTAAAAGGCCCAGCAGAAAAAGCAGCTGGTTTGGGTGGTATGAATTGGTCATTGTTGTGGTTTTTATGAGGTGCAAAGATTGCCTCATTAGGTAAACCCAAGATCAGGCGAGGGTGAACCCTGAACGACGCTGGCGCCCTTTTACTGACCTTATCCTGTCAGGAAAAAAATATAGGGTTAACCTAGCGGTACACCTGGATTCAATAATGGACCGTAGAGGTAAGTATGGTGCTCCGGGGACCTAAGCGCTGACGTAGGTCTGGTTTCCGGATTTATTAGCCGCAAGACATGAATGCCTGACCGGGGAGACGGGGAGTTCTGTGCTCCACCGAAAGCGTTCGGCGCATGGGAGTGCGAGGGCGGTATTTTACCAATACGTTAACATCAGAAGCTGACTGCACGGGTATCTTTGTGGTGCGGGTTAATTGTTTCTGCCAATCCGCGTATCCGCTAAAAATCGTGATTCCAGCTCTATGCATTTACCGACTTCCCTAGCTGCCCTGCGTACGCTTTCCTTTTTTGCCCTTTTTCCCTTACTGCTTTTCTCCTGCTACGAAGACAACATTGCCTGCCTCGATCCTGACGCTACGAATTACGAT
>CAYPIM010000143.1:0-15517 GCA_964410795.1 uncultured Lewinella sp. | reverse complement strand
TGCAGACGAATCCCACCGCCGACATTCAAACCATAAAGGACATCTTCAGTGCCCACCTGAAGGAACGCAAGGCCCGTCGTACGCCCGAGCGCTACGCCATCCTTGAGGAAATTTATAACCGCAGTGACCACTTCGATGCGGAGTCGCTGTATATCCACATGAAGACCAACAACTACCGCGTCTCCCGTGCCACCGTCTACAATACGCTGGAATTGCTCGTAAGCTGTGACCTGGTGAAGAAACACCAGTTTGGCAAAAACCTAGCCCAGTACGAGAAAAGTTATGGGTACAAACAGCACGATCACCTCATTTGTAACGATTGTGGCAAAGTGCTCGAATTCTGTGATCCCCGCGTCCAGCAAATCAAAAATATGATGGGGGACATCCTCAACTTTGAGGTCACCTCTCACTCGCTTAATCTATACGGCAACTGTGCTGGAGGATGTGAAGCGACCGGAGGTGCTGGCCCTAAGGGATAAGCAGTTAGCGCCTACCTGCTTCTTACTTATGTACTTAATACTCCCGCCACACAACTGGCGGAATCGGGAGATATCCTTAGGAAAACTATACATTTCCAAACAAAAACCGTATTTTTGCAAATCTAAACCACAACAAAAAACAACAGCTAAATATGTCTTACGAAATCACCGGAACCCTCGTTAAGAAATACGAGACCGAAACAAAGGGAGAATCTTTCCGTGTACGCGACTTCGTGATTAAAGCCAACGATGGTGGCCAGTACGATAACTTCGTAAAGTTCCAAACCACACAAGACCGTACGGCCATTATTGACGACCTGAACGAGGGCGATGAAATCAAGGTGCATTTTGATCTTCGTGGCCGCCAGTGGCAGGAAAAATACTTTACCAACCTCAATGCATGGCGCGTGGAGAAAGTAGGTGCTGCTGCAGCCCCTGCCGCCGCAGCCGATCAAAGTTTCAACGACTTCCCTACGGCTTCCACTACGGATGAACCTACTGCGGAAGCTTCTGATGACCTGCCGTTTTAGATCGGTTCTTCAGCTTTTATGCTGAACATAATAGAAAATAAAACCCGGCCTCCACTTCATGTGAGGGCCGGGTTTTTCAGTAGATCCGGCTTTAGCCGGAGCCTAGAAAAACGATGAATTGATTTAAAATTTTCCGCGCTGGGCGCCACGCAAATCTAATGATCACTAGCTGGGCACGAAAAAAAGTAGGAGTTTAGTCCGAGTGCATTGTCAAGTCAATTATACGCCTACTGCACAAACTTCAAGTGCTTGACGCTATAGAAGAAAATAGCGCCGTACCCCAAAGCCAGTAGGCCGTGGAAGAAGACAAAGGTGGTATTCTGCAAGTAGAAAGCACCGCCAAGTGCCACCAGGAAATACAGGCAAAGCAAACCTTCACCAATGGTGATAAAGTTCAGTTTCCCCTTCATATACTTGCTCGCCGAAAGCTTGTCTTTCACCGTATTAATATTGAATTTTGGCGTGCGTACAAACGGGCTTTTTTTGCCGCGATAGCCTTGTAATACGGCCACGGTATTGTGCAAAGAAAGTCCCATACTCAGCGCCAGAAAAAGTGGAAACAGGACAATAAATTTCAGCACTTTTTTCGTAAAGCTCTGACCTTCTACGGCGGGGCTGTTAACATTAGCCGTATAGTAAATCCCGATCACCGAAAGCAGGCCGGTAAGGAAGATGGCGAAGATGTTTTTATTGATACCAAAAACGGAAAGCTCCCCCATCAAGAACAATAGCGGGACGGAAAATACGCCACAGAGGAAGACGAAGAGAAAGATTGTGCTTCCGAGCAAGTGAGCCGTAGCCTGAACCTTATGGCCGAAGGCCAGGTTGGAACGCCAAACATCCGGCAGCATTTTTTTCGCTGTTTCAGCGCCCCCCTTCATCCAGCGGTGTTGCTGGCTCTTAAAGCTGTTCATTTCCACCGGCAACTCTGCCGGGCTGCCTACTTCTTCGAGGAAGTGAATCTTGTAGCCCGCAAGCTGGCTGCGGATGCTGAGGTCCAGGTCTTCGGTGAGGGTGTCTGGTTGCCAGCCACCACCAGCTTCAATGGTCTTAACCCGCCAGACGCCCGCGGTACCATTGAATTGCAGCAGGTGATCACCGTTCATGCGCCCGGTTTGCTCTACCGTGAAATGCACGTTGAGCTGTAGTGCCTGAAGGCGAGTGATGATGTTGTAGTCTTCGTTGATGTGCTCCCAACGGGTCTGAACCACTCCTACTTCAGGGTCGGCAAAGTGCGGGATCGTCCGCTGAAGAAAGGAAGGATCAGGGACGAAATCGGCGTCGAAGATGGCAACAAATTCTCCATTAACGAGGTGCATGGCATCACGCATAGCGCCGGCTTTAAAGCCTTGGCGTTTCTTGCGGATGATCTGCTCAATATTGAAGCCCTTAGCTTTGTATTCGCGCACTTTTTCAGCGACGATCTCAACCGTTTCGTCCGTACTATCGTCGAGGATATGAATCTCGAAGCGGTCTTTTGGGTAGTCAAACTTCGTGCAGGCATCAATCAGGCGGGCAATTACGTAGAGCTCGTTAAAGATTGGCAGTTGAATGGTGACAAAGGGATAGTAAGCCTGGCCAGTAGTAGGAGCCTTGGGGGGCTCGGCAGCAGGTTCAAGGGAAGCATCTCCAAAAGTGGGGTCCGCACCAACAAGCATCGGCTTCCTGGCGGAAACTTCCGTTGGGGCAAGGTCAATAAAGGATACTGGATGGTCCGTCGGATTATTGCTCTGCTTATAGTGGTACAGCAGGTTAAACTGTAGAATACAGTACACCGTGATGTAAAGCAAAGAAACCGTATAGACGGCGAGAACGAAAAGTGCTAGTCCGGTCATAATAGATCAGATCAGTTTAAAGATTGTCCAGAGAATTTTATGGCCTGCCAGAATGGTACCACGCAGTGTTCCCGATATTTTGGATACACCAATACGATTGCGATAACGTACGGGCACTTCTATGCACCGTAGCCCGGCTTTGGCCGCCCGTACCTGCATCTCGACGGTCCAGCCGAAATCAGGGTCATTCATCCCGAGGGATCTCAGTTTATCATAGCGAATGGCCCGGAATGGGCCCAGGTCCGTAAACGAGATACCATAAATGAGCTTAATGAGCGTAGTGGCCAGCCAGTTTCCAAATATTTGCTGAGGTTGCATACTTCCCGGTTCCAGGTCGCCAAGGGCGCGAGATCCGATGACAAGGTCAACACCATCATTTAGGATTGGAGCAACTAGTTCGGGCAGTTGCTCCGGATAGTCACTGTGGTCTCCGTCGATAAAAACAACAATGTCGGGGTGTTCAGCTTTGGGGCGGGCAGCGATATAAGCCATCCCGCGGAGGCAGGCACTCCCGTAGCCAGCCCTGCTTTCATCAACCACCACTGCACCTGCGTTGCGCGCCACATTGGCCGTATTGTCCTTGCTGTTGTTGTTGCACACGATGATGTCACGCACCAACTCTTTCGGCAACTCATTGACAACAAGCGCAATACTTTCCTGCTCGTTGTAAGCGGGAATAATAACATCGACAATGGGAACCGTAGACGGCAAAAACAGCTGGTTTGTTGGTTAGAGTCGCAAAGATACGCTTAGTTCCCGTTCGGCACTGTCGGGACAGGACAGGGAAGATAGAATGATGGGCCAGACCAGCCTATTAAAATGAACTGGTTTCAACCCCTACCCTGCCAAATGGGTTAATCTTAAAAACTATAACTCCCCATTAAACCAGCACTACTCCTATCCGAATCTCTGGACTTCCCCGCTCCGGCCGCAGGCACGGATGAAGCCACTTTCCTGCGTCAGCTTGCAGATGTGGTTGATTATTGGATGCAGCATCGAATGGAGCAATTGATGAGCCTTTGCTATACCCTTGACGTAAGCGAAGCCGCCGTAGCTGAAGCCTTTCACCCCAACGCAGCCGAACCAGCTAACGTCGGCCTTGCCCGCTTACTCTACGCACGCCAGGTACAACGCCTCCACACCAAACAGACCATTGAAACAAAAATACTAGACGATGAAGATGCCTGGTAGAAAGTTTTTTATCCCGCTGGCTATTCTAGCCATTTGGTTCGGCGGACGAGCGTGGTACTTCTCCCCCAACGTAAGTACAGAGGAAATTGCGACTGACTTCACCGCCGTACGCACTGACGGAAAATCATTTTCGCTCCAGGATCTCCGTGGCGGTTACGTTCTGCTTGATTTTTGGGGCAGCTGGTGTGGTCCTTGCCGGAAGGAAAGTCCTCGCCTCGTTCAGCTAAACGCATTAAACAAAGATCGCCTCACCATCGTAAGCATTGCCATCGAACGCGACAGCAGCGCCTGGCAAAGGGCACGCTCCCGGGACAAACGCAACTGGCCCTATCAGGTAATGGACAAGACCGAAAGTTTTAAATTTCTGGGTGGCAACGTTGCCTCCGTTTACGGTGTCAATAAGGTACCGACTAACTTTTTGATCGACCCCGAAGGCGTGGTCGTAGGTGTAGATATGCCACTCGGAGCAATAAATGACTTCCTTAAAAACTAAGAGCATGCTCTAAGGGACGGAAATTAAATCATCTTTCCTACCCTGACCACCATAGAACTCGTTTACAAGCCAGTTACTGGCTTTAGACCGGGGACGCTATCCTACCTATTCCCAAATCCCCGCAACCAATTACCTTTGCGTCCATGAAGCTATCCGTAGTAGTAAGCGTATACAACGAGCTGGAAAACATCCGCCCACTCATCGACCGGATCAACGGTGCCCTTCTGGGCGCAGACCTGACCGATTATGAGATCGTATACGTAGACGACGGCAGCACCGACGGAACGGTGAAGGAGTTGAAAAGCATTGACGATCCTCGCCTCGTCTTCGTTGAGTTCCGTAAAAATTATGGCCAGAGCCTCGCCCTCATGGCGGGCATCGACATTGCTCGCGGCGATTTCATCGCCACAATGGACGGTGACCTCCAGAATGATCCGCTTGACATCCCGGAGATGCTCAAACTTGTGGAGGGAGAGGAGTGGGACCTCGTAGTCGGCGAACGCGTAAATCGTCAAGACGGTGCCCTGCTCCGCAAGATACCCAGTCGCATCGCAAACTGGATCATCCGCAACCTCAGCGGCGTTCACCTACGAGACTATGGTTGCGCCCTGAAAGTTTTCCGTGCCGAAATCGCTAAAGACATGGGGATCTACGGTGAACTCCACCGGTTCATCTCCGTGCTGGCCAGCTTGGAAGGCGCACGCATCACGCAAATCCCCGTGCGCCACCACGCGCGTCAATTCGGAACAAGCAAGTACGGTCTGGGCCGCACCTTCAAGGTCGTCAGTGACCTGATGCTCATGCTTTTCTTCAAAAAATACATGCAAAAGCCGATGCACCTATTTGCTCAGGCGGGCTTGTTGCTCTTCAGTATCGGCGCCCTCATCAATGCGTACTTGCTCGTCTGTAAGCTGATGGGCCAAGACGTTTGGGGCCGTCCGCTGCTCATCCTTGGTGCGCTGCTCGTTTTAGCTGGCATCCAGCTTATTACCGTAGGCATCATCGTTGAGGTTCTGATGCGCACCTATTATGAGAGCCAGAATAAGCGACCTTATAAGGTGCGCGAAGTCCGGAGGGGTAAATTGGTCGCGGCGCTCTCCGAGCGCGAGCGGTTGGCGCAGCCTCCGGCTGCGCGGTAACGTGAATCACTCGGAGAGCGATTCATCCACTTGTACGCGGAGCGTGCTTCGGCCGGTCCTACTTCCACTTGATATTGCAACCCGCACTAGGGTACTGCTTCTCCGGAGAAGGCTCACCAGCCAGCATAGCTTTAATGGCAGCGCGCAAATCTTTGCCATCGGAGCCGAGGCCAGAGCCGGGGCGATTGGCGTCTAGTCGGCCCCGGTAATAAAGCTTGTCTTCGGCGTCGAAGAGATAAATATCAGGAGTGCAGGCGGCGGCGTAAGCTTTGGCAACGGACTGGTCTTCGTCGTAGAGATAGGGAAAGTTAAAAAGGTTCTTCATCGCAAAGGCCTCCATATTATCGGGGCTGTCGAGCGGATAATTTTCAACGTCATTGCTGCTGATGGCCACAGCTCCTACACCTTTGTCCTCAAAAGCCATAGCGACGTTCACCAACTCTTCAATCGTATAAATTACGTAGGGGCAATGGTTACAGATGAAGTAAACGAGGGTACCGTTTTCTCCCCGGACATCGTCAAAGTTCAGTTTTACGGGAGAGATCGTGTCTTGCAGCTCAAACCAGGGCGCTTTGGTGCCGATAGGGAGCATGGTGGATTCTACTAGGGCCATATTTAGTAATGTAGTATTGTAGTTCGGTAGTAATGTAGTCGCTGCCGCATGTTATAGGCGGCAATGCGTGACAGTAATACACTTAGAGTAAGCATATTGATTGCTCCACTTCCAGCTTTTTTCTTTGGATGACCAACTTTCAGGGCGCGGCCGCAGGATGCAAAGCAAGTTTTTTTAAAAACAATGCACATTAGCCCTGTACATGGGTTAAATTTACGGACGGCGTGAAGTATAAGCTTGATACGACTTGCCTCTCCTACCTCATGCGGTAGTTGATACGTCCTAAAGCTCCTGCCTCCTGAGGTAACAACTATATTACTACCGAACTACACTACTACATTACTCCCTCCATGACCTTCCTCTGCATTTCCTGCTACCACAAAGGCGCTCCGTTCCTAAGAGCCGCTAAGGCCGCTGGCAACACCATCATTCTATTGACGATGAAAAAACTGGAGCACATCGGCTGGCCCCGCGAAGCAATTGACGAGATGCTCTTTATGGAATCCGACAGCAATGAGCCGGCCAACCTCGGCAACCTGGCCAAAGGCCTGGCTTGGCTAATGCAGGGTCGAAAGATCGACCGCATCATCGCCATGGACGACTTCGATGTAGAGAAAGCCGCTTATCTCCGCGAAGAATTCCGCATCCCGGGCATGGGCCAAACTACTGCTCGTTACTTCCGCGACAAACTAGCCATGCGCGTCCAGGCGCGCGACCAAGGCATACCGGTACCAAAATTCTCCGCCCTGTTCAACGATATCGAACTGACGGAATTTGCCAATACCATTGAATACCCCTGCCTGGTAAAGCCACGCGGCGAAGCCAGTGCCACCGGCATAACGAAGGTACATTCTGCCGAAGAGCTCTGGCGGGTGGTGCACGGTCTTGGCGAGAATCGAAGCCAGTACCTGGTAGAGCAATTTCGCCCAGGTGATGTTTACCACGCTGATGCCATCAGCGTTGATGGTGAAGTGATCTTCTGTCAGGTATCCAGGTACCTGGATACGCCCTTCGAGGTAGCCCACGGCGGCGGTATTTTTCGCTCCGTCAGCATACCGTACAACGAGGCGGACGCTGAGCACCTTCGTCGCCTCACCGCCGATGTGATGCAAGCCTTTCACATGCAATTCAGTGCTAGCCATACCGAATTCATCAAGTTGCCGTCCGGAGAGTTCGTCTTCCTGGAAACCGCCAGTCGTGTCGGTGGAGCCCACCTCGCTGAAATGGTAGAAGCCGCCACGGGCATCAGCCTTTGGGAAGAATGGGCCAAGTTGGAATCCGCGATGGCCCAGGGCAAACAATACTACCTACCGGAACGCCGCTTCGACCAGGCGGGCATCGTCGTCTCTCTGTCTCGCTTCGAGCGGCCAGACATGTCCCCCTTCAACGATCCGGAGATCGTCTGGCGGATGGACAAGCCACAGCACGTTGGCGTCATCGTTGCCTCCGACGCTACCCAACGGGTAAGGGAACTGTTAGACAAATATGCCGACATTATTGCGCGAGATTATCACGCAGCGGCTCCGGCTCCGGATAAGAGTCTTCACTAGTACTGTGAACCAAGAAGCTAACTACAGAGATTGATGATGTATTTTTGCATTTCTAACCGTTAAGTCCAGTTAACAACATCAACAATTTACACTTCGCTTAGACTCCACAAACAAAGAAATGCTCTTCAACTCTATTGACTTTGCGATTTTTCTACCCCTTGTATTCCTGCTTTACTGGTTCTTGCCCCAGAGGAACATCAGAAATCAAAATATTCTTCTTGTCTTAGCAAGCTATATCTTTTATGGTTGGTGGGACTGGAGGTTCCTCTCTCTTATTTTCTTCAGTACTGTGGTGGACTTTCTGATCGGGCAAAGGCTAGGTAAGGAAGGCAATCAACGTAAAAGAAAAGGGCTCTTATTTCTTAGCCTTTTCATCAATCTCGGTTTTCTTGGCTTTTTCAAGTATTATAATTTTTTCCTTGACAACTTCATAACTGCTTTTTCTTTCTTTGGCCAAGATTTCACAGCATCTTCACTCAAGGTTATCCTTCCCGTAGGCATCAGCTTTTACACTTTCCAGACCTTGAGTTACTCGATTGACGTCTACCGAAAGAAGATGGAACCGACTAAGGATTTCGTAGTGTTCGCAGCCTTTGTCAGCTTTTTTCCCCAGCTTGTGGCCGGCCCGATTGAAAGAGCAACTCATCTGCTACCTCAGTTTGTCAAAAAACGAAAATTCGACTACCCACAAGCCGTCGATGGTCTTCGTCAGATACTATGGGGTTTTTTCAAAAAGATCATAATCGCAGATAGCTGTGCCCCAATCGTTAATGATATTTTCAACAACAGCGGAGACGCTTCAGGAAGTACGCTTCTTGTAGGGGCGATCTTGTTTTCCTTTCAGATTTATGGAGATTTTTCAGGATATTCAGATATCGCAATTGGTACTGCAAGACTATTTGGTTTTGACCTGAAGCAAAATTTTGCGTTCCCTTACTTCTCAAGAGATATTTCCGAATTTTGGCGACGCTGGCACATTTCTCTTTCTACTTGGTTTCGGGACTACCTCTACATTCCTCTCGGAGGTAGCAAGGGAGGAAAATGGTTGACGATCAGGAACGTATTTATCATATTTATTGTGAGTGGGTTTTGGCACGGGGCAAACTGGACATTCATCGTATGGGGAACATTGCATGCACTTTTATACTTGCCACTTCTCGTGTTTAATCGAAATAGAACCAATCTGGGTGTCGTAGCGGAAAATCGTCTTTTCCCGTCATTCAAAGAAGGTTTCTCGATGCTTTTCACTTTTGCGATGGTGGTAGTTGCCTGGGTATTTTTCAGGGCGGATAACATGGGCCATGCTGTTGATTATTTATCAGGTATAGCCTCTCCAACTCTGTTTTCAGTACCCGAGGCTCCCAAAGGAATATTGGACCTACTACGCGTAGTACTTTTTCCAATACTATTCATTTTCATTGAATGGATAGGCAGAAGAGATCAGTACGCCCTGGAAACCTTAGGCCTAAGCTGGCATCCGTACATCCGCAGGGCTTTCTACATGGTTTTAGTATTGACTATTCTTTTCTTCAGTGGCACTGAGGAGACCTTTATCTATTTCCAATTTTAACCCTATGAAAGATTTTCTCATCAAGACCAGTATTTTCTCACTCGTAGTACTGAGCATTTTTTTGCTAGTGCTCTCCAGAGCTGATGGGAGAACGGATAACTTTTATCTTCGCTTCACCACACCCGTGCAAAAGAGCATGATCGTCGGAACTTCCAGGGCTGCTCAAGGTTTGCGACCGGCAGTATTCGACAGCATCAACAATACTGAAATGTACAACTATTCATTCACCGTAACGGCTAGTCCTTACGGTGAAACTTACCTGAACAGTATCAAAAAGAAGGTTGATAGAAGTAGTACCGCAGGTACTTTCATTGTAACGGTTGACCCCTGGAGTATTTGTTCGACCACCAAGAATCCAGAAGACTCCACCCAATTTCGAGAACTAGACTTGTACCTAGCAAAATCTCCATTTGTAGCGCAAAACCCTAACTTCATCTATCTTCTAAAAAACCTAAAAGGCAAGTATTTCTATACGGTTTATAAACGTAGAATGCCGATTCTCCTGCATGATGATGGATGGCTTGAAATATCTGTTAGTATGCGCCCCAAAGAGGTTGAGCGGCGTACTGAAAAGAAGTTAAAGTTCTATCGTGAGGATCAATTGCCTCGGTATAAGCTATCCAAAACAAGGCTTCGCTATCTTAAAGAAACCATTTCCTTTTTAAACCAACACGGAGATGTTTACCTCGTAAGACTACCAGTACATCCTGATCTGATGGAAATGGAAACAGAACTCATGGCGGATTTCGACAACGTCATCAGTGAGCTGATTCCACCTACTAAAGGTTATTTGGACCTCACCAAATTCAATTCAGATTATCGCTATACTGATGGCAATCATTTGTACAAAGAATCTGGCAGAAAGGTCTCTGAAAAAGTAGCTACGTGGATACAGGAGTTAAAAGATAATTGAGTAGGCCTTGCATTTGTTGGTCCTGGGGCCGTGCACCAAAGGCGGCGCTCCGCCCCGCTGCAAACAACTAAATACAACAGATTAGAGCCGTGAGCGAATTTGAGCAATACATAGATAACGACATCCCCAAACTCCCTTGGCATGAACATATACGCCTTCGCCCTGGCATGTATCTCGGAACGGTAAATAGCGCTGGGTTTACCGCTCTACTTATAGAGCTCTTCTGCACAAATTTTCAACCTCGTTTTGAGATCAGTCGTTTTCAACTTCACATAATCGGAGAAAAATCAGCAGCGTTAACCCTAGAATCAGAAGACATTAGCGTACCAACTCTTCGTCATTCTTTTACACATGCACCCGTTGAATTTGTATTGATGGTACTAGCTGCTCTTAGTACTAAGCTAGAGGTAAAATTATTTGGCAAAAACGATCAAGGTCTTTTTGCGCAAACATTTGAAGAAGGAATTCTGACTTCAAATGAGGCACCGACCAAATGTCCAAGTGGTTCCAAACTGAGCTTAACCTTCCAACTAGACGAACTAATCTGGGGAAAAGATTTCTCATTGAACGAGGACTTCATCGTTCAACAACTACGTGACCTCGCGTTTTTAGCTCCTACTACCCGATTCGAAGTCCGCTATTCAAAGTTCGGTGAGAAATGCAGAAGCGTCTTCCAGTTTCGTAACGGCCTGAAAGACTATCTTGAATACCTCTCACTAGATGGACTTGGCTCGACCAGGTTAAAGACTGCCTTCAAATTAAGAGCGGATGATTTCGTTCTCGACGTTGCATTCGGGATAAGGCGATATTCTGTTGATCGGGCATTTCTGAAGTCTTATGCCAATTGCACTTACACTTTTCACGACGGAACGCACGTCACCGCATTATTTCAAGGCATCGCCACAGGGCTAAAGTTATATCTAGACAAGTATGCTTTCTCAAACGACTATGACCTCTCCGAGGAAAACTTAAGAAAGACCCTGATAGGTGGAATTAGCGTGGTTTTAGAAGTTCCCTCTTTTGCCGGGGCGACTAAAAGCAAGCTCGCTAATGAGGAAATCATCGAGCCAATATCCACAGCGGTCGCCCATCAATTTCTTATCAGCTTAGAAGCTGACAAGGTTGCGACAGAAGACTTCATTAGATATGGTCTGGCAGTAAAGTAGGTTGTAAACCAGGGTACTGGCTCCTCCTGAGAGTACTCATGGCACAGCCCATCGCCCACTTTACATAGCCTCTACCAGCCGTTCAACATCCTCTTTAGTACAATAAACCGCCAGCGAAATACGCACCCCATTGATACCAAACGTAGTCATGGGGCGGCAATCAATACCGTGATCGTCAGCGAGGCGTTTTTTGACGTCAACTACCTTTTCGCCGAGGACCTCTACGGTTTGGATGCCGCCCGAGAGGCCATCGTCTTCAGGCGTTTTCAGCGCAAAACGATCGTCTTTCCCAAGCAGTTCTCGGAAGTAATGCTTAAGCTCAAAGACGCGCTTTTCTATTCTTTCCTGGCCAATGAGTGCACGAAAGTCCAGAGCGGCGCCAAGGCCGAGTAGTTCCGGCAGGTTGCGGGTATTGTAGTTCTCAAGGCGGCGGATAGATTCGTCTTCCCACCCCCGGCAAACGACCAGTGGCTTCAACAATTTTTGCACCTGCGGCCGCGCATAAAAAATGCCCATCCCTTTCGGCGAAAACAACCACTTATGGCTACTGGAGGTAAAGAAGTCACAGCCCAAATCCTCCAGGTCGATGCGGAACATCCCCATCGACTGTGCTCCGTCCACCGCCACCAAAATTCCTCGTTCGTGTGCCATGGCGGAAATTTCTTTTACCGGTAAGCGCATACCGTTCGTGTTGGTAACATGAACAATGGAAATGGCTTTTGTCTTCGGTGTTATGGCCCGCCGGAATCGGTCAACGATTTCTTCTCTGCTTTCCGGTAGCAGGGGAAGATCTACGTCCTTGAGCACCACGCCCTTGCTTTCCTGCCAGTATTTCCAAGGTATACGGGCACTGGTATGTTCGTGACTGCTGAGTAGGACCTCGTCTCCTGCGGCAAAGTCCATACTGGAAGCAATGAGGTTCATCCCCTCCGTAGTATTGTGGATGAGGGCAATGGTTTCCGGAGAGACATTAAAGATTTTGGCGACTTTTTCGCGCACCGCTTCTTTCTCATCGTCCCAGCCGCCCCACATGTATTTGGAGGGAAAGCCATCTAGCGTTCTGCGAAATTCGTTAGTGGCCTTCACTACATGGTCCGGGCAGGCACCAAGCGACCCGTTGTTGAAGTAGGTAAGGCCAGGTGCGAAGGTGAACTGGCTTTTAACCATCTCCCAGTAAGCTTCGTCGTTTCCGGGTGCGGCTAGCCGGTCCAGCAAATTTTCCTGGTGGGCGGAGAGTGCGCTGAGGCCCGTAGGCGCAAGCAGTGCAGCGCCAGCGGTGGTAAGAATGGATTGGCGGAGCCATTTGCGGCGATTGAGCATGGGAGTGGAAGTTGTTTCGTCCACAATTTAACCAATCATTCACACCCTGGCCGTTGCCCGCTCCCGTCTGGAGTCCGATCTTGTGCGGATGAAATCCGCCTACCTATTGATTCCGTTACTCTTAGTCCTGGTATATGCCTTTAGCGCGTGTGCACCCGACTTTCAGTCCAATGGGCTGGTCCGGGAAATTCAGCTGGACCAGAACATCCACAACATAACCTACGGCTACAAGCGGCTATACTTCCAAATCGAGGATTCCGTAAGTTGGGCCAAAGTCTGGAACGCTCAGGACACTTTCGTCCAGGAAGGTACGTACGTTAAGTTCCGCAGTAACCAGATCTGGTACGAGATGAACGAGTCACCAACGGGCTACCGCGCGCGCCAGCAGTACCCCGGATGGGAGCGCCAGATCGATTCCATAGACCGGGAAACCAACATCATGCTAATGGACAGCCGCCGGCGGGTGCGAGTAGATATCCCAGCAGCTGATATCGTATTGGGTGGCGATTCCATCCGCATTGCCATCGTTCATACCACCGGACCGGCCTTTGAATGGGACTTCAGAGACTTCGAACCCCAGCCTGACCAACTCCTCCTCACTACGTCTGGCAATGACACAATGCCCATCGCATTGGATATGGAATGCGTTGGCCCCGTAAGCAGAAAGACCGTGTTCCGGGTCGGGAAGCAGGAATATGTACTCCGGTCAATCGGCGAAGATTATCAATCCATCGTCATCGAACGGCTGGAAGATGGGCGGGGCCTGGCCCTCACCGCTGAGCTGGACCTTACCTACAAGCAGGTACCCGTCAAAGACCTCGAAGGTAATCTTACCACCATAAAGAGAACTCCGGGGAAAGACCTTCTGATCTATTTCTGGGGAGGATTTTACGGGGAGGAACGGCTCTTGCAGCTAGACAGTATTTACCAGGCTGCACCGCCGGAACGGCGGGAAGCTTTTGACCTGGTAACCATCTCCCGTTTCAGCCAGGGAGACTTCATCAAAAAAATGGTGGAAAGGGAAAACGTTGTTATGCCTATTTATCAAGGGACAGAAAAAACCTGTCTTCGGCTCAACTGTACGGGCTACCTTCCTTATGCCGTCAGGGTCGATGGCCGGGGAAGAATCGTCAGCTTTCATGAGTGGACTTCGATGATAGAAGACCTGTTACAGAAGCCTCCAGCGGAGGAAATGCGGTGATGGCGAACTATATACTGGGCTCGGCCACTCCAGTATAGCTCGTCATTAGACTACTTACCAACTACTCTATCCCCAGGCGCGTTTTCACCACTGGCAACAAATCTGTAGTCTCCTCAGCGAACAAAACCGTGCCGAAGATGGAAGAATCAAATACCAGTTCGTACCCCATTTCTTTGGCAATCACATTTACGGCGTCCTTGGCTTTCTTGATGATCGGTCCGAGTAATTCCTGACGCTTCATTTCAATTTTCCGGGGCAAACCCTGCTCGAATTGCTGGATGGCTTGTTGTTCCTTTTCTAGTTTTGCCTGTTCGGCCTGGAGCTGTTTGGGCGTCATGTCATTCACCCGGGCCGCTACATCAGCATAATGCTTCTTAAAGTCAGCAACCATTTTCTCACCAACAGTAATCTCCTCCTTCTCGTAAGCCTGTAGTCCTGCCTCTGCGGTTTTCACCTCGGGCATCTGGCTGAGGAGGTTACCAAAATTCACGTGTCCGTATTTCTGAGCAAACGCGGAAGCAACCGCACAAATAACAAGTAGTAATGTGAAAAAGAACTGTTTCATAAAGCTGGGGGGATGATTATACTTTGGTGGCAAAGGTACCGAGACAAACGGATCGGGCTTCTTAAGAAAGGGTTAAGGCTTGATTAAAGGCACCGCTTAAAACAAACATTTAAAACTACTTTCAAACAAAACCATCAAATTGTTGCAATTTTAAAACAAAGCTTATACCTTGCGTTCACAATTCAAACAAAATGAAACAAGCTCGACTCCCTGTTCCAACTGGCTGGAAACTCTTCTTTGAGGAGATGTACCGGCGGGTCCATAAGCAGTTCACTAGCCCCTGGACCAAGCTGGTTGTATTGTTCTGCCTCACGCTTCTGTTCACACAGCGAGAATTCAGTTTCAACATCTCCGTTGGCGGTGGTGGCTGGCTGACGATGCAGGAGACTTCGGTATTCAATAATTCTGCAGAAGGACCACATATTTCGGGCGCGGCCGCAGGTGCAGTGTCAGGTTCGGAGGCTAAGTTGACCGGCTACGTCGCTCCCGTGAAGGAGTGGACTGCCCGCCAGAAGAAACAGCTCGCCTATGTAGACCGGTTCAAGCTCGTCGCCCTGGCGGAGATGGAAACCCACGGTATTCCAGCAAGCATTACCCTGGCCCAGGGTCTGCTGGAAAGCGGAACCGGGCGTAGTACACTCGCCCGGAAAAACAACAACCACTTCGGCATTAAGTGTTTCAGCAAGAAATGCCGCAAAGGACACTGTTCTAATCACTCCGACGATCATCACAAAGACTTCTTCCGCACCTTCGAGACCCCAGAAGAGAGCTACCGCGAGCACTCAAAGGTCTTGATGAAGTCGCGTTACAAAAGCCTCTTCTCTTTGTCCAAGACCGACTATAAAAACTGGTCGCATGGTCTTCGCAAAGCCGGCTATGCCACTGACCCTCGCTACGGAGATAAGCTTGTCCGAATGATCGAAGACCTCGAGCTATGGCGCTACGATCGGCT
>CAYPIM010000142.1:0-15572 GCA_964410795.1 uncultured Lewinella sp. | reverse complement strand
ACAGTTAGCTAGAAGGCGAAGTCGCTACGAACGAAGTGAGCATCAGCTTGCGGTAGCACTACCTACTACCCACTAAAACACCGGCGTAAGCTCATACCCTTCCTTTCGTAGCAGGGCGATCACGCCATTGTCTCCTCCAAGGTGAGCGGCTCCAACGGCAAATAGTTTGGGGGTGTCTCCTTTGATTTTGGCTTCGATTAAAGGTACCCAGCTTTCGTTCCGACGGGTGAGCAATAGCTCTTCGAAACGAGAAATACCCTGACCTTCCTCGCTTACGGAGCTAGCCATTTCGGCGATGGCTTTGCGTTTGTACATGTCCACAACGCGGTCCATTTCGTTTTCTCCTTCGCCGGCTTCTCCTGCTTTATTGGCGCGAACGGCTTCGTAAAGCATTTCGGCCTGGCCGTGGTAAGGGATGGAGTCGAATAGGCTGAGCTGGAATTCCATGGTTTCCAATCCGCTGATTTTTTTATCAGCGGCTTTAGCGAGTTCGGTCATTTCCAGTTCGTAGCTTTTCGTGCCTGGGGCGTTCATGCCTCCGCCCTCCTGCATGGCCTTAATGTCCTGGCCAACCATCGCGGAAAGAAAGAGCGGTTTCATTTTCTTGAAGATGAAGAAGGGGATGCCAGAAGCGGTAAAATAAGCTTCCACTTCATCGTATTGTTCCTTTGTTAACAGGTCTTCCAGGCTGGTATCTCCCCGCATATTGATCTTGCTCATCAGGCCCATGATGGCCATCGGATCCTGCATTTGGCGCGGGTCGATTTCGAAGACGACTTCGTCAGCATCATTTAACGCAGCCACCATCCCGGTGGGCAGAAAATAGTCCTCTTCGGGAATTATGTGAATAGTGCCGAAGAGATAACTTTCTTGCGCTACTCCGGGGCCGGAGATGCGCCAAAGCAAGGCAGTGTCGGTCTCGGAGGGTGCGTAGGAGGGCTCGGCAGCAGGTGCAGGGGAGGTTTTCGAAGTTTCCGTCTTCGCCATCACGGCACCAGCCTTCGGGCTACAGGCGGAAATTAAAACGGTGAGGGTGAAGGCCAGTAGCCAAAGGAAATTACGCATAGATTAGGTATTGATTCGTTCGCTCTTGCGGACGTTTTTCTTTCTCGCAAACACATTACGGCGGAGCAAGTTGCAGAGGAGGAGTTGGGAGTCTGGAGTTGGGAGCCTGGAGTTGCTACCGCTTTTACCACTCACCTCGCTCGTTCGCCTCAGGTGAGCAAGCAAAGCGCTGCAAACGGTACTTGCGGTAGCAACTCCCAACTCCCGACTCCCAACTCCCGACTCCAAACTCCCGACTCTACGTACCTTTGCGGGAATGAAAGATATTTTTGATCTACTTGGCCGGATACTGTTGAGCTTCATCTTTTTCTTCGAGGCTTATGATTACTTCGCCTACGAAGGGCTGAACAAGAAAGCAATGATGATTTATGGCCTGACCTGGAACCAAGACTTCTTCCTCTACGGAGCGATCTTTTTCCTCTTTATGGGGGCGTTATCGATTCTGCTCGGTTACCGCATGCGGGGTGGAGCCATTCTACTAATGATCTACTGGATCCCACTTACCTTCATCGTTCACGATTTTTGGGCGGAGACTTCCGGAACCGACGAGTTCCGTTTGCAGAGCATCCTGTTTATGAAAAACATTGCCATCACTGGCGGCTTGTTGATCACTGCTACGCATACGTCAGGGAAGTACAGGATGAAAAGATTGTTTGCGACTACCAATGTCTGACGCCATACGAAGAGAAATGATAATCCTAAAAATAGGCGGTAACATCCTCAACAAGCCGGCTGCACTGGCTGAGGCGCTAGATTACTTCGCTTCCCTCGAAGGCCCGGCCATCCTCGTTCACGGAGGAGGCAGAAAGGCCAGCGAAGTAATCGCGGCCATGGGCCGCGAGCCAAAGATGATTGATGGTCGCCGCATCACAGATGCGCCTACGTTGGAAATAGTAACAATGGTATATGCCGGCCTGATCAATAAAAAAGTAGTGGCTGACTTACAGGCCCGGGGGCGTAACGCCATTGGCCTTAGTGGCGCCGATGGCAACGTTATTCTAGCTAAAAAAAGACCGGTCAAAACAATTGATTACGGCTTTGCCGGAGATGTACTTAGGGCGGATGGTGAAATGCTCTGGCGGCTAATTGATGCTGGATTACTACCCGTGCTTTGCCCCATTACTCATGACCGAAAAGGACAACTCCTGAACACTAACGCTGATACCATTGCCAACGAAACGGCAATTGCAGTTGCAAGAGCTCGGCCAGACGAGACAGTGTCTCTGCGCTACTGCTTCGAGTTTCCCGGCGTAATGAAAAACATCAAGGATCCGAGTTCCTACCTGCCTGAGCTGACACCACAAACTTATGCCGCCTATAAAGCGGATGGTACCATCGTAGGAGGGATGATTCCTAAACTTGATAATGCTTTTTCTGCTGTTGCTGCGGGAGTAGGGGAAGTCGTGATCGGGGACCTGACTGCACTGCGAGAAGGAAAAGGTACCCGCTGCAGTTAAAAATGAACAAGACAACCTCATGATTACTCAGATTGACACTTACCAAAAGAGTATTTTTACCGCGCGCATCAGAAGCGGGCACGATGTTTCTCACGATGTGTATACCCTTGGGGAGGGGGATAAGCTTGTTGTCCTTATTCAAGAATTACCAGGTATTGGGCAAGAGACACTGGCTTTGGCGGATAGATTTGTAGCCCGCGGGTACCGTGTAGTAATGCCTCATTTATTTGGGCCAATCGGGAAAGTCAGTGTCGTAGGAAACTTGCTACGTGTTTTTTGCATGACGCGTGAGTTTAAAATATTTCGAAAGGGCAATTCTAGTCCGATCGTCGATTGGTTAGCTGCCCTTTGCCGCAAGACGAAAGAAGAGTATGGAGTAGATGGGGTCGCTGTGATTGGGATGTGCCTTACGGGGAATTTTGCCATTTCGCTGATGGCCGATGAATCCGTACTGGCGGCCTATTCCAGCCAGCCTTCCTTACCCCTTCTTGACCAAAAGGGGGTGCATCTTTCGCCGCAGAAAACGACCATAGTCAAAAAGCGCCTTGAAACGCTTGGCCCCATGCATTGTGGTCGTTTTGCTGCTGATAAGCTTTGCACGGCGGCAAAATTTAATCGGCTTGATGAAATCTTCAATGACGATGGAAAGGAGCGTATAGTTTTTCATACCATTCCTGGGGAAGGACACTCAATTATCACCCTTGACTTCGTTGATGAGTACGATCATCCTACCCGAAAGTTGCTTGATGCTGTGATGGAGTACTTTGATGGTCACTTGGCTGTTGATTAAACTGAAACTGGCTTTCTACCTTGGTTTTTTTAAAAAAAACAGACCGAAATGTCTGCATTGCCGTCCGCAAACGACACATCTTTCATTCCTCTTCAAGTAATCTGAACCATCCGCCTTACTTAATCGTATCTATGCCACTCCTACGGATGATGAAAGAACTTGATCTCGGCGCCCTCACTGGCCCCGTACTAATTTTTGGTGGAGCCTACTCCAACTTCGATGCGCTGCAAGCCTTACGAGGGGAAGCTGATCGTCTGGAAATCCCAGCTAGTAACATTATCTGTTGCGGAGATACACCCGGCTATTGTGCTGAACCAGAGGAATGCCTTGATTTACTTGAAGATTGGGGCTGCCCGGCCATCGCAGGCAACGTAGAGACCAATCTGGTGAATGGTACTGACGATTGCGGCTGTGGCTTCGGAGATGGATCCCGCTGTGATATGTTCGCTAAATTATGGTACACCTACGCGGCCAGGAATGTGTCTGAACGGAACCTTGCCTTCATGGCTAAATTGCCAGATATTCTACGTTTTACCTACGCAGGAAAGAAAATAATGGTACTCCATGGCTCGCCCGATCATCAGTCCGAGTTTGTATGGCGCAGTACCGATGCTGACAAGAAAGCACAATGGTGCGCGGACGCAGGTGCAGATATTGTCGTTGGAGGGCATAGTGGACTACCGTTTGCACATGAACTTAGAGGCGGTAGTCATGAGTCCGTAGTCCGGAGTAATGGGGATACTACTTCTCCGGACCCTCAACTCCCGACGCTTGACCCAAAGCTCTGGTTAAATGCGGGTGTTATCGGTATGCCCGCTAACGACGGTACGCCAGATACCTGGTACCTTACCCTGAACGATGCCGACGGCTTGGACTTCAACTTCCACCGCCTCAATTACGATAACCGCGCCGCGAAGGCCAAGATGATTGATGATCGTCGCCTCCCGGTATCTTATGCCGCTACCCTCACAACGGGTATTTGGGACAATACCGAAATTATGCCCTCTGCTGAGGAAAAAAGAGAGGGCATAACACTTGATCCCCAAACACTTAAGCTGGAAGCAGGCCCAGCTAATTTCAACCTACCTTTGCATCCTGCGACCGCGCTAGAGAATGAGTCGGAGGTCAGGAGTCGGGAGTCCGCCGGTCTCAAAGCTCCTTTGTCGCTTAGAAATATAAAGAAAATGAATCAGTATTCCGATCCGAAAGACCTTAAGACCTTCGGTAAGATTGCCGAATGGCAGGAAGAGATGGGCGAGAAATTCTTCGACTACTACAGCTCCGTAACCGAAGGCGACAGTGCCCTGACTGCCCGCGAGAAAGCCCTGATCGCCCTCGCTGTAAGCCACGCTATTCAGTGCAGTTACTGCATTGATGCGTACACAACCAACAGCCTTCAATCGGGGGCCGATGAAGAGCAAATGATGGAGGCCGTGCACGTAGCCGCCGCAGTGAAAGCCGGAACTACGCTGATATATGCTCGCCAGATGCAACGGCAGGTGGATAAAGTTACCATGTAACAGCACCGCCGCAATATTAAAAAGACCAGGTGGCCGTACCAATGAGGAATGTCCTTTCTCAACGTTCACCTTAAAGAAAATAAGCCAGCATGGCCATCAAACAAAAAACAAAATCCCTCTCCGCAAAAGGTTCTCGCATGAGCGATACCTTCGTGCAACTCAACGTGCTGAACGGAAAGGATATCTCGGACGCAAAATTCCCCCGCTTCAGCGATAAGCTGGCTGACCAGGGGCACCGGCCGTTTAAACCAACGGAAATTGAGATTTTTCAACTGAACATCGGTAAGCTCTGTAACCAGACCTGCGCTCACTGTCACGTGGATGCCGGCCCGGACAAGAAGGTAGAAAATATGGACCGCCAGACCCTGGAACAGTGCCTGGCCATGATCCGCGCCATCCCGACTATTCAGGTGGTTGATATTACCGGTGGAGCGCCCGAAATGAACCCACACTTTCGTTGGTTTGTGGAAGAGTGTACCAAGATGGGCAAACGGGTGATTGACCGCTGTAACCTGACCATAATTATGGCTAACCCGAAGTACCGGGACTTGCCAGAATTCTTGGCTAAGCACAAAGTTCATGTAGTGTCCAGCCTTCCGTACTTTAGTAAGAAACGAACCGATGGCCAACGGGGAGACGGTGTGTTTGAAGACTCAATTAAGGCGCTACAACTGCTCAATGAAGTTGGCTATGGTAAGGAAGGTTCAGGCTTGGTGCTCGACCTTGTCTTTAACCCTTCTGGTGCTTACCTGCCCGGCAAGCAGGAGGAACTGCAGGCGGAGTTTAAGCGCCAGCTCGATCGTAAGTTCGGCATCGTTTTCAACGAGCTTTACGCCATCACGAACCTACCCGTTGCCCGCTTCCTCGATTACTTGGTGGAGACCGGCAACTACGAAGAGTACATGCAGAAACTCGTGGATGCCTATAACCCGATGACGGTGGATGGGCTGATGTGTCGAAATACCATCTCCGTAAGCTGGGAAGGTTTCCTGTACGACTGTGACTTTAACCAGATGCTGGACCTGCCGATTGCGGCCAAAGGCCGCCACATTACGGACTTTGACGTTGAAGAACTACGTAACCGAAACATTGTACTGAACCAGCATTGCTACGGATGTACGGCTGGGGCGGGATCTTCTTGTGGAGGAACGGTGACGTAACTATTCGTTGCCCGGCCCTTCAGGCCGTGCAGGTTCCACAGCCTTCAGGCTGTGTTATTGGCCGACCTGAAGGTCGGGGAACCAGCCCGGCCTGAAGGCCGGGCAACCAACAGGTCGCGTACAAAAGCGCGCTCCGCCCACCAGGGGTGGGGTAGGCTCAATCGTTCCGTTTCGAAACGGACGTTGTCTACGAAGATGATGTCTATGTCGCAGGTACGTGGGCCCCAGTGGATCTTGCGTTTACGCCCGAGCTCAACTTCGATTTCCTGGGTGAGGTCTAAGAGCCGGAGGAGCTTGTCTTTTAAAAAAACTTCCCCTGCACCTGCGTGCTCGCCGAAATTGTATTGTAAGGTAATTACCTGGTTCAAGAAATCAGGCTGGTCTTCTACGCCCCAGGCTTTGGTTTCCATCAACTTGGACTCAGCGGTTATCTGACCTATTCGTTCTCCGATCATTTGGCGAGCGGAGGCGAGAATCACATGG
Source organism: uncultured Lewinella sp. (assembly GCA_964410795.1). Classification (GTDB taxonomy): domain Bacteria; phylum Bacteroidota; class Bacteroidia; order Chitinophagales; family Saprospiraceae; genus Neolewinella. The sequence continues at coordinate 9,097 of CAYPIM010000142.1, read as the reverse complement.
CGATCACCAAGATTAGATCCAAGAGCAAGGGTAACGGTCAAGAACGAAGAGATTAAGGAAGAAAGTAGGAGAGGCCGCTTGAATGCCTTATCATTGCCAAAGTTAAGGAGAGCAGTGGTTTCTCCTACTATTTAACATTGAAGCTGCCTTCTGGCAGTAACTACCTGACTATACTTTACGGCTTGACAGCTCTAACTAATTTCATCGCAATAGAAGGCAACATTGGTGCGGGTAAAACAACCCTTGCCAACCGCCTGGCTAATGATTATAACCGGCGGCTTATCCTGGAGGAATTTAGTGATAATCCATTTTTGCCACCGTTCTACAGTGAACCAGAACGGTACGCCTTCCCCGTGGAGCTTTTCTTCATGGCCGAACGCCATAAGCAGCTGCAGGCTGAACTGGCCCAGGCTGAGTTGTTCACTAACGGTGTCATTGCTGATTACATCTTTGTCAAGACCCTACTTTTTGCCCGCAATACACTTCCACCCGAGGAGTTCCGATTGTTTTCTCGTCTGTTCAAGGTTATGGATGCAGGCTTTCCTAACCCGGACTTAATCGTCTACCTTCATCGCCCGGTTGAAGCATTGCAAGCCAACATCGCGAAGCGGGGGCGTGATTATGAACAAGAGATGAAGGATGAATACCTGAAATCTGTGCAGGAGGCTTACTTCAACTACTTTGGTAGCCAGAAAGAAGTTCCGGTACTTGTCCTGGAACTAGGAGAACTTAATTTCGCAGAAGACGAAACGGTTTACCAACAGATGGTAGAAGCAATGGGGAGGGAATGGCCGGTGGGGGTTAGTAGTTTAGAAATTAGAGAGCTAGAGAGCTAGAAATTATAGAACTAGAACTCTTTATTGTTGAAGAGGCCTGCTCAGGGTAGTTCTAATTTCTAGCTCCCTAGTTCTCTAACTCCCTAGTTCCTAATAAAGGGATCACTAAGGTGATCAGCGGTGAGAATAGTTCGGTCCGCCGTCATCTCTAGGAAGTCAATGAGGGCTTGTTTGTCGGACGCACTCAGGTGGAGATTTCGGGGAGAGCCATCTTCGTTGCGTAGCCGAGGGTGTAGGTTCGGGTGGGCCTGGATACCGTCGGAGTAATGATCAACGACTTCGCGTAGTGTCTCAAAACGACCATCGTGCATGTAGGGAGCGGAGAAAGGAAGGTTGCGAAGGAAGGGCGTTTTGAAAGCACCGTTCATAGCCTGATCGCCGGAGACCCAACCGTTTCCTTTATCGGCATAAACCATATCAAGGCCATTGTTGGCCAGACTGACGGGCGGCTGACGTCCGGAGGAGGAGTGACAGTCGGCGCAGCTGGTATTAAAGATGGCGCCACCGCGTACCTCAGATGTGGAGAATTCAGTAAGTAGCGCAGCTTCGCTTTCGCCGGCATCTATCATATCGCGGTAATCGTCGAAACGGCTGTTCGTCGAACTCATGGTTGTCATGAAGTCCGAGATGGCGGAAATGATGTGCCCAGAACTGATTTCCTGAGTGCGGAAAGCCTTACGGAAAAGAACCTGGTAGGTAGGCTCCTGGCGTAATTTGCTGGCAATATCATCAAGGTTGGTGCCCATTTCGATGGGGCTGGACATGGTTTCACGGGCTTGTTGAATGATGTTGTCTGCCCGTCCGTCCCAGAAAAACTTGGCAAAGGTTTCCGCTTCAGTGTTGGGTGGCGGCGGGCTGTAATACCCGACAACGGGCTGGGCAGGGTTGGTAGGCGAGGTAGCAAAGGATGGCACGGCGGCTAGCGGGAAGGAGTTGCGACTAGTGTGCGCGCCACGGATGCCCTTGCTTACATCGAACTTATCCCCGAATGCGTGCTGCTGGTTGTGGCAGCTGGCACAGCTAGTTTCACCGGTAGCAGAAAGCCGGGTATCGTAAAAGAGCACACGACCGAGTAGGGCACGGCGCATCTGTGTTTCGGAAAGCTCAGTGGCAATGTTATTACCGTTAAGGTGGGCCGGGACTTTGGGCAGCGGCATGAAGATATCCTGATCAACATCCAGGTCCTGGCTGATGACGGCGTAGTCTGCATCAGAAAAACGAAGCGGATTATTGATATTATCCAGAGGGTTGTCAACTTGTTGGTCGAAAACGTCATAGTCTACTTCACAAGAAGTAGCTATGAGGGCTAGCCCTAAAAGAGCAAAAAGGGTAAGAAGTCTCATTGAACAGGAGTTTTGTCAGTGTAATGTAAAGCTAAGTAAAAAATAGGACGTAAATGCCTGTAATTCAACGGCTGGACAGTTTTCTACTTATGTCATAGACAGGTCAAAAACCAATTTCGTGGCGAAGAGTGGCGGTTTTCTGAAATTAATTTTAGCGCATCGCTTTATAATTTCACCAGTACTGGGGAATGGAATTCTTATGCTTTGAACAGGCGCTGTGCGGAAATTTAAGGCAATGCTGGTTGGGAGAGAATAAAAAAATAGAAAAAAGCCATATTACGTTTGTGGGTATTCAAAACAAGTATTACCTTTGCGACCGCTTCGGAAGAAGAATGGCTGCGTAGCTCAACTGGATAGAGCACTTGACTACGAATCAAGAGGTTTCAGGTTCGAATCCTGACGCGGTCACTAAGACACGAAAGTTCACTTTCAATTGTCATCTTAAGGCAGGCCTCGGTCTGCTTTTTTATTCTGACCCATCCGGGTCGCTAACGTATTCTACGATGTCTAAAGTTTGTAAACTCACGGGTAAGAAGCCAATCAGTGGCCACAACGTTTCCCACTCCAACCGGAAGACGAAGCGTCGTTTTGTACCCAACATTCAGAAGAAGAAGTTCTTTGTACCTGAAACGGGTAAATTTGTCACCCTGCGTATTTCCACAAGCGCTATGCGGACCATCAATAAGCTTGGTGTGTATGCTTACGTTAAGAAGCTGGAAAGCAAAGGCATCGAAACTGGCGTTAAGTTCTAACAATAGATTTTCAGTACAGAGAAACAAAAACTTTAGTCCATACTCTTGGATATTGGCTGCGTCAGCCGGAGAAACTCAAAAACTCCACTGACAAAGACGTGGAGTTTTTGAGTTTCTCCGGCTGACTTTCAAAGCAGCCAATATCCAAAAGTATATTTAATTATGGCTAAGAAATCAAAAGGTAACCGCAACCTCATCATCCTTGAGTGCACCGAGCACAAAGCTTCCGGCCAACCAGGCACCAGCCGCTACGTTACCCAGAAGAACCGTAAGAACTCTCCTGACCGCGTTGAACTCAAGAAGTACAACCCCATCCTTCGGAAAGTAACGGTACACCGCGAAATCAAGTAAAAACAACTTATCCGGTGCAGCGTACGTTGTTTCAGGGTAACTAAAATAATAGCATCATGGCTAAAGTATCGAAGAACGCCCGTACCGGACAACGCGCAGCTAACGCAGGTTCCGGTCGTGACTACATCAAAGTCATCAAGTCCATCAAGAACCCCGAAACCGGTAAGTACTCTTACAAAGAGGTTATGGTTCACAAAGAGAAGATTGACGAATTCATGAAGGAGTAGTACCGTCTACAACTTCCCCAATGAAAAATTGCCCAACGCTACATAGCAGCGTTGGGCAATTCTATTTCCGGGACAACTCATGTTGCGTCCGCCTTACTTCCCTTCATTAGCGAAAGGCGAAATCCAGTTCTTCTTAGCCATGATGGCTTTTACTTCCGCATAGCTAACTGGTGCTAGCCCGTGAACATCTACACCGACATCAATGGCTCGCATCTTAGCGTCGTCTGCGAGTGTACCGTGGCTGTGGCCGTAAAGCGACCAGGTACCGTGATGGCTACCGTTCCAGACGCGCATGGCGTAATGGAAAAGCATGATGGCTTGTTTGCCCTGGTAGGCGTCCGGGTCGTCGATTAGTAATTCATAGTAGTTCTTGCTCCAGACGAAAGCATCTGCGCAAGCGTCGGCTGTCTTTTCGTGGTTACCACGTATGAGGTGGATGTTTCCGTTCAATCGTTCAAGTATACCACGGCATTCTTCCGGACTGTTGAGCGCGAAGTCTCCGAGGTGGTAGACATGATCTTCCGGGCGGACGCGGGCGTTCCAATTAGCGATTAGGGCTTCGTCCATCTCTAGTGTAGATGCGTAGGGTCGGTCGGTATACTTGATGATATTCTTGTGGCCGAAGTGCGTATCGGCGGTGAACCAGGTGTTCATGATATTGTCGTTTTTGTTAATCGGTCTATAACGACGGGGGAGTGTTACTTAGTTGCAAACTTGGCGAATATATTCCGAGTTTTGGCAATGGCCCGTCAGGTGCTTATTCTGCTTTATAAGAAGGCGCGGCCGCAGGTGCAAGGCTTAGTTTTTGAGAAAATGTTCCCTGCGGTAGTGGAGATGACGGGAAAGCAAACCTCGCATCCCGCGTCCTCGCCAAAAAGTTGCCTGGATAAGTCGTAATTTCGCCGCCCTCCCTTTCCCCCTTCACCCCTTCCCCCCTTTTCCCCCTTCACCCCTTACTTCCATGACCAACGATCAACTAAAGGAACTAAAAGACCGCCTTGGCCTTCTACGCGGTTACCTCGACGTCGAGAAACGCAGCTTCCAGATCGAAGACCTGACCCAGCAAAGCCTCGATCCGGATTTCTGGAACGACAGCAAGCAGGCTGAAGTCATCATGAAACAGTTACAAAGCCATAAAGGCTGGGTGAAACAATACCAGGAAGTAGCGGATAAGGTAGATGAACTGGAGATTTTACAAGAATTCCTGAAGGAAGGAGAGGGAAGTGAAGAGGAGGTAGAACGTCGTTACGAAGATACTGTTGCCGTGCTGGACGATGCTGAGTTCCGTGCCACACTGAACCGCCCCGAAGACGAACTTGGCTGTATCCTGGAAATCAATGCCGGTGCCGGAGGCACCGAAGCCAATGACTGGGCCGAAATGCTGCTGCGCATGTTCACGATGTACTGCGAGAAAAACGCCGGCTACAAAGTGAAAATGGCTGGCCGGCAAGATGGCGATGCGGCGGGCATCAAATCCGCTACCATGGAAATCCAGGGAGACTTCGCCTACGGCATGATGAAGGGGGAAAACGGTGTACACCGCCTGGTACGCATCAGCCCGTTCAACGCCCAGGGAAAGCGACAGACAAGCTTCGCCTCCGTATTTGTCCATCCCCTCGTGGACGACACCATCGAGGTGGAGATCAATCCCGCAGACCTGAGCTGGGATACCTTCCGCGCCTCCGGCGCCGGTGGCCAGCACGTGAACAAAACCGAGTCGGCCGTCCGCGTTACCCACGCGCCAACGGGCATCGTTGCTGAATGTCAGGACGAACGCTCCCAGCATAAAAACCGCGACCGGGCCATGAAAATGCTCCGTAGCCGAATCTATGAACTCGAACTAAAAAAACAGCAGGCTGAACGCGACGAAGTCGAAGCCGGAAAAACCGCCAACGAGTGGGGAAGCCAAATTCGCTCCTACGTACTTGATGACCGGCGCGTGAAAGACCACCGTACCGGTTGGCAAACATCCCAAACCGATGCCGTACTGGACGGAGACCTCGAAGACTTCCTGAAGGCTTATCTGCGGTGGAGTGGGGAGGCTAAGTAGGTAGTCAGATAGTCAAGTAGTCAAATAGTAACTGCCGCGAATGGATGCTCGCTCCGCTCGTGAAGGTGAAAGTTTCTTTGAAAAATGTAAAATAGGACAGTTTGAATTTGATCCGTTGCCAGAGGAGGTCGAACTTGACTACTCCCAAATATCATACGCCAAACCAACCCTAACGGCACTGATCCGAGGATTTTTTTTGAGCACAACCGCCGTTGAAGTTCCTGAAGCCATGATGTAGGCTTCGTTGAGCGAGGTGAAGTCATGCCGGCGGAGCCCAAGTTGATAATTGGCAGTGATACTTAGCCGGCCGAAAGGGTAACTGACACCTGCGTTAACTCCGTAATCGGTTCTAGTGTATGGTACAGTGTCAGGACCGTTTAAATTGAGTGTCGGGTACTTTCTGTCATGAAACGCAAAGGATAAATATGGGCCTGCGTTTATCCTGATTTTTCCGAATAAGGTTCTGGTTGCCTGCGCCATTAAATCGATGAAGCTGACGTAGGACTGAGCAGGGACGCCGCTTCTGGAGGATCCAATCGGGGCGCTATCGATCACGAAGCGATAGCCCCGTTTCATGTACTGCAACCGGGTACTCCAACCCCAGGAACTTATCGATCGTTGATGGGCTAGCCCTAGGCCTAGGTAGCCGCTCTCCAGCGGTTCAATCTCGTAGGTTTGTTCGTCGGTGAGTCCGAAAATAGCCGGGGTGGAGGAGGGTAAAACAGGCTTTTCGTTGAAGGAGGCTACGGTTATTCCTCCATCTACGGTTAGTCGTAGCTGGGCGGAAAGAGCGTGTGGTGCTAATGGCCAGATAAGCAGCAGGGTGAAAATGAATTGTTGCATGGCAATAGGGGCGCATTAAAATCGGATAATAGGGGAATACATGAGTAAGCGTTAACGGATCACCTGAAAGCCAAGGCCTAAAACGAACATGCTGACGGGGCTAGGATCCTGTATCGGCCGGACGGCGGGGTAGGTAGTTGCGAAGGCCGATAAATCGAACGGTTTTAGGCTGTACTGATACTGCGTCCAGAGATAAAACCGCCCGACACTGAAGCGACCATTGAGGTGGACGCCGTAATCCTGCCGCTGTAATCTTTGGCCGGGGCTTAAGTTATCCGGTGTGCTTTTCTCGCTTAGTGCAACGGAGTAGTAAGGGCCGCCCCCAAAACTTAACTGACGACCATGGACATAAGTTAGAGAAGGAAGAAGGTCAAGATAGCTGACTTCGGAGGTTAGTTCGTCGCGCAAGAGAATTGCGTTTTCCGGTCGTTCGATGTAGATATGTTGATAGCCCCGGTTGAGGTACTGTAGGCGCAGACCGTAGCCGATTTTTTTATCAGCCGGCATATAACTAAGGTGAAAAGCAAAGGCTTCTCCTCCGACCGCCCGTAGTTTTTCCTCCACGATTGGGTCCGTTGTTGGGTCGGGGAGGGCAGGTGTTTTATTGAAAACTCCGTAGCCAATACCCGCTTCGATGCTTAGTTGAAATTGGTGTATAGAGATTTCTTTCCCTCCAAACAATCTTTCAATTTCTTGAGAAAAGGCGGTGCCGAAAGTGCAGAGAAAGGTAAGGACAAGGATAAAGAGGCGCATGGTGTTAGGATTAACTTTCGAAGTTTGGAACGCTAACTTTGTGCCTGATATAGTTTATAGTGTCAGATTTTAACTTTTGTCCAATGCGTCTCTTTCTATCCGTTCTCTTTTTAACCATACTCTGCACCTGCGTAAGCGCCCAAACGCCCGTAACCTTTGGGCAACGTTACGAAATGCACTCGGCGGTGTTGAACGAAGACCGAATACTGAACGTCCTGCTCCCCTCAGAGTACACAGACTCTACGACTAACAGCTACCCGGTGATCTATTTGCTTGATGGTGCGGTAAACGAAGACTTCTTCCACGTCGCTGGCCTCCTCCGTTACTTTGACGACCACGAGATGATGCCGCCGACCATCCTCGTTGGCATCGCCAACGTAGACCGCAAGCGTGATTTTACCTACCCCAGTAGTGATCCTCGTGATCAACGGGATTTCCCAACCACCGGCGGCTCGGCGAAATTTATTGATTTTCTACAAGGGGAATTGCCTGGTTTCGTAGAAAAGACATTTCGGACGACGAACCATCGTACCCTTATCGGTCAGTCATTGGGCGGCCTGCTGGCCACCGAAGTACTATTGAAACATCCCGGCTATTTCAACGACTACGTCATCGTTAGCCCCTCCCTCTGGTGGGATAAAGAAGGCCTCTACAACGAAATGGATTCCCTGGTCAACGCCCTCGAAGCTTTCCCGGACCGACTCTTTGCCTCCGTCGGTGAAGAATACCCCGTCATGGTCATGGGCACTCGCAAGCTCGCTCGGTTAATGGAAAGCCATACCGACGCTACCTTCCTCCCGCTGATGGACGAAGACCACAACACCATCCTCCACGAGGCACTCTACCGTGCCCTCGATGTCTGGTACGACCCGACGGTGCTGCGCCCCTACCAGTTCGCCAACGCCTGGAACGGATTGAATGTGCGCTCCGGGCCCAGCCTTGATTCGGCGGTCGTGGGCAAGCTCGCCTACGGCGAGCCGTTAGGCGTCATCTCCGCCGAGGAAGGATACGAAGCGGTCATCGACGGCCTTGCGGGTAAATGGGTATACATTGGCTCCGACCTTGGGCGGGGATGGGTTTTTGATGCTTATGTCTCGCCGGTGCCGGTGTTTGAGAAGGGGAGGACGATCAAAGAATTTGCTGATGAAGCATTGATGCTTATTGATACCATAAATTACGGATATACCGGGGGTAATAAAGTAGGGGTGACTCTTCAGTATGACGGTAAGGGCAATCAGTTTATTACGCATAATTTTTACGAAGGATATGCTTTGGAACTGCGAATAGGTAATCTTTCCGAGTCCCAGGCTATGGTTACTTTATACAATTGGATGCTATCGAAGAAATTTCCCCAGAAAACGGCCGATCTTATGTTATCGCCTTTAGGATGGTCTAAATTCACCGACAGCGGTCTTCAACACGATAACTGGACCCTGCAATTGGCATACACTATGGGCATGATTTCCATCTACAGAGAGGCGGACGAGTCTAGGTATGGCGAATGAATGCTTTCTACCCACCGCTCCGCGGCGGCCCCATACGCTTCAGCTTCGTGCTATACCCCCGGACTGCGTCCGGGGTAACCAATGGGAAGTCGCTACGCGACAAAGTCGGAGATGCTGATTTTAAGTGCTAGAGACTGTGGTGAATTCGGATATTTCCTCAGCAAGTTATTGTGATAATTGGCTGGCTTATAATCCCTTATCGATTTCAAGCAAGAAACATCAACATCTTTTCCAAATTTCCTTGCAAAAAGCTTTTGTAAATGGAAATGTGCGCGTAAATTTGCGTCCGCTTAAGGAAGGAACGGTGTTACACTGCAACTTCCAGTTAACGAAAAGTCGTTAGCTATTTACAAGCATTGGAGACGTGGGAGAGTGGCTGAATCCACCGGTTTGCTAAATCGACGTACTCTTAACGGGGTACCGCGGGTTCGAATCCC
>CAYPIM010000141.1:0-15782 GCA_964410795.1 uncultured Lewinella sp. | reverse complement strand
TTTAAAATCTCAGAAGTTAGTGCAGGCACATGGCAGCTTTTTAGGGCGCGGCCGCAGGGTGCAAAGAAGGTTGAAGGGCAAGACACGTTAGGGGAGGGGGGAGACTACGGGACATTTTCGGCTCCCTCTCCGCTGAGCCCTGGGCGAAGCGTGGGGGAGAGGGCGGGGGGAGAGGCCGAAAATCACAAATGTCCAGTAGGTTGGGATAGAGACAACCTAACACTACTACCCCGAACCAACCTCTTGTTCTACTGGCTGAATCCGCTCATCATTGTCGAGATAATGGGAAACCTTCACTTTGAAGGGGCAATGGTTTTCTTCTTACTGCTTGCTTATTATTTGCTGCAGCGCAGCAAGTGGGTTGCTGGCGCAGCAGCGATGGCGGCATCGGTAGCGAGTAAGCTTTTGCCATTGATGTTGTTGCCGCTGCTGATCCGGCGGTTGTGGGATTGGCCCGTGCGGTCCTGGTGGTTATCCGGAAAGCGATTCTATGTCTTTTCGCTGGCTTTCGGGTTTTCATGTTTGCTGTTCTTTGCGCCCTTGCTTTTGTCTCCAGGGTTTCTGGAAGGGTTTCAGAGTAGCCTGGAGTTGTACCAGAAGAAGTTCGAATTCAACGCGAGCATCTACTACCTAGCGCGGGCAATTGGTTACCTCAAGGTGGGGTGGAACTTGATTGCTACCATTGGCCCGTCGTTGGCGAAGATGGCCGGGGCGGGAATCTTGTTGCTGGCATTGCTGGACCGGCGGCGCGACTGGGCTTCTCTGCCGGTAGGTTGGCTGTGGGCTTTTGTGCTTTACCTGCTATTTGCCACTACGGTTCATCCCTGGTATTTGAGTGTGCCCATTGTACTGTGCTGCTTTACCCATTGGCGGTTTCCACTGGTTTGGTCGTTCCTTATTATGCTTACCTACATCAGTTATGTGGGAGAACCTTACCAGGAAAACCTTTGGCTGGTAGGGGGGGAGTATTTGTTGGTGATCGCGTTTTTTATCTGGGAGTGGTTGCGCATCAAAAATAAACCTACACTTGCTGAGGCCGGTTGAGAAACGAAAGTACAACGAAAACGTGCGATGTCGTAATTCAATTTTGCCACGACCGGATAGGTAATGTGCTGCTGTTCCGCATCAAGCAATGGTGGGCGGCCGACACAACTAATTACCTCGTTTTCTCGTCTATATAACAAAGCTATCCGAACCATGCGTACCCTGTTGCTCCTTGCTGTTTTTACCTTTCTCTGCACCTGCGTTAGCGCCCAGGTACTCACCGTAAGCGATGAACTAACGATGCGCAGCGATACCGACTATGATCTAATCGGGAAGCTTGGTGGTCAGGTTTTATTATTACAAGACCGGGATACCAAACATCTTCTAACGGGCTACGACCGAAACATGAGGCAAAGCTGGGAAAAAGAACTGGAGCTTCGTGGGCGTAATATTCGCCTGCTAACTTCCGTCGCCAAACAAGACGGCACGGGCTTCCACCTTTTGTATATGTACCGGAAAAGCAGCCGTAACTACCTGCAACTCGATGCCTACAATCCCGCTGGTAATCTGGTGGACAGCACCACGTTGATTGACTTCGGAGTCTTCAGCACTGCGCCGCAAGAAGACATCTACCGCTCCGAAAATGAGACGAAATTGTTGCTGCTGATTACAGAACAACAAAGCAAAGTCCGCTGTGTGGGTATAGACCTTGAGGAGCTTAAAATTGACTACGACCTAGAGCTGGAACCGGAAAAGTTTTTCTTTAACGACGACTTCATGCAGGCCGAAATCGCAAACGATGGTACCGCTTACTTCGTCGTTGAAAGAGATAATTTCAAGAGTAAGCGTAAAGAGCACAAATACGAAGTACATACCATCAATACTTCTAAGCAGTTTAGCATGTTTGAGGTACCGATGGGAGACAGCCTTACTTACGACATCTTCTTCCGCTTCGACAACAAAAATGACCAGCTAACCGCTGCCGGGCTCTATACTACCAAAGATTTTACCCGCGCAGACGGCTATTTTTGGATCAACGTGGACCCGGCAAACCCTAGTGCCGCCAGACCAGATTTTACGCCTTTCCCCCTTGCGTTGATTCGCAACGTTGAAGGAAAGCGTTACAATAAGAAGAACCCGGGAATTGACGAAATATCCGTCCGCAATATCGTACTGCGGCAAGATGGCGGCGGCCTCATCATCACAGAACGAAATCGACAACTTGAACGGAGAAGTAACGCCAGCCGTAGTCAGGTAGTGAACAACTATGGCATCCGGCCGCTGGTGGATTATCATTACGACGAACTGGTGGTGTTCAGCATCCACCCGAATGGTGATCCGCATTGGAGCAACATCCTGCACAAAAGGCAGTATAGCCAGGACGACGGTGGCGTATACTCCAGCTACTTCCTTATGGAAAACCCGCGGAGCCTGCGCTTTCTCTTTAATGATGAGATCAGGTTCGAAAACACCGTCTCGGAGTACGTCGTGAACGGCCGCGGTGAGTTTGACCGCAACAGCCTCTTTCATACCCGTGACCTAGACCTTCGCCTTCGTTTCCGGGATGGCATCCAGGTGGCCGCTAACGAGATGATTCTACCCAGTGAGCACCGGAATAAGTTGCGACTGGTGAAGGTTACTTATGAGGTGAAGTGATGGTGAGAATATTAACCTTGTCGTATCTAGGTCTTACTAGCTCTAAGCGAAGAATCTAAATATTTTGAAAAAAGAAAACGATCCGCCCAGTTTCAACTGAACGGATCGTAAATTTCCTGCAACCTGCAACCTGCAACCTGCAACCTGCAACCTGCAACCTGCAACCTGCAACCTGCCCTACCGATTAGGCTGCGGAGTAGTACGCAAATAAGGCTTAATGACCTTATGTCCTTTCGGGAACTTATCGGGAATGTCTTCGGTAGCAATGGAAGGGGAAACGACAACGTCTTCGCCGTCTTGCCAGTCTACGGGGGTAGCGACGGAGTAACCATCGGTGAGTTGAAGACTGTCGAGTACCCGCAGAATTTCCTGGAAATTACGGCCGGTGGAGGGCGGGTAGGTTAACGTGAGGCGGACCTTCCGGTTGGGATCGATGATGTAAACGGAGCGAACGGTAAATTTAGCGTCGGCCTCGGGGTGTAGCATGTCGTAAGCGACGGCGACGGACCGGCCCTCATCGGCGATGATCGGGAAGTTCATTTCTACGTTCTGGGTCTCTTCAATGTCCTTGAGCCATTTCATGTGGCTGTCAAGGTCGTCTACACTCAGGGCGATGGCTTTAGCGTTCCGACGCTCAAAATCTTCCTTGAGGGCCGCAGTGCGGCCGAGTTCGGTAGTACACACCGGGGTGAAGTCACTGGGATGACTGTAAAGAATTACCCAGCTGTCTCCAGCCCATTCGTGGAAGTTAATGTCTCCCATAGTGGTTTGGGCGTTGAAGTTGGGGGCGGTTTCGCCTAGGCGGATTGGCATAGTTTTTGGGTTTTGTGAGGCGTTATAACGCGGAGGCTTTATAGACGGTTCACTACGGGGGGATTACCATTCGTTTAGCCTATAACGCTAAACCCTGAACGCTTCCTCTACCTCCCTCCCTTCAACCTGGCCTTAAGCGCGAACACTTCATCCCGGTAACTGGCCGCACTCATAAAGTCAAGTTCCTTAGCTGCGGTCTTCATCTTGCGCTCAGCCTCTTGCATCGCAATTTCGATCTGTTCCCGACTCATGGTATTAAGGATGGGGTCGGCGGCGCTGCTGATCTCGACGCGCTCCACGTAGGCTTTTACCTCTTTTTTGCCCCGGATATCGAGGATGGAGCCGCGCTTCATGATTTCCTCTTTGGTCTTGTGCATACCCGTTGGGGTGATGTTATTTTCTTCGTTGTAAGCAAGCTGTACCTGGCGACGGCGATTTGTCTCGTCCATTGTTTTTCGCATCGAGTCTGTGATCTTGTCGGCGTAGAAAATCACCTTTCCGTTGACGTTACGTGCCGCACGGCCAGCCGTTTGCGTTAGTGAACGCTCGTTCCGGAGGAAACCTTCTTTGTCGGCATCGATGATGGCAACCAGTGATACTTCGGGCAGGTCAATGCCTTCCCGCAGGAGGTTGACCCCCACCAGTACGTCGAACTCTCCGAGGCGGAGATCGCGGAGGATCTCAACGCGGTCCATGGTGTCCACCTCCCCGTGGATGTAGCGAACTTTTACGCTTAGGCTTTCCAGGTACTTGGTGAGTTCTTCGGCCATCCGTTTGGTGAGGGTGGTAATGAGGATGCGTTCGTTCACCTTCACGCGGTTGTCAATTTCTTCCAGTAGGTCATCAACCTGGTTTTTGCTGGGGCGCACTTCGATCGGGGGGTCTAGCAGGCCGGTCGGGCGAATGAGTTGTTCTACAATTTCACCGCCGGTTTGCTCCAGCTCAAAGTCTCCCGGCGTAGCGGATACGTAAACGACCTGATTGATGAGGCTTTCGAATTCGGTGAAGTTCAGCGGGCGGTTGTCCATCGCGGAAGGCAGGCGGAAACCGAAGTTGACGAGGCTGAGCTTTCGGGCGCGGTCACCACCAAACATGCCCCGCACCTGTGGCAGCGTCACGTGGCTTTCGTCAATGATCATTAGGAAGTCGTCGGGGAAATAATCGAGCAGGCAGAAGGGGCGGGTACCGGGTTTGCGCCGGTCGAAGAAGCGGGAATAATTCTCAATGCCGTTGCAGTAGCCGAGTTCTTTCATCATCTCCAGGTCGAATCTGGTACGCTCGTGGATGCGCTTGGCTTCCAGCAGGCGTTGCTCGCGCTCGAAGTAACGCTCCTGATCGTAGAGCTCGTCTTCGATCTGGTGGATGATGCCGTTCAGTCGGTCCTTCGGAGCAACGTAGAGGTTAGCCGGGAAGATGGCGGCAGTGCGTAGGGTTTCTATGCGTTTGCCCGACTCGATCTCAATTTTTTCGATGGATTCAATCTCGTCGCCAAAGAAGATGATGCGCATGCCGAATTCGGCGTAGGGTAAGTTCACATCCACGGTGTCTCCCCGGACGCGGAAGGTGGCGCGGCGAAAGTCTTCTTCGGTTCTGCTGTAGAGGCTGTCTACCAGGTCGTAGAGCAAGCCGTTGCGGCTCTTAGTGTCTCCGGTCTGGAGGCGGATAATGCCGGATTTATAGTCGTCCGGATTTCCCATACCGTAGATGCAGCTTACGGAGGCGACAATGATGATGTCGCGCCGGCCGGTCAGTAGATTGGAGGTAGCGCGGAGGCGGAGTTTGTCAACTTCCTCGTTGATGGCAAGGTCTTTCTCAATGAAGGTATCCGAAGTAGCGATGTAAGCTTCCGGCTGGTAATAATCGTAGTAGCTCACGAAGTACTCCACGGCGTTGTTGGGGAAGAACTCTTTGAATTCGCCGTAGAGTTGGGCCGTTAGGGTTTTGTTGTGGGTCAGGATCAGGGTGGGGCGGTTCAGCTGTGCGATGGCATTGGCCATCGTGAAGGTCTTGCCCGATCCCGTTACCCCAAGTAACACCTGCCCGCGTTCGCCTGCTTCCACGTTGCCGACAATTTCTTTAATGGCCTGCGGCTGGTCGCCGGTGGGGGAAAAGGGAGAAATGAGTTCGAAGGCCATGGGAGTGCTTGTGTTGGGAGAATGCTTTTTATGAACGGTTTTGTTGGGTAGATGGTTTGGGGTTGACGGAATGATTTTTTTGCGCGGCCGCAGGTGCAGGGTTGGGATAGTTATCGATGCAAAGTGTTCAGAAAGCCCTGGCTGATGCTACCTCCGGTAGCGAGCGGTTGATGCGCTCTCCGAGCGCGGACACATTGGGCAGATTTTGGTGCAAAGCTATACCTCGAATCACACAGCTAGACACTTTGACTCCTTTTCGCTTCGCAGCAGCCTGAGGCGGTTCGTCGAGCCTCATGCGAGACGTGTGGGAGATTGCTGAGGGAAAGGCCGAAAATTCAGAAATGTTCAGTAGCATCCGTCTTATCCAGTAGGGTTTATGTTTGCTAACGGTGACTTCTCGCACTCGGAGAATGCTCGATCCACTCGCGCTCAGAGAGCGCCTCGGCCAGGCTGTAAAAACCTGCAATAGCCCTTATCCAATCCCTTCAACCTCCCCTGCACCTGCGTCCGCGCCCCAAAATCTACCATAAATGGTCATGATGTTACCATGAAGTTGCATACCAATACCTGGCCCCCATACCATGGGGAGTACCGTGGCGGAGAAGCGCTGAAATTTACCCTCGACAAAAAACCGAACGAAATGAAATACAGCTTCTTTTTTCTCTTGGTATTCGCCCTGGCCAATGTTTTGACGGCCCAGGACCTGACCATTCCGCCTAAAAACTATGTTGACACTGTAAGCCTCGTCGATGCACCCGTACGCACCAACGATCGTCACCCACTTTCTGATCAGCAAAATGAGGGCAACTGGAAGCAATTGAAAAAAGCTTCCGATGAGTTCTCTAAAATAAACCTCAATACCAAGCGGTGGTATCCGAACAACCCGAAGTGGAAAGGCCGGCCGCCAACCTATTTCCACGGCTCCAACGTAAGGCAGGAGAATGGTGAACTCGTCATCCGGGTGAATAAGCACGGAAAGGAGAAATTGCCGGAGGGCTTTACCCACACCACCGGCTTCATTAAGAGCAAACAGAAGTTTCTCTACGGCTACTTCGAAGCCGAGGTGAAACTTATGGACGCCCCCTGGGTATCCGGCTTCTGGATGACGAACGTAGGCAAAGACTGGTGGACCGAAATCGACATCTGCGAAAACGCGCCCGGCTTAGAATACAACCGGCACGACCTGAACTCCAATATCCACGTCTTCAAGGCGCCGAAGGATAAAGGTGACGTGGATAAGCATTTCTCCCGCACAAAGAAATTTTACTTCCCCAAAGAGCTACAAGCAGACTACCACACCTGGGGCCTGGAATGGACGCCGGAATTCATTCGCTTCTATATCGACGGCGTACTCTTCCGCGAAGCGGAAAATACCCACTGGCACCAGCCACTGGAAGTGAACTTCAACTGCGAGTCTAATAAGTGGTTTGGCGCATTACCCGATGATGATCGTCTGGCCGGAGAATACCACGTGCGGTACTTCAGGGCCTGGAAGCAAAAGTGAACCCCTTAAAAAAGATAGGGTGTTCCGTTTAGTGGTGTTAGCGCCACATTTCTTGGTCTTGTACCCAAGAGCATGGCATTATTCCCCTCTCCGCCGGAGAGGGGCTGGGGGGAGCTTACGAGCGGCAGCGAGCAGAGCCGTACAGAATCGGCCCCAGCTAGACCGCAAACAAACCGAAAAACTCTAACCCTAAAGGTTGTACATTGATGGCGGCTACCCTCCTAAACGCATGCACCTCCAGTACCTCTCCGACCTGCACCTCGAATTTCCCGATAACCAGCGGTGGCTAAAGGAAAATCCGATCGTCCCGGTTGGGGACGTGCTCGTAGTTGCCGGAGATACCCATCACCTTGGTCCGGGGTTCGCAAAGCTTGACTTCTGGAATTTCTGCGCTACTAATTTCCGGCACACCTACATCATCCCTGGTAACCATGAATATTACGGCGGTTATGACCTTGGCCAGAACCCGCTGAGCTTCCGTGAAGACCTACGCGACAACGTAACCCTGCTGAATAACCGGACGGAAGAATACGAAGGTGTCCAACTTGTCTTTTCTACCATGTGGTCTCGGATAGACCGCAAAGTAATGGAAGTCTACCGAGGCTTATATGACTTTCGGGCCATTAAGTACGAAGGCCGGAGCCTTACGGTCAATGATTTTAATGAAGTCCACGAAAAGTGTTGGGCATTCCTGAAGGCGGAGATCGAAAAGCCGGGGCCGAAGGTCGTCGTGACCCATCACTTGCCTTCGGAGGAGTGCAACGCCCCGGCCTTCAAAGGCAGTGCCCTAAACGAAGGCTTTTGTATTGACAAAACGCACTTCATCGAAACCAACGACATTGCTGCGTGGATCTACGGCCATAGCCACCGCAACGTCGGGAGCCTGGAGATTGGAGATTCCTGGTTGCTGACGAACCAGTTGGGGTACGTCGGCTACGGGGAGCAGAAAGGGTTTAGTGGTGAGCGGGCGGTGCGGGTGTTAGTATCCTGAGATGGGTCTTAAATACTCAGCAGGGCCGAAGATCCGATCTGTTGTTGACCATCTTATCAACGCACGGGCTTCCTCATCCGTGAGCAATAGCAACAGGTAACGGCCATGATCTTTTTCCTCCCCTTTTCGGACAGGCTCATTGATGCAGAAAATAATTTTGGGGTGATCGATTTTTTTTAGGTGGTTATTGAAGAGGCTGAGGAACCTGTTGTTTGGGTGAAGAAACGGTTCCGTATAGCCCTCGTATGGCCGGTTAGTTCGGTAAGATATCGTTTGAGTAGTACCATCAATTTCCAGGGTGAGAGTTACGTCCTTGCCACCAACTTTGCTGCGGGAGGTTGGGTTGGGGTTGTCAGTAAAACTGTAACTGAGCGTGGCATCTTTAAAAAGGGGATCAACTTTTCTCAGACCCGTCATAAAATCTTTGGTACCGGTCATGTAGGTTGGCCTGAAACCCAGTTCGAACTCCACCTTGCTCCGGATAAAGGCATTAAAAAAAGGAAACTTTGAGGCGGCTTCAAGGGCCTTTTCGTTTAACAATAGTTTTTCGGTTGTCGCTTGGTTAAGCAGACCGAAAGCTGTGCACTGAGCGATGAATGCGGTGTTCTCTGTTTTTCGTGCGGGAGCCATTTCCCGGTCTGCGACGGCTTCACCAAGACTGTGCAAGACCTGGTATGCGGCCAGGAATTGGGTTTCAATGATGTCGATGTCGTCTTGTGGGCGGTCTTCGGGTTGGCTGATGCCCATTTCTTCTAAGAGGTCAATCACTTCGATTACACCATTCCCGAGGACGCTGCGGCTAGGAGAGACGAGGGACGCATAGTCCGGGGTCTCGCGTTCTTCAACCAACATATTGGTTTTAGGAGAAGGACGGGCGAAAATCATGAAATATTCTGGTAAGATATCATCGGCAAAAACATCCTGGCCTAGGGCACTTTCGATTTTGGGACCTTCATGATTACCATATTTTTTGCGAGCCATGGCCAGAAGTGCGTTTTCTTGTTCCAGGGAGAGCGTCTGGGGGGGCAGGGGGGCAAACATGGAGTGGGCCAATTCCCCAACTTCTACTTTCATGGTTCGAAAGTTGTATTCCTCTCGGTACACATGAGAGAGGAATCCGATAATACTTGAGAGCTGAGCAGGTGGCAACGTTAGAGCAGGCTGGCCGGTCAGTAAATTTGACCGTGCACCCAGTTGTTGGTTACGAATCTCAAGGTTCAGCTGCGCCAGGCCTTCCTCGGTGAGTACGTCCCGGTCATACAGAGTTTGGGCAAAAAAACGAGCTTCCTCGTCCTCTAGTGTTTGGGTATGGAGGGGGGCAAAAGCAAAAAGTAGTAATAAGATCAAGTATATTTTCATATCTGAAATATACTACTGCTTTTTGATTTTCCTTCTTCGGTTTGGGTAGCGTGCAACCCTAATAAAAAGCACTCGTCTTTACCAGCACAACCAATCACCCAATTATGAGACGTATTGTATTTCTTTTCTCTTTTCTCTTTTTCGCACTTACCCTTTCCGCCCAATCCTCCATCTCTGCCAATAAGATCATCGCTCAGATTAACGACGGTGTTGATGTATCACTAACGGGTGTAACCATCACCGGAGACCTGGACTTTACCCGCATCAACGACCGGCAAGAAACGCAAAAAGGTAACAGTGGCAACCAGCAGCATTGGAAATACCACGTTCGGAGCAGCCTCTCTTTTGTAGACTGCACTTTCGAAGGCGATGTCTGGGGCTTCCGCATCGAAGAAAAGAACCGCTGGGGAGGCTCTGGCCCTGCGCATATGGCCGACTTTCACGAAAGCGTCCTCTTCAAGAACTGTAAATTTGAAGAAGACGTAAACTTCAAATACTCACACTTTCACGATAAGGCAGACTTCCCGAAGGCCGTATTCGAAGAATACGCCGGCTTCAAGTACACGAAGTTTGATGAATCTGCTGACTTCCGGAAGATGCAAGTAGATGGTGATGCTAATTTTAAATACACAGACTTTGACGAGCACGTGAATATGTCCGGTGCAATATTCAAAGACTTTGCAGACTTTAAGTACACTAAGTTCCCTCGCGGAGCAGATCTCTCCAATGTCGTTTTTGAGGATGACTCGGTATTCAAGTACGCCGAATTCCCCCGCGGTGTAGACATGGCCAACACCAGCTTCCGCCGGGATGCAGATTTCAAGTACACTAAATTTTCTAACCCGTCAAACTTTGAAGGGACTGACTTTGGCAACAGCGCTGATTTCAAATACGCCCGCTTAGGTGGTCGATCCTTCAAGGGCAGCCTATAGTTCGCAGCTTAATAATAAGCGCCTAAAGCAAGCTATAAGATTCGTTTATGTTCATAGTATGTACGAAGCCCACGACCATTGAATGGTTGTGGGCTTCTTTGTTTTATCGTTCAGCAATTCACCGCATATCTTTGAAGACTTAGCATAAGCAATTTCCTGAACCTCCAGGTTCCTCGCCTTGTCTTCCTGCCGGAATTCCATCCAAAATTATAGACAAAAAAAACGCGGCGCTGACAAAATCTGCCAGCGCCGCCGAAAAAGTGTTGTTCAAGGTTATCGATGAAAGGATGTCGATTAGGTATTCTCTCTCATTGTTTTAATTATCTCTCTTCAATTGTTGTATTGTACCCTTATGACTGATTGTTCTTCAAAAGGTAACGAACTGGGCGTGTTATAGAAATCATAAGCCCAGAAGGATTGATTGCTTTTTTTGTTTATAGCAATACTATAATGGTGCAGGTGTCGGAGTGGTCGGTTTATTGTTGTGTGTGTGCTAGGAGCGAAGAGAATGAAAAATTTGTTGAACTCTCTTTTGAAGGCCAGGGGGGGAAGTAAGCACTTAAATAGTCAAGGTGCGCGGCCGCAGGTGCAAGGTGGAGGTTTGAAGCAGGGTAGGTTATGGTGGTTTCTGATCGCTGACGTCGGGGAAATTGCAAATTGTTGTACGCACAAGGGCGGCTTAAAGGCAGGCTTAGAACACCAAGTAAGTTACCTTTGTCGTTCCGTTCCGGAGGAGCTCCTACTGTTGCTCCAGGTCCCCAAGTTATCAGTATGCAACCTAGCTTTACCTTTTCTGCTCTTATTAACGTTCCCAGCACCTGCGGCCGCGCCCTTAGAAGAGGCGGAAAGGTTGAAAGGATAAAAGACGGCCCCCAACGCTGGAAACAACTGTTGGTGCTGATAACTCTGCTGTTCCCCTTTTTTCCTTCTCCCTTTACCTCCTTGCTCAGTGCGCAAGTAGAAACGGCTTCCATAACCGGTAAAGTAACCGATCTACTGACCGATCAACCGGTCGACTACGCCACGATCTACGTAAAGGGAAGTACCACTGCCGTGGAGTCTGGTGCCACCGGTCGTTACCTGGCCACCGTACCTGCTGGCGAAGACTTTATCCTCGTCTTCAGCCGCCTCGGCTACCGGGAAACGGAGGTAAGTGTCCGTGTTTTGCCCGAAGGCAGTACTAAACAGATTGACGTGGCGCTGGCTCCGACAGAAAGCACGCTCGAAGTCGTTGTTCGCGAAAGTAAAATTGAAGAAGGCGGCATGATCCGCGAGACGCCGGAAGCCATCCGGCTCTTACCCTCTACTACCGGTAACCTCGAGTCCATCCTCCCGCACCTTGCCCTAGGGGTTAGCTCGGGCGCGGGTGGCGAACTTACCAGCCAGTACAACGTACGCGGCGGTAATTACGACGAAAACCTCGTCTACGTCAACGGATTTGAAATTTACCGCCCCCAGCTTATCCGCGCCGGACAGCAGGAAGGCCTCACTTTTGCTAATCTGGACCTGACCCGTAGCCTATCCTTTTCCTCTGGCGGCTTCGAGGCACAGTACGGGGACAAGCTAAGTTCAGTACTCGACATTAAGTACAAGCGCCCGGATAGCCTCCGCGCCGGACTTCAAGCTAGTTTTTTGGGCGGATCGGCCTTCTTAGAAGGCAGCTCTAAGGTGAATAAAGATGGACTGAAGAAATTCCGCTACCTACTTGGTGCCCGTTACAAAACCACTCAGTATTTACTCGGTAGCCTGGAAACCAGCGGAGAGTACACGCCCAACTTCGTTGATGTACAAACTTACCTGACCTACGACTTCAACCCAACCCTCCAACTAGGCGTCATTGCAGACTATAACCGCAGTGTCTACAACTTTGATCCCGTGGAGCGGAGCACCGCCTTCGGCGGCTTCTTCGAAACCCTCCAGCTCTTCACCCGCTTTGACGGTGGCGAACGCGACGACTTCCTGACGCAGATGGGAGGGCTCTCCCTTACCTATATCCCCGAAAAGAAGGACAATCCTTTCTTTCTCAAATTTCTCACTTCCGCCTTCCGTTCAGATGAGAACGAGGCAATTTCCATCGGCGGCCGCTATAGCCTGGGCCAGCTGGACACCGACCTCGGGTCAGATACCTTCGGCGAAGTGGTGAACGAGCTTGGCGCAGGGGTGCAGCAGCAGTTTGTCCGCAATTTCCTCGATATCCAGGTTTATAACGCCGAACTGCGCGGCGGCCTGGAACTGAACAAGCGCTCGGCCGACGTAAATAAAGCCCACTTCCTACAGTGGAGTGTGAAGGCGCAGCATGAGATCGTCAACGACTTTATCAACGAATGGGAACTGCTCGACTCCGCAGGCTTTAGCTTGCCCTTTGATCGGGAGAGCGGCGCAGTAGAACTATTTCAGGTACTGAAGACCGAAAACGAAATCAATAGCACCCGCTTCTCCGGCTTCCTACAGGATACCTGGACCTGGCGGAAAGAAGACGTGGCGGATGTTCGTCTTAGTGCAGGGCTGCGCGGGACATACTGGGACCTGAACAAAGAGTTCGTCCTTAGCCCCCGCGCCCAAATCCTTTACAAGCCGCTCGGCGGCACGGCCGACATCAGCTACAAGCTGGCCGGCGGCCTCTACGCTCAACCGCCTTTTTATCGTGAAATGCGCCGACCTGACGGGACGGTGAATACCAATCTCCGGAGCCAAAAATCTGCCCACGTTGTCGGTGGCATCACATCAGACTTTTATTATGGCAAGAAGAATCCCAAGAAATTCCGCTTCATCGCTGAAGCCTACTACAAGAGCCTGTGGGATTTGGTGAGTTACGAGATCGAGAACGTCCGGATCAGCTACTCCGGTGAGAATGATGCTACCGGCTACGTGGCAGGCCTTGACCTGCGCCTCAACGGTGAGTTTGTACCGGGCGCGGAAAGTTGGGTTAACCTCAGTATCCTTCAGGCCAAAGAAACCCTGACCGATGTACAGCACCTGAACGTAACGGGGCGCGGCGAAGACGGAGAAACGCTGAGCGAAGCGGTTGAATTTGTCCCCCGGCCAACGGACCAGAATTGGCGACTGAGCCTTTTCTTTCAGGATTACCTGCGCAACAATGAGAACTTCCGCACCCACGTTAACCTGACCGTTGGCGGCGGGTTGCCCTTTGGCATTCTGGACAATAACGAGGTTTTTCGAAACACGCTCCGCTTCGATACTTACCACCGTATCGACATCGGCTTCAGCCTCCGCCTCTACGAACGCGGCAAAACGAAGAACCGCAAACTCTTCAACTGGACGAGAGCGACCAACCTCAGCCTGGAGGTTTTCAACCTTATGCAAGTCTCCAACCAGGCGGGCAATACCTGGATCAAAACCATCGGGGCGCAGCAGTATGCGGTGCCTAACCGGCTGACTGGACGGCGGATTAACCTTAGGGTGGCGATGGATTTTTAGTAAAGTAGTCGGCGAAACTTCTAAAATCCTTATCTTGTTATAGTCCAGCAAGAAAAAACTATACATGAGTGATTTACGAGTGCAATATTTAACGGATGATGAAGGTAATAGAACTGCTGCGTTGGTAAATATCGACGACTGGAATGCTATACTCCAAGTCTATGCGGAAACTCATTTTCTTGAAGAGTCTATTCGTCGTGGTTTTCAGGATGTGGACGATGTCAGAAACGGGAAAAAGGAAGCTGTCTCATTAGAAGACTTTTTAAATGAACTCTAGAATAGTTGCTTCTGAAGAATTTATGCGTCGTGCAAGAAAGCTTGCTAAAAAACATAAATCTCTTTCTAAAGACCTCGTTGGGCTAAACGAGCTTCTTCTCCGTGAGCCACGTCATGGAACTCTTATTCAACCGGATGTTTACAAAGTCCGACTCGCCATAAAAAGTAAAGGGAAAGGTAAAAGCGGAGGAGCCAGGGTGATAACTTATGTAGAGACGGAAGTAAAACAGACCGTAGACCTTACGAGTGTTCACCTACTTACGATTTATGATAAGTCTGAAGTTAGTGCTGCTTCAGAAGCCTATCTTAGACAGATTATTGATACTATTAAATCTGGTAGAGAGGAAGAGTAATCGCTGAAGCTTATAACTGCCACCCAACCACCGCCATCAAATAATGCACCTGGCTCTTGCCCCGAGAATAAAAAGGAGGAGGATCTACTGGTTGGGCCCAACGAGAGGGAGTGAAGAAAACCTCGATGTCCTCATTAACAAAGCCTTCATACCGGTAACTGAAACCCAAGCTGAAGCGTTTGGAAATGCGGTACGATAGGCTGGTTCCCAGCTGAACTCGAAACTTAGCAGTATTTACGGTAAAGGTTGGACGCTGACGGTCTGAAATTGGTATGCTGCTTCCGTAACGCCCAGAGATTGTCCTGGAATCTTCGAAAGTATTACTTTCGAATATGGGGTAGGTAAAATCGATAGCATCATAGATGCGAAAACCAGGTCTTAACTCCAGGCCATAGGTGAAACGCCCCGTACGGTGGGCCACACGAAGGGGAAGGAAAACACGTGATTCGTGACTCTTTAGTTTAGAATCGTTGAAATTCCAGAAGTAAAAGAATCCGGAACATACACGCGGTTCTCCCTCCAAAGGCAAGTCTGTTAAAAGGGTGACCTGATCAAAGGCCAATCCAACGGAAAATTCAAAACCTCTCCATGAGGCGATTTTATAATCCAGGCCAATACCAATTGGTTTGTAGTTGACATTATCTGATGTGGTGATGCCTTGCTCTAACTGCAAGGAAAACTGGGCAGGAAGTGTGGTGGTCATTAAAAGAGCAAACAGGGCGAGAACTTTACGTACCATGGGAAGGTGTTTGCGACTTAATGCTGACAGCTTGTAAGGTTGTTACATTTTAGCGAGAAAACTCAGCGGCACAACTCGGTCTCCTGAAAGCAGGCGGTGCATAAACGGTGTTTTAAGAGAAAGATATAAACACCTCCATGGCCTTGCGAATTAAGAAAAATTTGCACCAATGAAATTTATAACGTAATTTTACGTTAATTAACTTAGTATGCAGAAATTAACTAAAGCACAAGAAGACATCATGCACCTCGTCTGGGAGCTTGGAGAGTGTACCGTAGGCGACTTACGCGAGTTGATCGAGCAGCGCGATGGCAAGAAACCTGCCCACAGTACCATCTCCACGCTCATGCTGGCGCTGGACGAACGGGGCTTTGTTACGCACAAGAAGTACGGCCGCACGTGGGTGTATACTCCGGCGATCACGCGTGAGGAGTACGGTCGTAGGAGCCTGGGCCAATTGATCAAAAACTTCTTTGGTGGCTCGGCGGCGGTGGCGGTAAGTCAGTTGGCGAAGAGTGAAAATTTAAGCCTGGACGAGCTCAACGAGCTCGTCCGTAAACTCGAAGAAGAATGACACCTGAAATCCTGGAATACCTGCTGCG
>CAYPIM010000140.1:0-15785 GCA_964410795.1 uncultured Lewinella sp. | reverse complement strand
CCAATACATACTAAGTAATAAATAATCCTCTCTAATTGAGGTGAAAAACTCTTCATCATGAAAAATTCATTTACTTTTATTATTATTCTTTACTTAAGCACTTCCACATATTCACAAACCTTTAATTGTTCTTTCTGGCAGGGCCAATGGAGTGACTTACCTGTAGTCGGCGACTTCAATGGCGACGGCCTCACTGACATGGCTGGACACGCTGGTTCAGGACAATGGAACGTCTCACTTTCTAACGGAAGCGGTTTTGATAATTACTGGTGGCAGGGCCAGTGGAGTTCCTTCCCCATTGTTGGGGATTTCAACGGTGACGGCATGACAGACATGGCGGGATACGCTGACTCTGGACAGTGGAATGTTTCACTCTCTAATGGAAGCGGTTTTGATAACTTCTGGTGGCAAGGACAATGGAGCTCAACGCCTGTGGTTGGAGACTTCAACGGCGACGGCATGACTGATATGGCCGGATATTCTGGTTTTGGAAACTGGGTTGTCTCTCTTTCTAATGGAAGTGGCTTTGATAGTGCAACTTGGGCAGGCCAGTGGGATTCAGTCCCTGTTGCGGGCGATTTTAACGGTGATGGCAAGACAGACATGGCGGGATATTCTGGCTCTGGGGCATGGGTTGTTGCTTTATCCACTGGTGATGGCTTCGAAATGTCAACATGGCAAGCACAGTGGGATGACACACCAGCCGTGGGTGATTTTGATGGAAATGGCTTAACCGACATGGCTGGTCACTCTGCTAATGGTTTATGGAATGTTTCACTCTCTACTGGGAGTGGTTTTGATAGCCCATTCTGGCCAGGCCAAGGAGACGCAACGCCTTCACTTGGTGACTTCAATGGGGATGGAAAAACCGACATGGCGGGGTTCACCTACAATGCAGGTATTTGGCACATTTGTCTCTCAACTGGAAGTGGTTTTGACTGCTACTTTGAAACCCTTCAAGGAGACGAAGTTCCTGTGATGGGAGATTTCAATGGAGACGGATTGACTGATATGGCGGGGTATGGAGGTTTTGGAAGATGGCACGTTTGCCTAGCCCAGTCTGTATTGCCTGTGGAATATACAAAGGAGCTCTCAGCGACAAAGCGTGGTAAATCGAATATCCTTGACTGGTCAACAGCAAATGAAGAGTCCAACATGGAGTTTGAAGTTCAGCGTTCTATTAATGAAACGGAATGGGAAGTAATAGGCAGTGTGCCAAGCCTTGGCTCTTATGGCGGGGCATATGAATATGAAGATGTCTCAGCCGAGAGTTTCGCTACGGTACATTATCGACTGGTGCAAAGAGACTACGATGGAAGTGAAGCGTTTTCAATTATTGCCTCCGTCTCTAGGACTATCGAAGGCAGCTTGACGCTATACCCTAACCCATTTCAAGATGACCTACAGATCAGCTTTGGTCAGGACGTAGTTGGTGACGTTCTAGTCTTTAATTCCATTGGAGCTCGCGTGTTCAAACAAAGCGTTTCTGGAAACCAAAGCATTGACTTATCCGCATTGCCGAATGGAGTCTATGTCATTCATGGCTTTATCGGTAAGGCTCATTACGTTAGAAAAGTCATCAAATCAAATTGAAAAAATTTCATGAACAACTATCTTACGCTGCTATTCGCAAAGAACAGTTGAGAGCGTCTACCCAGCAGTAAAGGTTAAACTCTGTTGGCGTTCTCATCCCGTACTCTCATTACGAACACAGACGATCTGCAGGCGATCTACATCATCTTGTGTCAGTCCAAGTGCTTTTCCCTGACGAACAAGCAGTGAGACAACAGCAGCTATAAAATCGGATCTAGTGACCTGTTGGGGGTGCGGGCTTTCATTCATTTTTTTCACTGTGGTAATACCTATGAGTTTTACGTGACAAACCCAATCACATGACTATCTCGCTCGTTCTTCAATAGAAAATGAAAAGAAAACTTACGCTGTCAAAAACTATTACCCGCCGCACTAATAGCCAACCTCGGACATATGTTATTCAATCTATGCATACAATAGTGACGTCTCTAAAGCTTTTGGGATCAAGGACAAAAATTGGGGAGCGGAAGGGTCCTTCTTTCTACCAGGTAAATCTCCTCAACAATACACCATAAGTTGCACAACTTAATCCATTACAGCTAGCCAATCATCAGCCGTCATCGCATTTTTGTAATCTCAAAATTTCCATCAATGCGTGCATTAACAACTACACTTTTACTCTTTGTTTCTACGCTGGCTTTTGCCACCGATTATTACGTCGCTAAAGACGGAGACGATGCCAATCCTGGCACCGAAGCTGCCCCCTTCCTTACCATCGGCAAAGCCGCTGGCCTAATGGTTGCGGGAGACGTCTGTTACGTAAAAGAGGGGGTATACCGGGAGGTATTAGACCCCGCAAACGGCGGCTCCGCCGCCGCCCCAATCACCTTCACCTCCTTCGGCGAAGACGAAGTAACCATCTCGGCAACGGAACCAATCACCGACTGGGCAGTGCACTCCGGGGCTGGCTTCAAAGCGAGTGTTAACATGGGCATGGATCGCCAAAACATGCTCTACTTCAACGGTGAACCAATGGACTGGGCCCGCTGGCCAAACAACGAGGATCAAGACCCTTTCACTATCGACGCAATGACCGTTGAAAACGGAGCGGCGGACAGGATTGACGCAACAAATCTACCCGACAACGTAGACCTCACCGGCGGCTACGTTTGGTACCTGGGCGCGCACTCAGGCGCAAGTTGGACACAAAAAATAAATTCGGTATCAGGAAACAGTATCCGACACACCGCAAACGACATTACCCGCTGGCCGTTCAACCCACACAACCCAACTATTTTCCGAAACGAAAACCGGGGGCGCTTCTACGTTTTTGGTGCAGAAGATCTGCTTGATCACCCGCGAGAATGGTACTTCCGCGACAACACCGACGAAGTCTTGTTCGTCCCGCCAAGCGGGGCAGATCCTAATCAGGCAACAGTAGAATACGCCGTGCGTAGCCGAACCATTTTTCTGAACCAATCCCACATCGTCGTTGAGGGCATCAATACCTTTGGTGGCATGGTCAACATCAAGGCCGACAATTGCACTATCCGTGGAGGCGAAATCCGACACGGTTACCAATCCCTGGACGAAATGGGCAACACTGATGCGCAGATTAGTGAAGGTGCCATCTGGGTCCAGGCAAGTGATATTGTAATTGAAGATAACCTCATTGAGGGTGGAGCCATGAACGGCATCTCCGTGCAAGGTTGGGGTGGCGTTCACAACGTAAAGATGCAGGGCAACGAAATCCGGGAGTTCAACACGGTTGGGAACCACTCCTCTCCGATCCGGTGCCGGGCACCGGAATCACGGATTGTGAACAACACCATCGTCGGGGGCGGAAGAGACGGAATATTCATTCCCGCTGATGACTGTGAAATCAGCTACAATGATGTGTCCGATTGCATGCGCATCAATAACGACGGTGGTCTGTTCTACGTCGTTGGAAACGAAGACGACAAGAACACGAGCATTCACCACAACTGGTTTCATGACTCTTTCGGACCTGAGTACGCAGATGGCCGTTGTGCGGGCATATACCTTGACAACGATAGCAAGGGTTACGACGTACACCACAACGTAGTCTGGAACATCAGCTGGTCTGCCGTACAGATGAACTGGGACGCCTGGAACAACGACATCTTCAACAATACTTTCTGGGGAGTTGGTGGAGCAATGGATGTTTGGCTGAATGGCCGGGTACAGATCAACAACCGAATCTGGAATAATTACGCCAGCGGCGGAATGTGGAAAGGACAAGACATCGACTTCAACCTCATTTCTTCTGCGGACCAGTTTGAGGATGTAGTCAATCACGACTTCAGACCTACGGCGGCTTCTCCGCTGGTGGATGCTGGTCGCAGAATTGGTGGCATAACGACCGGTTACACGGGCGTTGCTCCCGATATCGGGGCTTATGAGTTGGGCACAGAGTTCTGGGTTCCCGGCGCGCCAAGAGCTGACGGAATTACCACGGCACTTCAACCAAACCTTGCACCCCGCGTCCGCGCCCAAATAATGCCAAATCCGGCAATCGATCGTTGCGTTGTTGAATTCACCGCCACGCAACCAGGAAAAATGCAATGGATGCTTACTTCGATGCAGGGGCAGGTGCTTTTTAGCGGACAACAAGACATAATCGTTGGAACGCAACGTACAGAACTTGGTCTGGAAGCACTACCCCAGGGCACTTACATTTTCAATGCGCTGGTACCCGAGGGTCGAATTTTACAGAAGGTGGTTGTTGGCCGTTAGTAAGCGGCCAATAAATATCGATAAGTAGCGACCAGTTTTTCCCGCTTAAAGAGAAGTTTGACGACGTCAAGCCGAGCCTTGAGCAAGGCCTGCTGCCGTGAATTGAGCAAAAACTGGGTACTCTCGCCCAGGGCGAACAATTCCTGTTCTGCGGCCAGCAAGCGAGCGGCTTGTTCTGCCAACTGATTGCCTGAGCGAATTTGCAAATTATAACTATCAATCGCGTTGCGATAAGCCAGCGCTTTCGTTTGCAGCGCCCGGCCTTTATCCATGAGTTTATTGCGTGATTCGATCACCTTCAGTTGCGCGATCTGAGCACCAGCCCGGGCTTTTCGGTTAAGCAAAGGATAACTCGCCGTCACCCCCATTTTGTAAGCCTCGGTAAAAGGGTTGGCATCTTGTTCCGGCAAGCCTACACCGTCTCCGAGCAGATAATACTCCAGGTTAAGCTCCGGCTTCCGGGCCTCATTTTTCAGGTCAAGACTAAGCCGTGCGTCCGCCAGGGCAAGGGTTAATTCCGTAAGTTGAGGATGGCTATTGAGGGCAGAGGTATCCGGAAGCCCCACGGAGGAATCAAAAAAACCGGAGGGCGTATCGGCAAACTCAAGCGGCCAATAAAGTTCAGCGAGGGACTGCGCGGCCAGGTCTTCCTCCACCATCGCTGCGGCAACGGCCTGGCGCTGCAGGCCGAGATAGACCGTAGCTTCCAGCGTATCCACAGCAGGTTTATCTCCCTGGCGGACGAGCTGGCGGTAGTCTTGGAGGCGCTGCAATAAAGCAGATTCAATGTCTTGATTAAGCGCAACGATACGGGTAGTAAAAACCCAGTTCAAATAGCGTAAGCGGGTATCGTAGCGCATGTCGTTTCTGATGACGTCCGCTGCAGCGCGTTGCCGATCTACCGCTAGTTCGCCCTTACGCAAGCCAATTCTCGTTGCATCGGTAAGCAGGCCTCGAAGAAGAGGAAGCTTAAGGGCAAGGTAGGCCTGGCCATTAGCGGGAAGGGTTCTTTCGGCGTTCAGGAAAGTTCCTTCAGCAACTTGGTAACCGCCGGCGACCTGTAGGGCGAAGGGACTTTGCCAACTGATTTCGGCTTTACCATGGTCAAAGTATTCGGTGCCCTTAAAATCCTTGCGGTCGTATTCGAGTTTGAATTTTGGGTCAAGCCCGGCCCTTCCGGCGAGTGCTTGAGCAAGCCCACGCTTCTGTACAGCATCTGCAGTTCGGGCCAGCGGATGGTTATCCATCACCCAGGCTTCTACCGAAGAAAATGGCAGTTCTTTTTGCGCGGACGCAGGTGCCAGGAAAAGGGTCAAGAGCAGGGTGAGTAGAGCGGAGCTTTTCATTAACGGTAAAATTGCTTTTCTGTCGGTTGTCGGTTGTCAGTTGTCGGTTGTCAGCCGGAAAACCGACAACTGACAACCGACAACTGACAAACGGTATCTACTTAATAACCGCTTTAGCCGGAGCCTTTACTTTCAAGCCTTCTTCTGGTTTGGTTTCGTAGCGGTCATTCTGATAATAATCTGGAGGGAATGCATTCAGCTGGCGCCAGGCTTCGTACCACACGGGCACATTTCCAAGCAGGGCTACGCCCTCCGCTCCGGACCCTGGCCGAAGTGCACTTGGCCAGGGGCGTCCGTCAGCTGATGGGCGCACCAGCACCCGGTAGCGCCCCTTACTATCGATCGTATTGTCAATGGCCACTACCCTGCCCGTAAAAGTACCATAACTGAGCCCGGGCCAACCACTAAAGAAGACTGCGGGCCAGCCGTCGAATAAAAAACGAATTTCCTGGCCGAGGCTCACTAAGGGCAGGTTGAAGGGATCGACAAAGAGCTCTACGGCGGAACGGAAGGTGCGCGGCAAAATAGTTACTACAGCCTCTCCTTCCTTAACCGTTTCTCCAATACCCGGTGTCAGGATCTTACCAATTACTCCATCCTGAGGGGCAGTGATGTAGCCGAAGTCACGGCGGATACGGTAGTTGGTTTCGCTACTCTCCAGCTTAGCTACATCACCAATACTGGTGTAGTACTGGGTGAGTGCACTCTGGCGGTCACTCTGCGCCTTAGCAATCTTTCCCTGGTATTCAGGCTCAATGGCCGCCAAACGGAGTTCGGTTTGGGTAACTTCAGTCTTTGCCTGATCCAACTTATTCTGTAGCGCGGTCAATTTAGCACGTGCTTCTCTCGTCTTCAACACCTTAGCTTCCGAAGCGGAAAGCGACTTCAGGCCCCGGCGGTAAAGGCTATCCGTCCGGCTTTCCTGATAAGCAGCAATGGCGACCTGGACTTCTTGCTGGCTTAGATCGGCTGCGAGTGTCTCGACGTAGAGGCGGCTTTGGTCAAGTTTATTGCGCCCTTGCTTTAGTTTAAGGTCAAGTTCTTTGCGGAGCGTAAGGATTTGCCGTTCCAGTGCGCCAGCTTTTGCCTGGTACCCTTCGGCGCTATTACTTTTAGCCTCGCGCATAGACGCGGTTCGCTCTACCAGTTCTGGATCGAAGTAATCAGACTTGATTTCACTGAGTCGAGCTATTGTATCACCAAGTTGAACGGTATCCCCTTCAAATAAGTGCCAGGCTTCAATCCGTCCGGGAATGGTAGCGTGGACGGACTGCGGCCGATCCGCAGCTCCCAAAGAAGTCACCGTCCCTTTAGCCCTGAAATTCTGTGTCCAGGGCATAAAGCAAATTATAACTACTAGAATAGCACCAATAAAAAGCCACCACCGGAAAAGATACTGGCCATTAGGTAGGTCCACACGTTCTAGTGCGGAGAGATTCATTGACTTTACGTTGTCTAGCACGCGTTGTTTGGATAGATTGAGCATAGTCTCTTTGTAATTTTCGATTTTTATCGAAGGTTAATACTTGACCACAAGTTTAGATTCGGGTATTGTTCGTTGACCATATTTCTTTGGTAGGTGCATGGGCCAGGGCTTCCTCTGGCACACCATCAAAGAGCACTCCTCCCCTACGCAATAGCAGAACACGGTCGCAGAAACGGGCAACTTCTGGCTCATTACTCAAAATAACCAGGGTCCATTGCTGGTGTTTATTAGCGAGTTCAGCGACAATTCTTCTGCGCGTGGCGGGCTCTAGCCGGTCCAGCAAATTACCAAGCACAAGCAGTCTGGGTCGGCGTACAATTGCGCGTGCCACCAATAAACGGACCCGAATAGAACCCGGCACATTGAGGCCTTCAGCAACCAGTTCAGTATCATAACCGTTAGGTTGTTCCGTGACCCATTCAGCTAATTGGGCAACGCCAATCGCCCATTGTACGTCGGCGAAGCTAACACCGGGGTGACCCAGACAAATATTATCAATAAGTGTTCCCGGTACAATACTTTCCTCCGGGGTGTAGTCTCCGATTGCTTGTCGTAAACCTTCAAGTTTAAGGTTAGCCATCGGTGTTTGATTAAAGGCCAGGGTACCCGAGTAATCTTTCCGGCTACCGGCAAGCAGCTGAATCAGGGTAGAGCGACCGGAGCGATTATAACCAGCGATACATATCCGTTCGTTTGGCTCTATCTCAAAGTTAATGTCGTCGAGCGCCAAAATTCCAGATTCAGGATATACAAATCTGAGACTTTTTGCAGTTACGGACATTCCTTCGCCCGTGTCCACCGAGGCAAATTCCAGTGTCCCGTCATCTTCGATTTCAAGATCCGTTACTGCCGCAATTTTCTCTACCCCAGTAAGGGTGTCATACACCACATCGAGCGTAAAGATGAGTTTCTCCGCCGAACTAATAATGAGAAGGATTACAATTTCAGCGGCGACAAACTGGCCGATATTGATTTGATTATCAATCACCAACTTCCCGCCCAGAAGTAGGAAAAAAGCGGTTACCAGTGCTTGAAAAGCAATGAGACAGAAGTAGTGGTAAAGCAGCACCCTGAAGTGAGCAGATCGTGCATCAAGATAGCCTCCCAAAAGATCATTGGTTCGCCTCATCGTAAGGCGCTCACCTCCGGCCAACTTGAAGGTATTACTTGCCCGGGCAATGTCTTCTAACCACCCGGCCACCTGGTATTTGTACTTGCTTTCCTTCAGGCTGGTATCAAGCCCTGCCGGAGCCATAAGGCGCAGAATGATAAACAGCAACAATAGCAGTACCCCACCGAAAGCAGCAAAAAACGGATGGTACAATGATAATAGCACGAGACCAAAAAGGATCTGCATCGCGGCTCCGCTTAGGTCCAGCAGTATTTTAGGAAGGCCTTTTTGTACCGTCAAAACATCAAAGAAGCGGTTTACCAGTTCCGGGGGATAAAGATCCATTAACTCCGCAAGCTTTATCCTTGGCAGTCGATAGGCGAATTCAAACGAAGCCCGGCTAAACAAACGTCGTTGTAAGGTCTCTGCAATCACATATTGCATCACTTTTAATACACCAACTAAAACGGATGCACCGGTAACTACGACGACGAGAATTACGAGAGACGCATTAAAATCTCCGCCCGCAATAAGGTTAATAATGGCCTGAACCCCTAAGGGGCCAACCAGCGCAAGGATTCCAATAAAGACAGAATACACGTAGACATAGCCAATGTCTTTACGGTCCGGCTTTAGCAGGGAAAAAAATCGGCGTAGAGGGGATGGTACGGGAGTCGATGCCATTAGCAAGTAAAATGTCACTCATTGATAGTAATGCTATCAATACGTTTCGTATTAAGATTTGTTTGGCCAATTCCCTGATTTATTTTTCTGCCTTTTGAATTAGGTTATCATTGCGCTCTAGCGCACTATTCTGTGTGTCTTACCTCTGCCGCTTCCAGCTTCCCAGACCGACAAGAAGTAAACACCAGGCGGATAGTTTTTAAAAGAAATAGAGGCTGCTGTGTGCATAGTTAATTTTTGCATAGTCCTACCACGGCCATCAAGCAACCAGATAATTAATTCGTCCGCCTGCGAATACCGAATCGTCAGCATGTCCGTAACTGGGTTAGGGAACATTTCAAGCAGTCCGGTCAGAGGTTCCTGAGTAGCAACAGGAGCATCCTCGCCATCACAATTTTCGTCAATTCCATTCCCTCCTACATCGAAGGCATCGGGGTTAATGTTCGGGTCTTGATCTTTGCATTCCAGCCAGAAGAAGAAGCCGTCTTCGTCTTCGTCTAAAAACTCTACTACCGTATTCAGGGTAGTATTCGTAATTACTGGTTCGTTAAAGTCAAAATAGATACCCGCAGTATTATTGACTACCACATCCAGAGCATCCGGTTGAGGATTGATTTCGAAGGCAAAAAAACCATTACTCGCCTCCTGGTTTGCGCTACTATCCGGTAAGAGAATATTATCGAAGAATACGTTCAGGAGCCCGGCGGGAGAAAGCTCTACCCGATAACTATGGCTAGCAGCTATTGGTTTAAAGCTAGCCCAGTCAAGCTCAGCAGCCAGTTGATCTTCGAGGCGGACATTAATAGCAGTATCATTTCCTGTATTCTGAAAACGGATAGTATAAGTCAATGCTTCATCAACTTGCGTATAATTACTATTCAGGGAATCAGGCCGAGCGGGTTGCACAAGTTTGTCATTAGGGTCAATAGCACAACGAAGCGTTGGAGCGTAAACAGACTCATCACTAACAATCAGGTCGAATTCGTATAACCCCATCGCTTCAAAGCGGAAATCCACGGGTTCCCCGACCCTGCTTTCGTCGGGCATTTCCAGTAATAACCTAATCCGATAATCTGCTCCGGCAGGTATTGCCCCGATCCGCCAATGCAGGTCATTACCTACAACTGTGGTCGGTGGCTCGTCCGCAGAAATATAGGTTACGCCATCCGGAAGGGGGAAATTAAAATCAACATCCAGGCTTACACAACCAGTATTGCGCGCCGTCAGCCAGACGGGAATGGTAAAGCCACATCGTACGGTGGCTGTCGTCACGTTAGTACTAATTCCCCCTTGGTTCCCTACCCCCCTTACGCCAAAAACGATATCCTCAGTTGGTTGTTCTTCAGCGGTAAGGGTCACGTTTTCGGGGCTTGTAGTTGTCTCAAAACATCCGTCTCCTCCAACACTAATTGTAAAGTTACCGTTAGCGGAAAGCGGCAAGGTAAAACGGCCGTCTTCTCCGCTACGCGTGAGGGTATAGTAATCGCCTCTCGCCTCTATCAACACACCAGGAACCAAAGGCTCTACGGTATCTTCCGTTCCGTTCCCGTTTAGGTCTTCAAATACCCGGCCAACAAAAGGACGTAGGCTGGTCTCCATCAAGTAGAGCAGTTCTTGACCTTCTGCTCTTGTACTCCCCGGAAAATATACCCGGTCGGATACCGGATAAAAGGTCAGGAATTCACTCCCGTCAATACCACTAAATTCTGAACGCATTTCGGTCACCAGATCAATCACGCCAACACTCTCCCTATTGATCTCGTTGATAACGTAGAGAAAATAGTTGCCAAATAAGGCGGTTGTTTTCGGTTCACTACCATTGATATCATCTAATGTTTGATCACTTGATTCCTCTCCCGCAGTAATCCGGAGTTGGTCGTTACTAACGTGATAGGCAACCCGCCCGTCTGACAAATTGAAGAAGGGACTATTGAGGTTAAGTACCGTTTGCCTGGAAATACCGCTTGCATCATCAATGATCAATGCCCCGTCGTCGCCACTCGTCGTAATCCTGAGCCCAACAAATGTGTGCGTAGCGTTGCCCGTTAATAGAATTGGCCGGTCGTTAAAAGCAGCCATCGAAAACCAATAAAATCGGTTCTGGCCAAGCAACTCCAGGTAAAGGGTTTGCCCGCTACCAACCTCGAGGCGGGTTCTAACAAGAAGCCGGCCATCAGTACCAAGAATTGTTCTTGGAATACTCCCTGTTTGTCCGAGCACAAGATCTCGGTAAAGTACCGTCCCCTCTGGAGTACCGTCACTCTGGCCAAGTTCCCAGCCGTTTTCAAAGGTGGGATAGGCCAGGTACATTTTACCGTTGGCCACCGCTATTTCACGGGCAGCAAAAGAAGTACCCGGAATCGGATCTTCAGACACAAGACTATAAACTGATGCCATTGCTGCAGGATCTTCCAGTGGTATCCGTACAAAATGGTAGCGGGTATTCTGCGAGTTAGAAGAATGCACCAGAAAATAGATCGCATCTTCAAAAAGTGTATAGCCTGAACGAATATTCCTAAAATTAGGCGGAACGGCCACGGTAACAACTCCTTCAGGTCCAAGTATTCCAAGGCTGTCCTGCGTCGGGTTGAACAACAGTTGGTTTCCCACGGGGAAAAACGTCTGTGAAGTATTGACCGATTCCGTAATCAGTTCTGCACGGTCTGTTCCCGGCCTCACTAGGTAAATACCATTCTCATAGCGTACGTAAAGCATCTCTTCCGCTTTACTAATCACATCAAAGTTAGACCCCCTGTTATAAGGCAATAGATCAGTTAGAAAGGTAGGGTTAGCCACCTCATCAAGCAGATAAAAACCCTCCGCCGAGAAAGGGTGATTTGCAAAAGCAGCAATTCCTCCGGAATAAGGAAAAATAGGTAATACAAGGTTTTGCGAGGGGCTATTGACTCCATATCGTTCCACGACGCCGTCCGGTCCTACGCGATACAGTCTTTCCTCGAAGTCTTCACCTTCCTCGCTACTATCCGTAGCGTAATACAAAACGTCATCAGCAACCAACCACCGGCCATTATATTCTCCAAGAAAATCAACTTCCGTAGTTGATGTACCATCAGATAGCGCCAGGTAAAGCCGTTCGGGGTCCGTCCCACCCTGGTAAAAAAGCGATTCGCCAACCACTGCTACCCGGCTAGGGTTGATAGAAAAAGCTTCAAATTCTCCCAATTCAACAGGGTCCTCACCTGGTCGGACGCGCCAGAGGGTTTGCCGATCTTCCACATGACTGGTGGTAAGAAAAAGGGTTCCTCCCTCCGTAACCCCCATCAGTAGCGCTCGGTAGTTCGCACGGGTCACCGTAGCGGGGTCAAGGTCGATTAATACCTGAAGTCCAGTGTCACGCGCTAAGTAAACCTTATTGTTCAGCTCGGTTGTTCCGCCTTTAAAGATAAGCTGTCCATCTACAGCGCTTATTGTGAACGACTGAGCGATGCCATCTTCAGGGCCGGGGATTAGTTCTTGCAGCACTCCGGTTCCGGCAAGGGTCCCGTCTGTACGCCAAACTTCCTTGCCGCTGGCAGCATCAGCATTGATGAAGAAGATGCCTTCATCATTCGCAACAAAACTGGTGGGAAAGGTCCCCGCTCCTGGCTCAATCAGATAACGCGTCCCAGCCTCCGTTCCATCGGTTACAATTAACCCGTTTGGCAACGGTAAGAAGAACTGGCCATTCCAGCTAAAAGGCCCTTGAGGATTTTCAACTGCTTGGGTAAAAAGCTGACGCGTCCCGGATGGAGTCCCGTCCGTAATATGTATTCCTTCTGAGCTTGTGAGTAAAGTGTGATTACCAAAGACAAAGCCTTCAACATCCGTTGTGTTAGCTGCCACCTCGAAGGTTCCTCCGGTGGTTCCGTCCGTAACGCTAAGTGTACGGCTTGGGTTCAGGTAAGCATACCCTGAAGAGCCGGCTCCAATACTAAAGGTATGGCCGTTGTTACTGGTATATAAGTCTCGCCTTTCTCCCGTTCGCAGGTCAACTTGGGTTACGGTAAGTGGAAGGATTGAAGTTCGGTTTTCCAATAATACAAAGTGATTAAAAATCCCTTTTATCCGGTTATCAAATTCATCCAACCTGGTTTCAAATAAGACCCTTGAATTACCATTTTCCAGCAACGTAAACTGGTGGACCTGGCGGCGAAAATCAAAAATTACAGCTACCGGACCTAGCGAAGACGCAAACGTTCGCTCCAGGTACCCTCCTTCAGTGCCCATCTGATTTTGATCAATCACCCCCAGCGCCAATTGGCCCGGTAAAGCAAAGGGCAGTAAAAGCAATAGTAAACAAGATTTCGAGAGAAGGGTCAAAAATCGTTTCATAAGGAGTGTATTAGGGGTAAACTTTGGATACTATTTGGATCAGGCATGAACTGGTTTAAAATTTCCTGAGCTGGCCGTTCCGCAGGCCTGATGTTTCCCGGCTAGGCGCTGAAACCGGAATCTAGCCGTAGTGAAATGAGGATTTCAGCAACAACGTCAGAGAACATCAGGACGCGGATAAGGTCGCAACGAAAAGTTTAAACCAGTTCCATAGGATAGATGCTGACACCTGGCTTTATGACGTTTAAATACTT
Organism: uncultured Lewinella sp.; assembly: GCA_964410795.1. GTDB lineage: Bacteria > Bacteroidota > Bacteroidia > Chitinophagales > Saprospiraceae > Neolewinella. The sequence continues at coordinate 2,282 of CAYPIM010000140.1, read as the reverse complement.
AAAGATATAGCCGTTTCAGCGGGCCGGGTTATAACTTAACGCTTCATGGCCTATACTTGTGATAACCTAAGGACATATGAATTCCTCCCCAACCACTAATGCTCGGCATCCCTTCAGTGATAGGCTCTTCAATTTCGCCCGCAACTTGCTTGGAGGCATCGTATGGACAAGTGCACTGATCTTTGGCGTCTACATTCTGGTTTTCTACGCATTATCTTACGTATCCGGAGACACCACCCGCTGGAACAAAGTACTCCCCGGTTTATATGACGCAGAAAACCCAGGCTCTACTGCTGGCATTGCGCTTCACTTTTTAGCGGGTGGTACTATTTTAGTGCTGGGTTGTTTGCAGTTATTGAAAAGCATCAGAGCAAAGTATCCTAAACTTCACCGAATTGCAGGGCGGGTATATGTGATTGCTTGTTTACTAGCCGCCGTTGGTGGCTTGATTTTCATTGCGCTCAAGGGCACCATCGGCGGAACGATAATGGACATCGCCTTTGCTACCTACGGTATCCTTATGTTTTTGGCAGCGGTACAAACCATTCGCTTCGCTCGCAAGAAGGAGTTCAAACGGCACCGCGCCTGGGCCTTACGGTTATTTGCCCTCGCCATCGGATCGTGGTTGTACCGTATGGATTACGGTTTTTACATTGGTTTCGGCGGGCGAGATGGGCACACCGAAAACTTTACCGGGTGGTTCGATTACTTTATGGACTTCTGGTTCTACCTACCCAATCTTGTAGTTGTAGAGATCATCCTGGCCGAATATTCCTTTTTTAAACGGCCTTGGGTAAAAACAGGAGGCGCTATCATGCTGCTCTTAGCAAGTGCATTCCTTTTGTTCGCAAGCTTCTTCTTTATCAAAGACTACTGGGGCCCAGGAATTTTAGGCGGCTTGTAATTTCGTCACGCGGCTACCAAAGAAGGTGGGCGCAGAACGCAGGTGCAAGGAAGGTTTTCGGGAGTTTGTTGCACGCCAAATCCTAAAAGTCGTAGCTAAAGTTCGGGATGACTCACGTTTCATCCACCATCAAAAAACCTCCATTGCACCTGCGGCCGCGCCCACAGCCTCTGGCAGCTGCGTAGCAAACCATCGTAAAGGCGACAGTTTACAAAGCGCACTAAACTACAAATGTAATATTAATACTACCTTACTGCGCATAAATCACCAGCATGCGGTTCCTTCCTCTCCTTCTTTTATCACTTCTCCCTTTGCTTCTCACTGCGCAAAAGCGCAAAAAAGTAGACTCTACCCTCACGGTTAGTTTTGAAGACTATGACCCGCCCAGCAGTTTGGTGGTGCCCGAGCACATCATAAAGTCGGCAAGTATTCCTTTTGTAGACGTTCACAGCCATCACTGGCGGATGGGTACCCAGGACCTCGACAAACTGATCCGCGAAATGGACCAGCTAAACATGAAAGCAGTTGTTAACCTCAGTGGCCGTGGTGGCCAAGCACTGAAGGGTATGATGGACAACATCAATAAGAAGGGATACCAGGACCGGATCATTTGTTTCACCAACATCAACATCCGCAGCATCGATGATCCGGATTATCTGGAATCTACACTGGCCCAGCTCCGCTTTGATAAAAGCATTGGTGCGCGGGGCCTGAAGATCTACAAATCTCAGGGCATGAGTAATACCGACAAAGCAGGAAACCGGATAAAAATCAATGATCCTCGCCTGAGTCCTATCTTCGAACTTGCGGGAGAATTCAACTGGCCAGTGCTGATTCATTACGCTGACCCGAAGCAGTTCTGGCAACCGCACGACGCCAATAACGAACGTTGGCTGGAACTAAAACTGAAACCTAACCGCAAGCAAGAAAACAAGCGAGTAAGCTGGGAAACCATCGCCTCCGAAGCACACGGCCTCTTTAAAGAACACCCCAACACCACCTTCATCGCCGCCCATATGGCCTGGTACGGCAATGACCTGGTTCGCCTCGGTGAATTCCTGGAGGATAACCCTAACGTAAATGTAGAAATCGGAGCCGTGATCGCCGAGCTCGGTCGCCAACCCCGCGCAGCCAACCGCTTCTTCGCCAAGTATCAAGACCGCGTATTATTCGGCAAAGACTCCTACCGACCGGAAGAATACGCCACTTACTTCCGCGTCTTGGAATCCGACGACGAATACTTCCCCTACTACAAGCGGTACCATGCTTTCTGGAAAATGTACGGCCTGGACCTTCCTACGCCAATTCTGGAAAAACTATACTGGAAAAATGCAGTGCGGTTAATTGCGGGACTAGAAGTGGAGATGTGGGAGTAGTA
>CAYPIM010000139.1:7896-16016 GCA_964410795.1 uncultured Lewinella sp. | reverse complement strand
TCTCCCACACGTCTCGCCTAAAGCTCGACGGAGAGGGAGCCAAACCGCGACGAAATTTCAATAGTACGGCGGATGAGGCCTTTTATGTTTATCCTTGCCCTTAAAACAATCATTGCACCAGCGTCCGCGCCCGCATAAGAGGTTGAGGTGAACAGGGTTTAAAAACTCAAAGCCACAACGCTGCCTGAAGCAAGGTGGCGGTAAAAACAGTAGTTTAGCGTAGATTGCTTCGAATATGACCTTACCGACTCATTTCATCAGCTGCGACTGGGGCACGACCAACTTTCGCCTACGGGTAGTTGTGACGGATAGCCTTGAAGTATTGGCGGAGCATACGTCTGAGGTAGGGATAAAGGAACTCAATCTCCGTTTCGGAACCAGTGAACGGACGGATCGCCTGTTTTACTTTAGTGAGCACCTTCGTACCCAGGTGGAAGAACTGCCGGAACCATACCGCAACTTGCCCATCATAGTTTCCGGAATGGCTTCGGCCAATATTGGAATGCGGGACTTGCCCTACGGAGAATTACCCATTGGGTCCGGAGGGGAATCTATGGTCTTTCAGGACCTGACGCCCTGGCCCGGGCAAATTCTGCGCCTCCTCTCCGGCGTGAAGAGTCGTACCGGAATGATGCGGGGCGAGGAGACCCAGGCGCTGGGGTTACTTGAGCTCATGGCTGGCAAAGCGGAGGGCGTTTTGCTGCTGCCCGGTACCCACAGTAAGCACCTCGTTTTTCAACGCCACCAGTTTTCCGACTTTACAAGCTATATGACCGGAGAGTTGTTTGATGTTATCGCTCATCATAGTATTCTTTCCAACTCCGTCGCCCGTGGCGAATGGAATACCGGGACCGCCGAGCAATTCAAAGCGGGCGTTCTTGCTGGATTCAAAGATGGCGCCACTCCCCACCTTTTTGCCATTCGCGCTGGTCATGTGCTGCGGCAAGCCGAGCCAATCGATAGCTTTTATCGCCTGAGCGGATTACTAATCGGTGATGAACTCCGGCACCTGCCGGAGGATACGTCGAAACAAATTTACCTTGCGGGTGCTGGCCCGCTCCTTCGTCTTTACCGCTTCGCTTTAACCATCCTGAAATTTGGCGACCGCTTAACAATATACGAAGACGAAGTTCTCAGTAAAGCCTTTCTCTCCGGACAGCGGATGCTGTTGGGGCGAACAGTTTAAATCTATTTGCGACTGATCAAAACAACTATGAACCACCCAACCTTTTCCTGGACAACCTTCCGCGCCGCTCCGATAGTTGCCATTCTACGTGGCCAGTCAATGGAAACTTGTATCAAGATTGCGGAAGCCTTGCGGGCAGCTGGCTTTGGAACGCTGGAGGTTACGATGAATACGCCGGACGTGGCCACGATCATTTCCGAACTCAATAGGCGCTTTCCTGGCCTCAATGTAGGGGCAGGAACGGTTTGTACGCCCACGGAACTGGAAGTTGCGCTTGCGGCCGGATCAAGTTTCATCGTTACGCCAATAACTGATGAAACCGTGATCAAAACGTGTGTTGAACGCGGCATTCCCGTTTTTCCTGGGGCTTATACCCCAACGGAAATCTATAAAGCCTGGAGCCTCGGCGCTTCGGCGGTAAAGGTATTCCCTGCTGGGGGGCTTGGGGTTAAATACATCAAAGACCTGGGCGGGCCGCTACCGCAAATAAAACTAATACCTACAGGTGGTGTGTCTCTGGCCAACATCCGTTCCTTCTTTGATGCGGGCGTTGCTGGAGTAGGGATGGGAAGTTCCTTGCTTGATAAGGAGTTGATTGCTGCCGGAGATTTTGTTGGTTTGCAGGCGCACTTCAGGGCTGTGCTGGCAGAAATTCCTGAAAGGATGAGTTAATTCCTGTCTCTTAGTTCCGCATCCGAGTGGAGTGCATTGATTTGAGCCTCCATCCCTCAGGCGTAGAAACGGCCAGGGCGCTTTCCAGCCAGGCAGCTTTGCCGACCAGGGTGTCTGCCTGGGTGAATTCTGCGTAATTGTAGTAAGCAATCTGGATCGAGTTGCCGTATTTGTCGAGTGAAATGTAGTCCATCCGGTTGATCCGTTTGGCCCGGTTTGGCTGGGCAAGCTGACCACGCATGAATTGCTTGATGCGGTCGTTGTCCCAAACTTCGCCCTGTTCGAGAATGATGAAATCGTCCGTGTGGTACTGGCTGATTTTGGTGGAGTCTACGCCGCCCCAGAGGTCGTCAAAAGCGCCCTGAATTAGTGCCTTTGCGATCTTTTCTTCTTCTGCGGAAAGGGAAGTGGTTGGTGCTTCAGTCGGTGCACAAGCTTGGCACAAGCTGAGGGTTACCAGGAGGAATAGTATTCGTTTCATCGGGTAAAGATAGTGGTGGGTGATTGGTTTTTTTTGTTCAAACACTGTTTCAGTGCGGGTACAATGCATGTTTTTCGCAAAGGGGCGCGGCCGCAGGTGCAAGCGATGGTTTTCGGGGTAGGGCTCTTCGGCGGGGGCGAACGTTCTCTGAATCTTCACCTTGTACCTGCGTCCCCGCCCCGGCTACTCAATATGTGGCTCTCACTTTTGCTTTTCGGCTGCCTGAGAGCGTCTGTCAAGCCTTAGGCGAGACGTGTGAGAACGGCAAAACCTAAATGCCTAGTGCTTTTTTAAGATTGAATTTAGCACTACAGTGTACTAATTCGGAATTGCTCCCCTCTCCTTCGGAGAAGGGCTGGGGGTGAGGTTACGAGCGGAGCGAGCATTCTTACTTTGTGCTAATTTCAAACGCTCGGCCATCAAACTAGCATAGATGCTTATAATTTTGCTTTCGAAGGCACTGCCGCCTACATTGCACCTAAAGTCGAACAATTGCAAATGAGAAGCTTACTAGTCTTAACCTGTCTGCTTTATGTAGCGCACATCGCCGTTGCCCAAGGCAGCGGCATCGTCAATAATAGCAAGAGCCCTCACGTCACCTTTCGAAGCATCGATATCGGAGACTGTGAGTGGACCGAAGGCTTCTGGGCCGACAAGGTCGAGGTGGCTGAGCATACCATGATTCCGCACATGGGGACGCTGCTGAAGGGCGACACCGGCCACGCCCTGAACAACTTCAAGATAGCCGCCGGAATGATGGAAGGAGCGGCAAAGGGCATGTGGTGGCACGACGGTGATTTCTATAAATGGATGGAATCCGTTACTTACCTCTACGCACTCAATAAAGACGAGCGCCTACTCACCGAACTGGACGACCTTATTGCAATCATCGGTAAGGCGCAGCAACCGGACGGTTATCTCTCTACGCACACGCAGATCAAGGGCACCGACCGGTACTCCAAGGTCAATCATCATGAGATGTACAACAGTGGTCATCTGATCAACGCGGCCGTGATCTATAAGCGCGTGACGGGAAAAACGAACTTTCTTGACATCGCAACGAAGCACGCCGACTTTCTCTACAAAACCTTTCAGCCAACCCCGGACCACCTGCTGTCTTTCGGTTTTAACCCTTCCCAGATTATGGGCCTGGTGGAGCTGTACCGCACCACTGAAGACAAACGCTACCTGAAGTTGGCCCAGACGTTCGTTGATAACCGTGGCGCTAAAATGAAGGGCAATAAGTGGGCCTTACCGGTGGATAAAACCGTACCGAAATTCTTTCAGGGAGACCAGCACCAGAATCGGACCCCATTGCGCGATGAGACCGAAGCTGTGGGCCACGCCGTGCTTGGCATGTACCTCTGGTCTGGAGCCGCTGATGTCTACGCCGAGACCGGTGAACAGGCGATTGTGGAGGCACTCGAACGCATCTGGGACAGCGCCATTAATCGAAAAATGTACCTCACCGGTGCGCTCGGGCAGGTCCACCACGGTGCGGGAAGTAAACCTTTTGACATGGTTCATGAGGGCTTTATTGGAGATTACATGATGCCCAACGCGACGGCTTATAACGAAACCTGCGCCAACATTTCCAACGCCATGTTCAACTGGCGAATGCTCGGCCTGAAGGGCGAGGCTAAGTACGCTAATGTGATGGAAACGGTGCTCTACAATAGTGCACTGGTGGGCATTAGCCTGGAGGGTAAAGACTACTTTTATGCCAACCCGCTGCGGATGAATAAGGGGGTGCGTGATTATTCCAGCACCGAGTCTGCCTGCCGCGAGCCCTACATAGACTGCTTTTGCTGTCCGCCCAACCTGGTGCGCACCATCGCCAAAATGTCTGGCTGGGCGTACAGCCTGACCGAGAATGGTGTGGCCGTGAACCTCTACGGCGGAAACAAGCTAAATACTACCCTTAACGATGGTTCAGAAATTCGCCTGACTCAAGAAAGCAACTACCCCTGGACCGGGAACATCAAGATTACCATCGAAAAGAGTAAGCGGAAACCTTTTGATCTCCAGCTTCGCATCCCCGCCTGGGCCGAAACCGCCCAAATTATGGTAAACGGTAAGGCCATAACGACTGAAGTCAGCCCGGGCACTTACGCCCGCATTGAGCGTAAATGGAAAAAGGGAGATGTAGTGAGTCTGGAGTTGCCGATGAACATTGCGATGGTGGAAGGCCACCCCCGAATCGAGGAAGTGCGCAACCAGGTTGCCCTCCAGCGCGGCCCGGTCGTTTACGCCATTGAAAGCCCGGACCTGCCCAAAGACACGAAAATTCTTGATGTCTACCTGCCCGGTGATCAACAATTCGAAACGGTAAATAGGCCGGACTTTCTTGGTGGTGTAACGGTAATTAAAACCCAGGTCGCCCTGCGGACCGACAAGAAAGATGGGATGTACCGCAAGGTGACAAAACCAAACTTCAAGATGTACCCGACCCAGTTCGTTCCCTACTATGCCTGGAGTAATCGAGGAACGAGCGAGATGACCGTCTTCCTTCCGGTGATATGGGGGATGGGTAAGTAAAACGTTAATAAAACAGATGAAAAATCAACTGCTAATTTTCTTGCTAATACTAAGCTGCAGCGTTCTTTCTGCGCAGGAAAAACAACCCAATATTATCTTCCTGTTTGCCGATGATGCGGGATACGCTGACTTTGGTTTTCAGGGGAGTAAAACCATGATTACGCCTAATTTAGATAAATTGGCAAAACGGGGTGTTCGTTTTCGGCAGGCGTATGTTTCTCACCCAACCTGCGGCCCTTCCCGGGCGGGAATCCTGACGGGAAAGTATCAGCATCGTTTTGGTTACGAGGAGAACAATGTCCCAGGGTTTATGACTACTGTATCCGCAGTGGATGGAGATGAAATGGGCTTGCCGGTAGAGGAGACGACCATGGGCGATTACCTCAAACGGCTTGGTTACCGTACGGCTTACTTCGGTAAGTGGCACCAGGGTGGAGCGGATCGTTTTCATCCACTCAAGCGGGGCTTCGACGAGTTCTACGGTTTTCGGGGCGGAGCCCGGAATTATTTCCCTTACGAAAACACACCCCGACAAGCACAAAACAGGCTGGAACGAAACTTTGGTGATTTCCAGGAACACGAAGGTTACCTGACGGATGCGCTGGGAGACGAAACTGTTGCTTTTGTCGAACGGAATAAGGACCGTCCCTTCTTTGCTTTCCTGGCCTTTAACGCGGTACATGCGCCCATGGACGCGAAGCCTGAGGACCTGGAAAAATTTCCGATACTGACCGGTCATCGCAAGAAGGTAGCGGCCATGACCCTGGCCCTTGACCGGGCCTGTGGAATTGTACTGGACAAGCTGGAAGAATTGGGACTGACCGAGAATACAATCATCGTGTTTTCCAACGATAATGGTGGCCCGACCGATAGAAATGCTTCGAGTAATTTCCCGCTCAGCGGAACGAAGTCGACCTACCTGGAAGGGGGGGTCCGGGTTCCTTTCCTTCTTTCCTGGCCGAACCAAATAGCGGGAGGTTCGGAATACGATAATCCGATCAGCACGCTTGATTTGCTGCCTACTTTTTTTGCTGCTGGCGGTGGAGACTTAAACAAATTGAAGGACATTGACGGGGTGGACTTGATGCCCTTCCTGACCGGAAAGAATTACGGCTGGCCCCACCAACGTCTGTTTTGGAAGAGGGAGGTAAGGGCTGCCGTGCGCGATGGGGATTGGAAACTCATCCGTTTCGGAGATCGGCCAGCGGAATTGTATTTCCTGCCAGACGACGTTGGGGAGAATAAGAACCTGGCCATGATTCACCCTGAGCGAACGCGCGCTATGTTCAAAACCCTATTCGACTGGGAAATGACCCTGGAACGTCCACGTTGGTTACTCGGCCGTAAGTACGAGAGGAAGGATGTGGAACGAAGGATTGAATTTCGGGACCAGTCTAAGCTTTTTGTTGAGGAACGGCAGTAGTTCAAGCCTGAATTTTATGGTCCTTAGGTGTAGGCTGTCTAATCTGTCAATGATTATCCGTTACAGGTTTTTACCGTCAAAACACGCAGTGTTTTTCCTGAAAAGCCCCTTTCGCTACGCGGCTGCCTGAGGCGGTCCGTCGAGCTGGAGACGAGGCTTGGGGGAGAGGGGTTGGGGAGAGGCAGCTACAGCGAAAGATCAGCAGATTAGTCGCCCTATCCTGAGGTATAGTTAATATGGGCGCTACACGCAGGTGCAGAGAAAGGAATGAGGGCAGGGTAGAGGCACCGTGTTTTTCGAGAACTTTCATTGCACCTGCGGCCGCGCCACGGAATATTTATAAGACCAAATTAATACCCAATGAATATGAGATGCTTTATCGCTTCACTTTTCCTGATAGTTATGGGTTGTGGTACTTCCGAGCCTGGAATGGAAGCGCCGAAGAAGCCGGTCAACGTTCTCTTCATCGCGATTGATGACCTGCGCCCGGAGCTCGGTTGTTACGGCTCACCGATTGCAATTACTCCTAATATTGATGCCCTGGCGGCCGGAGGCCTACGCTTCAACCGCGCCTATTGCCAGCAAGCCATCTGTAGCCCTTCACGGGCCAGCCTGATGACCGGTTCCCGCCCCGAAACGATTGGCGTGATCGAGAACTACACCTACTTCCGGGACGCCAACCCGGACATCGTTACGCTGCCGCAGCATTTTTGGGCCAACGGCTACGAAACGGCTTACAGCGGGAAAATTTATCATGGAAAGTTTACCGATCCGGAGAAATCATGGAGCCGGCAGGCCGCAGAAATAGGTACTCCACGCGCTCAGCTCCCCGGCGGCTATGCATTGCCGGAAAACGTGGCGATCTTTAAGGAGGCACAAAAAGCCATCAGGGAGAAATACGGAAATACGGAGCACTACGCCCTGGGCCGGGGGCCAGCTTTTGAAGCTGCCGATGTTCCGGATATCACGTACGCAGACGGCTACAATACCGAAGTTGGAATTGCTACGCTTAAGGAAATGTCGGAAAGTGGAAAACCCTTCTTTTTAGGAATGGGTTACCGACTGCCGCACCTGGATTGGAACGCCCCGAAAAAATACTGGGATATGTACGATCGCGAAGAAATCCCGATGGCCGACAACGTTCAAGCACCGGATGCCGGAGCTGCGATGGGTTTGCACGCATCCTTCGAACTGAGGGTTCGGGCTGGTATTCCGAAGTCTGGCCCTATAGAAGGTGCGTTGGCCCGGACGCTTAAACATGCTTATCTGGCCAGTGTTTCTTACATTGACGCTCAAATCGGTAAACTACTGACCGCGCTGGAGGAAACTGGAGAACGGGAAAACACCCTCATTATCCTCTGGACGGATCATGGTTGGCACCTTGGAGACATGGGGATATGGGGAAAAGCGACCAACTATGAAATAGCCACCCGTGTTCCCTTAATCATCCAAACGCCGGATATGCCGAAAGATGTCCGGGGAAGATCTTCGGATGCCTTAGTTGAGTTGGTCGATATGTATCCTACACTGACGGAACTCGCTGGGCTGGAGCTGCTCGCTCACCTTGAGGGGCAGAGCTTCGCTCCGCTGCTGGAGGATCCGGACCGGAGTTGGAAAACCGCCGCTTTTAGTCAATATCCTAATCCTGCCCTGCGAGAATGGGCGGCGAATCCCCTTACCACCGGTATGCGTGAAACTTATTTCGGTCCGCTGATTAAAGACGTTGAAGTCCGTATTATGGCACAGCAGGGTGAAAAATGGAACCGGGACCTTTTTGAGAACAACCTGATGGGTTATTCGATGCGGACGGATCGTTACCG
>CAYPIM010000139.1:0-7796 GCA_964410795.1 uncultured Lewinella sp. | reverse complement strand
AAGTCCGGGGTACCTAAGCGGGAAAGAACCCTCAATTATGATGTAGCCGTAATTGGCGGCGGAATGGCTGGTATGTGTGCCGCGGTCTCCGCGGCCAGAAACGGAGCTAGTACGGTCCTGGTGCAAGACCGTTCGGTACTGGGAGGAAATGCTTCCAGTGAAATCAGGGTTCACGTCAACGGAGTTACGCACCTTAAGGGAGGGCAGCCAGAGCGGGAAACCGGCGTGATTGAAGAACTACTATTGCATAACCGCTTTCATAACCCGCAGGAATCTTTTCCCGTCTGGGATCATGTTTTGTACGATTTTATTACTGCTGAGCCAAACCTGGATCTCTTGCTGAATACCCAGGCGATCAAGGCTAATATGGAGAATGACAGGATAAAGTCTGCAAAGTGCTGGCAGCTGACAACAGAAACCACCATCACCATTAATGCAGACATCTTCATCGATTGCTCGGGGGATGGCTTATTGGCTGCTACCGCCGGAGCAATATATCGTACCGGCCGGGAGGGAAAGGCCGAATTTGGCGAAAAGTATGCTCCTGATGAGCCAGATGGTTGGCAGATGGGAGCTTCGCTTTTATTGGAAGCACGTGATATGGGGAAACCTATGCCTTTTGAGGCGCCATCTTTTACCATTCCTTTCGATGCCGAAAAGGCCCATAAGGGGAGGAAATTTAATAACTATGAAGATGGAATTTGGTGGATAGAAGTTGGCAGTGATGGTGATATCATCGGAGAATTTGAAGAGAATCGCCACAAATTGATGGGCTACGCCTACGGTCTTTGGGACTACATAAAAAATTCGGGTGACTTCCCTAAATCAGAAACCCAGGCCCTGGACTGGGTTTGCTCTATTCCCGGCCGCCGGGAATCCCGGCGTTTTATGGGGGATTACATCCTGAAAGAGCCCGATATGCTTGGCTTTAAACAATTCGAAGATGTGGTCGCCTACGGCGGCTGGTCTTTGGACGAACACAATCCGGGAGGGATTGAAGACCTGGAAGCCCCACCAAGCTTCTTTCACGAACACTTTACCCGGGTGTATCAAATACCTTACCGAAGCTTGTATTCCAAAAACGTTTCCAACTTACTTTTTGCCGGCCGAAATATTAGCCAGACCCACATTGCACTATCATCTTCTCGAGTTATGGCTACCTGCGCAACTATGGGCCAGGCTGTAGGGACCGCTGCCTCCATTTGCATTACTAAAGAATGTAAACCCCGTGAGGTTTATGATAAGTATCTTGACCAACTACAGGAGCAGTTGCTCCGAGATGATGCTTTCCTCCCGGATAGGCCGGCAAAGGATGAAACGGACCTTGCCCGTTCAGCAGACCTTGTGATTGGATCTTCCACCAGTTCAGGAGAAGCTAAACTACTTACGGATGGCTGGTCCAGAGACTTTCTTGGAAAAGTACATCATTGGGCGTCCGAGGGCTTACCCGCTACCGTTCAGTTCGAATGGCAGGACCCCGTAGAACTGAGCAGGATAGAACTAAAATGTGACACTAATGTGCACCGTAATATCTTGATGCGTAAGGATTCTAAGGTCAATAAAATCTTTACCAACTCGGTACCCGAAGAACTGATGAAAGTACTTAACGTTGAGGCCAGGGTGAAAGGGAAATGGGTGCCCTTAGGAGAATTGAAAAACAATAAAAGACGGCTGATTAAATTTGAATTTCCTCAGCAGCGAACTACCGCAATTCGCATTAACCTGAAAGAAACCTACGGTGCTACCAACGCTAAGCTGTTTGAAGTACGTTGTTATTAAAATGGATCCACCATATGCCTAGATCGCGCTTGCTCATCTTGTTCCTACTGTTTCTCCCTGGTTTAGGGAGCACTCAGGAGGTGATTGAGGTGCACGAGGTAATGGTGAATCATCCCGCTTTTGAAAGTGAAACTCCGTTGCCTTTTGAGCTAAATGAAGTTCAGGTAAAGGAACAGGCGGTGTTTTTTCTGGATGCGGAATCTGTTATTTGCGTGGATCACCTCTGTAAGATTGTTCCGGTGCGGCTTTTTTGGGATGCTTACGGTAATTACCTGAAATACCAACTAGCGCCCGGAGTTGTTTTGGAGAAAGGTGATGGAATTCCCTTCTCTGCGGATGATTATGTTATGCTGGCGGAGATCCTTAAGGATCGATCTTCTCCTTACCGGCACCTTACCTTTTATGAAATAACGCACGACAAGGTTGTAGGAGAGGGGCAAGTTGACGCTATTTCCGGGGCAACCATAATAATGCTTAATGAACGTGAAACGGTAGTTGGAGCCATGTGGACCTGTTTTACGCTCTGGCATTGGGCCCAGGGAGGTGTAGTCAGAGAAATTCGATCAATTACTGGTGCAAGAGCATCGGTTTCTCAGCTATCTGAGCTTTTGGGTTCTCCTGATCGGGATAAACAGACTTTTGCGTTTACAGAGATCTTAAGTCGCAGCGTCTATCCCCGGGAGCTGGTCAGCAGAATCGTTGATCAAATAGCAGAAGGTAACGGAGAAGTACTGAGTCTTGGAATTCAATGTCTCGAAAACACAGAGGAGTCAGTTTACGTAGCTGCAGTCGTCCAACTCTATGGAACAGAAAAGAGCAGCTTGCGCCTTGTTTTGCTTCGTTCTTTGCTGAATAGTAAAGCACAAACTACTGAAGCACAAAGGTGCCAGCTGATTGATCGATTGCCTAATAACCCCGATTATCAGGAGCTTGACTTTCTGTTGCAACATATTGAAAACCAGGAAAGCGCTTCTCGCAAGATTGTTCATAAGTTGTTGTCATACCTTGACGTGAATGATTTTCTAATTTCCCGGAGGGTTTATTATTTTTTGTCAGAGTTGGACGTAGATGCGGTAACCGCTGACCGTATGAACAAATATTTTGAGCGGAACAAGGACAGACTGTGAACAGCCTTTTCGAAAAACAATTCATTGCACCTGCGTCCGCGCATTAAATCATTCAAATACCTTAGGTCTTGATGTGTATTGAGGACTAAAGAGTCAGACGTCTTCGCAGCGTGTAAACTTCCGTCTTAAGAAATGGCATGGATGAAAGCTTACCGCTTAGAATTTCGTTAGTGAGACATACGCTATATCTTACCCCCTTCAAACCCCGCCTAGCCATGCGTCTGCTTGTACTACTAAGTTTATTTCTACTGACAACCTGTTCTCCCGCTCTTAGTAAGCGTAATATCCTGGTCATCGGAGACAGCAATGGCGCCGGCAAAGGTTGGGTATACCAATTCCAGGAGTTGCGGGGTGGAGGACCGTTGGTTAATACCTCCATCGGTGGAAATACCCTTGGCTTTAACGGTATGGGAGAGTTGAGGAGAAATACACTAGAGAATCTTACCGCTTATCTCCGTAAGGGGTACGCAGAAATGGGTAGTATCGACGAAATTCTAATTAGCCTGGGAACCAATGATTGTAAGGCTGAATACGCTGAGCGTCGCAGCGAACCTAGTGAGCACCTGGCGACTTTGTTGACCCGAACAAAGGCTTTCTTCAGCGAGCGTGGGCAAGATGTACCGCGTATTGTACTCCTCACCCCGCCCGCCGCTGGCGACAATAGTGCCGTCAGCGACGAGTTTCAGGGAGTGAAGACCTGTCTCAAAGACCTGTCTGACCAAATTAGAACCATCGCTGCTGCAGAAGGGATCTGTTTGGTCGACTTTCAGCAAAAGCCAGGAGACGCTTTACTCAGCTTCAGCAAAGATGGTATTCACTTTGATGAGCAAGGGTATAAATTACTAGCGGAAGCAGTAGTGGGGAGTTGTTACTAAAGGCTCACAATATCGCTAGGTTCCGCTTCGGAGATGACCATTGGTAATTTGTCTTTAATTGCGCGCTGTTCGGCTACTTCCAGCATGTCGAAAGCCTTGCCATATTGCCGGTTTGCTGCTTCATCCCAGATGTTTTTATAGCCAAGCTTAAGCGCGTCGTACACAGCGAGGTATTTGGCGTAGCTGGTGCCTCGGTCGTGCATCAGGCTCACGATGGCGTTCTTGGGCTTCCGTAAGGGAGAGATTACATGGTCTGCCAGGAGAGATGGAATCTGCTCAATGGTGGCAGGTTTATCTTCAATCAATAACTTGTCGGAGCTATTGACGATCACAGTCAGTACGTTCTCTTGGGGAATCTGTAGGTCGATAGGCTCATCGTCCCAAACGGGAAGCCGAACCAGCACACCCTTATCCTCCTGAATGGTCGTAGTAACTAGGAAGAAAATGAGCAGCAGAAAGGCGATGTCGGCCATAGAGCCGGCGTTCACGACGGAGGACTCCCGACGCGTCTTTTTATTAGACATGGTATGGTGGTTTTGTTTGTGGGGTAGATGCCGAAGAGTATGCGTTTGGTGGATAGGTGCTTATATTCACGCCATGCAAAGAATCTTAATGCTTTCCTTTCTGATGGCTTTTCTGACGAGCTGTGGAACCACCGAAAAGCCTGCGGAAACCCCGGAGCCATCTGTAGAAAACTGGATGCCTCTTTTCAACGGCAAAGACTTAACCGGCTGGGACATCAAAATTGCTGGTAAAGACCTGAACGATAATGTCCGAAACACCTTTGTGTGGGAAGACGATATGCTTCGCATTAAGTATGACGAGTACGAAACCTTCGATGACCTTTACGGCCATATGTACTATAAAACGCCTTACTCCCACTACAAGCTGCGCTTTGATTACCGCTTTACGGGAGAACAATCTTCAGGTGGCGAAAGCTGGAACGTTCGGAACAGTGGAGTAATGCTGCACAGTCAATCTGCAAACAGCAATGAAGTTGGCCAAAACTTTCCTGTATCCGTAGAGCTACAGCTACTTGGTGGCCTTAGCGACGGTAAAACCCGGGCTACCGGAAATGTTTGTACGCCCGGCACGACCGTAATGATGGGGGATACGCTGAACAACCACCATTGCATTACTTCCTCTTCTAAAACCTACGACGGAGACCAATGGGTACACGCCGAAGCAGTTGTGCTTGGTGGTGAAGCGATGTACTTCTTAATCGAAGGAGATACCGTGCTGAGTTTTCAAAACCCACAACTAGGCGGAGGAAACGCTCAACAAATGCGCACCTGGGGCCTTGATCGGGACGTGGAAAAATGGATAGCCCGTGATGGCGAAATCCTGACCTCCGGCTACATAGCTCTTCAGGCGGAGAGCCATCCGATTGACTTTAAAAACGTAGAGTTGCTGGAGTTGAAGTAAGCCATCACGTAGCGATTATCCCGCAGGTAATCCCGCACGAAGTCCGGGGTAGTCTAAGTCACCGCAGCGCGCAGCGCTGCCTGCCTACAATACCATGAGAAACCGAGGCCCACAACCTAACGATCCATCCTTATTCTCCTCTAAACATCTTCCGGCCCTAACGGCTGCAACGGATGATCTTTGCTGGTTAATGAGCCGTAATTACGGCATAGACTCGGCTCTCCAACTAGTAGGTAACCGTTATCGCCTCAACAAGCGCCAGCGCATGGCCGTTGGCCGGGTATCTGCGGCCGCAAGTGCTATTGAGGCGCGAGAAAAAAGACGTGTATCGCTTGCTGAGGTAAAGAACAAAGCTGTCGCTATTGACGGCTTCAACCTGCTAATCCTCCTGGAAAGCGCCTTTGGCGGCGGACTAATTCTCCACGCCCGCGACGGAACCTTTCGCGACCTCGCTGGTGTTCATGGCACTTACAAACACGTCCGCCATACCGTACCCGCTTTATTAAGGGTAGGAGCGTCTCTTCGCTCCGCCGGGAAAGTGACCTGGTATTTCGATCAGCCCGTCTCTAATTCTGGTCGTCTGAAGACAATGCTCAGAGAACTGTCTGAGAAACACGACTTTAACTGGGAAATCATTCTGGCGTATAACCCCGACAAAGAGCTAATCGCGCTCCCAAACGATACGGTCCTCATCTCTTCAGATAGCTGGATTCTTGACGACGGTGGTGCTTGGTGCAACCTCGGCCGGGAATTACTGAAAGAGGAAGATATTTGGGCGGTGGAGTTTTGACTCCAGACTCCCAAATCTCACGTTAAGTTACTCTTCCGGCCTTAAATCAAACCGTTTTCGTAAACTGTCAATTGCAGGGTTTTTCTCCCGCATGGCAAGGAATTTATCCTTAGCTGTCAGCCGTCGTTTAACCTCAGATTTCTTAGGTTTTAAGCTCTCATCCACCTTCAGTAGCATGATCAGGTCTGGGCGCTTGAAGGTGTCCCGGAGGTGCTGAATTAGGCTAGTATCTTCGCGAAAGGAGGCCATTACCCGCTGACTTCCTATGCGTACGTGAATTTCGTCACCGACGATCTGGCCTACTGCACGTTTCATGTTTACAG
Organism: uncultured Lewinella sp.; assembly: GCA_964410795.1. Taxonomy (GTDB): domain Bacteria; phylum Bacteroidota; class Bacteroidia; order Chitinophagales; family Saprospiraceae; genus Neolewinella. Next base: position 1,477 of record CAYPIM010000139.1, on the reverse strand, counting down.
CTAGAGTGGTACCGGTATTGTCGCGTTTGAAATTCTCCCACGCGAGGGTGAGGGTTTCGTCGGAGAGTTCCGGTAAGTCTTCAGCGGCTGGAGTTGCTGATTCCTCGGACTCTATCTCGGCCATCATATCACCGATGTCGATACTCGTAAAGGCTGTTTGCGGGGTGGCAACTGGAACATCAGTATTGGTTGGAGTAGGTGACTCAGGTGCCGAGGCTACCGGCGACTCCAGCTCAGGCTTAGCGATTTGTGGTGGAGCTGGTTCTCCGCCAGCAGGTCCTGCGTCAACTACCGTGGTGGTAGGGTCAGGGCTTTTTTTTTCAACGACTGGCGGGGCCGCAGGTGCAGGGGAAGTCGTTGGAGAAGCAATTACCGTCGGCTCGTTTCGGAACGCCCGCTTAACGGCGGCCATCTTTAGCAAGGCCATTTCTACGTGTAGGCGCTTGTTGCGCGCAAGCCGGAAGCCGAGGTCGCAGTCGTTAGCGATATTGAGCAGGGTAAGTAAAATATCCGTCGGGGCAATGGCCGCCTGCTGGTGGTAGCGTTCACGGAGGCGTTCGCCTACTTCTAGCAATTTTAGCGTTTCCGTATTCTTACAAACAAGTAAGTCGCGGATATGAGCGGCCATACCATTGAGGAACAGGTCTTCATCAAAGCCTTTGCGCAGAATATCATCGAAGAGCAACATTATACCACCTCGGTCTTCGGTTAGCAGAAAGTCTACGGCCCGAAAATAGTAGTCGTAGTCGAGCACGTTGAGGTTCTCGATGACGCCTTCGTAGGTTATTTTTTCGGCATCGGCGCTCGTCATCCGGTCAAAGATCGACAGGGCGTCCCGAAGGGCGCCGTCAGCTTTCTGGCCAATGATATGTAGGGCGTCCTCTTCCGCCTCGATGCCCTCTTGCTCGCAGATGCCCTGGAGGTGCGTGATGATGTCCTTCGGCTGAATTCGTTTGAAGTCGAATACTTGACAACGCGAAAGGATGGTAGGTATGATCTTATGCTTCTCTGTGGTGGCAAGGATGAAAACCGTCCGTTCGGGCGGCTCCTCCAATGTTTTCAGAAAGGCATTAAAGGCCGCCTGAGAAAGCATATGGACCTCATCGACGATGAAGACCCGGCTCTTGCCCTGATCCAGCGGAATCCGTGCCTGTTCGTTCAGGGAGCGGATGTGGTCTACGGAGTTATTACTGGCCGCATCCAGCTCTCGAATATAGATGTTGGCATCACCGTCGAAGGAAACACAGCTCTGGCATTTGTTACAGGGCTCGTAGTCATCCGTTCGGTCTAGACAATTGAGCACCTTGGCCAAAATTCTAGCGGATGTCGTTTTACCTACTCCTCGCGGGCCGCAAAATAGGAATGCGTGCGCCAGGTGGTCTGTTTGCAAAGCATTCTTCAGCGTCTGCGACACGTGCTGCTGACCGACAACTTCATCGAAGCGGACGGGGCGGTACTTTCTGGCGGAGACTACAAA
>CAYPIM010000138.1:0-16019 GCA_964410795.1 uncultured Lewinella sp. | reverse complement strand
ATTTAGTTGCACCCACTCTGTTGCTTATTCGTTATGCTCGTGCGGTAGCATGTCCTGCGGGCAAATTTTCAATTTTCAATACTGAATCAAAAATTTTCAATTTAAACGCCGGATGCTGAGACACCGTCTCGCCCAAAACGATGATGCCAGGCCCTTTATCCTTCTCTGCAGCAACGCGGGGAGCGATGTCGTTCACGGTGCCTACCCAGGCGCGTTCGTTGGGGCGGCTACCGTTCTGGATCACCATTGCGGGCAAGTTACCTTTTCCTTCAGCATCCCAGAGGGCGCAGATTTGGTCGAGGCGACCAAGTCCCATAAGAATGATGACCGTTGCGTTGCTGCGTGGGGCCAAAAGTAAGTCATTGCTCAGACCTCCGTTGCGGGTATGGGCTGTGAGGACCCAGAAGCTGTCCGCATAGCCCCGGCTGGTGGGTGCTACTCCTTGTAGTTCGGGTAGGCTGATGCAGCTGCTGATGCCCGGCACCACCGTTACTGGTAGGCCATGCGCTTCAGCGTAGACTTTCTCCTCCTGGCCCCGGCCGAAGATAAAAGGATCCCCCCCCTTGAGCCGGACCGCGTGGCCGTACTCATAAGCAGAAGCCACCAATAGCTCATTGATCTCCTCCTGCTTTTTGTAATGGCAGCCCGCGCGCTTGCCCACGAAGATGCGCGTGCAGGTTTTGGGTGTTTCCTCCAACAGTTCGTCGGAGCTTAGTGCGTCGTAGAGGACTACGTCGGCAGTCCGCAGGGCCCTGAGGCCTTTACGGGTAATGAGATCGGGGTCGCCGGGGCCGGCGCCTACCAGGGTTATTCTAGAAGTTGTCATAAGTAAAATGCTCGGTGGAGGAGTTGTACTCCGACTGATGTAAAAGTGGGTTTCGGTCGGAGTGCAGCACGCACGCAGCTCCCGCCGCAAGCCCAACCTGCCCCCCAGACTGCTGTAGAACTGGGCTTCGGTCGGAGTACAACTCCTCCACCGTTAGGCTTTATAATATTCCCCCACCACAACCTTATCCAGCTGCGCCTCACGGGTTTTTATGGCTTTAGAGACAAAGGCCCGGGCATCGGCCAGGTATTCGGTGACAAAAGCAACGGTTGGCTCCTGCTTCTTGATCCGCAGGACGAATGCTTCAAAGGGCATACTCTTGCTCCCCTCTCCATGGGAGAAGGTCTGGGGGAGAGGGAAACGATCACCAAAGAACTCGCCGAAGTCACGCAGGATACCGATGTGGGTATTGCACTTTTTGTCTTCGGCCAGCATCAGCGCCTTAGCACCGGTGATCATGGCCGAGTAAGCGTGGTAAGCAGCGTCCTTCTCGTGGCCAGCTTTAAGGGCTTCGCCGGCAGCGATGACTTTATTGGAGGCATCATTCAGGATAGCACCGATCACGTCCAGGCTAACGCCAGCACATTCTCCTACGCCAATTTCCTGAACGTATTCTTTATCCTGGCCCCAATCGTAAAACTCCTGAGCGGTGATGGTCTTTGCGTCACCCAGTGGCTTAAGCACATCGTAGAAATAACGTTTACCCTGGCGTACTACGTAGTCGTTGTAGTACTCGCCTTCAGTAGCGTTCTCTTTGTAATCATTGAACAGATCGCGGACGGCCTGCGGGATGCGGCGCGTCGGTACTTTGATTACTTTTTGGGCAACGAAGCCGCGCCCGTCGTCCGTAATTCCTCCACCAACGACTACCTGCATCGCCGGGGCAATCTTCTGCCCCACCCGGATGCTGGAGCCGTGGAAGCCAATGTTGGCCGCCATGTGTTGGCCACAGCCGTTCATACAGCCGCTGATCTTGATGCGAACATTGTTCTCCGTTACCATCTCCGGAAATTCATCACGGACGAGGTCTTCCAGAATGGAAGCCAGGCCAGTAGAGTTTGTTACGCCAAGCGCACAGGTATCCGTCCCGGGGCAGGCCGTGATATCCGCCGTAGTATCGTAACCAGGTAAGCCGAGGTTCAGGGCGTAGAGGCCATTGAATAAATGAGGCAGCGCGGTCGGCGGCACGTAGCGGAGAATCATCCCCTGCTGTACGCTCAGGCGAACGTCATCACTGGCAAATTCTTTGATCAGGCCGGCAAGCAAACGCGTCTGCTCAGCTTCCAGGTTCCCAAGGGGAACGCGAATGGCAACAGCCCGGTAGCCCCCTTGTTTTTGTTCGAGCACGTTGGTCTTGAGCCACGCTTCATAGAGTTTGGGGTGTAGTGATTCGGCGGGCTCAAAGTTATCCGCAGGCACCTCTCCCAGGGCCGGAGCAAAGGTTTCATCCACCGCAAAAGTCTGGTGTTCAATGGCGACCATTTCCTCCTCTACGAGTTGCATGAAAGTCTCCAGGCCCATATCCTTAAGCAGATATTTCATTCGGGCCTTCATGCGCTTTTCACGCTCGCCGTAACGGTCGAACACCCGAACGCCCGCCTCCATAAAGGGAATGATTCGATCTGCCTCAAGGAATTCGTAGGCCGTAGGCGCAATCATTGAAACCGCGCCGAGGCCGCCGGCGATGACCACCTTGAAGCCCTTCACACCGTCTTTAATTCGCGGAATGAAACCAAAGTCGTGAAAGTAGGTAAACGCAGAGTCCTGCTCACTGCTGGAAAAAGCGGGCTTGATCTTGCGGCCCATTTCCTGACAAATGGGGTTACGCAGGAAGAATTCATAGCTGGCCTGTACGTAGGGCGTAACGTCAAATGGCTCCTTTGGGTCTACGCCCGCCAAAGGGCTGGCGGTGATGTTCCGCACGGTGTTACCACAGGCTTCGCGCGCAGTCATACCAGCTGTAGCCAGGTCTTCCCATACCTTCACGCTGTCGTTCAGTTTCACGTAGTGCATCTGAATATTCTGGCGCGTGGTGATGTGTAGGCGGCCATTCGTATACTTCTCTGACATGTCCGCAAGGGCGATCAATTGATCCGGCGTAAGGTGACCAAAAGGAATCTTGGTCCGAAACATGTGTACTCCGTGTTGGCGCTGACCGTATACACCCCGCGTCAGGCGGTAGTGCTTAAACCGGTCTTCATCTTCCTGCAGCCGCTGATAGGCGTAGATGCGGTCAGAAAGTTCCTGGATGTCATCGCGAACCGGTGCGGCGAGGTGGTCAAGTTTCAGTGGCTGAGCAGTATTCATGTCCGAAAATACCCGTCAGGGCTCGCTTAGTTCAGGTTAAAACATGAACAAAACAACATATGAACAGACTACACTTAAATACAACATATTAAATAACAACTACTTACACCTTACGATTAATAGTCTTCATGAAAGCCTTAACATATATTTATTTCACTAAACTTACTTTTGGGGGCGCAGACGCAGGTGCATGGTAAGGTTAAAAGGCATGAAGCCAAAGCACTATCAACAATGGCTTCCGCGTATGCTGTTCAAAAACATAAGTCATCCCGAACTTTGGGTAGTGTTTTGGGGGTTCCTTCTATTTACAAACTGGATTGTAGCAAAAAAAGCGATCAGCGATCAGCATTCAGAGCAGTTTTGCCTGAATGTCAATCGCTGATCGCTAAAATTCTTACCAGCTACTACAAAACATGGCAATTCATTCCAATAATTAGCTGCACTGTACTTCGTGCTCGGGATGACTCATGTTTCTCAGTGTGGTACGTGGTTGGTGATTACTCGCCACCCAGTTTTTTTGCACCCGCTTCTAGTGCGCTGGCGATGGTACCGAGGGCCATGTTTCCGTCGCCAAGCTCACGGGTTTTCGCAGCGAGTGTGGTCAGTATGCCGGAAACTTTACCGCCGTCGATGTCTCCGGAAGTAAGTTCTGCTTTTAGGCCCTTGAGGCTACCGACGATGTCTTCCGTGCCTTCCATGCTACCGAGTTTACCGATCCAGGTATCGATGTTACCAACGGCGGCTTCGGGGGACAGGGCAGTGATGTCTCCACCGGCGGATTTTACCGCCTCGATGGTAGCCGATAATTCCTCGCTAGGAGCGACCATATCGCCTGCCTTATCTACTAGGTCTCCGGCGGTTTCGGTTGCAGTTTCCATTGCGTCTCCGGCGGTTTCGGTTGCAGTTTCCATTGCATCTCCGGCGGTTTCCTTAGCAGAATCCATTGCGTCTCCGACGGCGGTTGCCTGATCGCCACATGACGTGAGCAGGAGAACAAAAGTGAATAGAATAAGACTTCTCATTATAGCTTGTTTTGATGAATGTTGTCTTTCAAACTAAGATCAAGAGAAATAGTTTATAATCAGTCATCTATCGAAAAGCGCGGCCTGCTTATTGCCGGTCCAGAAAGTAAGCTAATAGAACGTTCTAGTATGAACATAATACAGGCCCTAGTCATTACTCTCGTATGCCAATCAACAAGCATATCGTTACCCACCCGGGCCTGAATCCTCTCTGGGAAAGTATGGAACGTGATCGCCGTCAGCAACAGTTCGCGGCGATAGCTCTGATCGTCCTCTCCTTATTCTCCATCGTAGTGGGCGTTGTCTCCCGTCGTTTGGGCTGGGCGATGCTCGGTGGGGTTGGTTGCACAGCTGCACTGTGGTGGCTCTTTCGCATTTTAACCGAGCAGCCGCTGGCCTTCTGGCGCCGACAACTTCGTGAGGAACCAGAAACCATCGTCTGGGTCTACGGCTTGGTTACCGAGCGGATGCCCTTTGGTTTTAAGACCGTCGCCATCGGCACTCTTTATTTTGTTGAAGTCAGCGGAGAAACTCATACTTTCAGTATGAAGCCTGCCAAACTGAAACTTGTCACTAAAACCCTGAACCGCGTCCTTCCCCACGCAGAGTTTGGCTACTCTCCTGAGCGTGAGATGAAGTACCGAGGCGAAGTCACCAACTTCAAGGGGCGTGATCAGTTCAACCAGATCAAGTGAGCGTTCAACGTGAAGCGTTTAGCACTAAGTCCTTTCCTTCCCCAATATCTCGCTTACAACACCTGGCTCGTTTGTCACACAAGCTATCGCGTAGCGACTATCCTATAGATCTCCTCGGACATCCTCCGGGGTAACCCGCCCCTCACTATGACCTTCTGGAACCAAATAAAGTCTATTTTCAATCGGGCTGAGCTTTCTTCGCCTTCAGCTCCGACGATCCATGAGCTTATTCAGCGAAGTGAGGAAGAGCTAGACGCCTACGCCCACTGGAAAACCACCGCTGGCCCACGTCGCCTTTTGAACTGGCTAAGTAACCAGTACGCGGGCCATGTAGACGGGCGAAATACGGACGAGACCATTGGCTTCCTTAAGCTTCCAAGCTCAAAGGGCTTCGTAATCTATTTTCAAGAGATGAACTATAGCCGCGAAGAAGTCACTCATTTTTTTCATTACTTGAAGGAACGTGTCCTTACCCTCAACTATCGTTCGGATATCTCCGACCGGCGCATCTTCCCCCGCAGAGACTGGATTGAAACCCAGGAGCGACACTACCTGAAACCCAAAGTTGATTATAACGACGCGGTAATGGACCAAGTCTTTGGCAACATCATGATCGAATTTGAGTTACGGGACGACCAGCCGCACAACCTTCGGCTGCGAGCAACAGTCTACAACGATGCTTTGTACGAAGCGAAAGGTAGTTTCGGCGGCTTGATTATGGCTTTGACGGGTTAATTAGACTAAGAGTCGACCCAACATGATCACTCTCCGAAGGAACTCGGCTTGGGAAGCCTCGACCGGGCTAAAAACCTTCTTTGCACCTGCGTGCGCGCCAAAAAAAACAGCGGCTGCCAGAACAAGTGTCTTGGCAGCCGCCGTGCTGAAAACCTAATTCTCGTCCCTAGGCAAGGAAGCCGTAGATCAGCGCAAGAATCAGTATAACGGCAAGCGCCGCGATGTTGAAGCCCATCCGGGTACGGAAGAGTGAAGGCTCCAGATCAATTGCTTTGTGGTCATCTTCCTGCTTATCGGTATAGATGAGGGCAAGTACAACTACGGATAGGAAGGCAAAGAGATATACTGCCCAGTCTGGTACACCAGGAACGGGCTGTACAAACAGGCGAATAGCCGTACAGACTCCAATCACGATCACGATGAGTGCGATACCGTTACGGATGGTCATGTCACGGACGATGCCTTCCGGAGAAGTATTGGCAGCAGAGACACCCCCACCTTTACTCGTTACAGCACTCAGCCCAATCATCAGTGCGGAAGAAATGAGGAACATCAGCGCCATCCGATCAAGGAAGGCCAGATCAGGCATGATGAACTTAAAGAAGAGCGAGAGTGGCACACCAAGTAAGATCACCACCAGGGCCGCCTTAGACGTGCCTCTACGGTAGAACATACCAAAGATAAACACCACCAAAACACCCGGGCTCAAGAAGCCGGTATATTCCTGAATGATCTGAAAAACCTGTCCTGCTCCGGCCAACTGGGGGGCTACGATGGCGCCAATAACGAGGGAGGCTGCTGCAGCTATTTGTCCCATTCTTACCTGCCGTTTCTGACTGGCACCGGGGTTGATGAATTTATTATAAATATCGATCGTGAAGATCGTGGAGGAACTGTTTACCATTGAGCTAACTGAAGAACCAATAGCCGCTACCAGCGCTGCGAAGGTGAGCCCCCGGAAGCCAACCCCCACATAATTGCCCAGTACCCACGGGAAGGCCTGGTCTGCCTTTTCAATATTAACATCAACGCCTTTTTCCACCAGTAGGTAGTAAGCCGCAATTCCCGGCAATACAGCAAAGAAAGGAATAAACAGCTTCATGAAGGCTGCGAAAGCGATACCCTTCTGGGCTTCTGGAAGACTCTTAGCTGCCAGCGCCCGCTGAATGATGTACTGGTTGAAGCCCCAGTAGTAGGTGTTCACGATCCACATACCGCCCAGCAGCAGGGCCATGCCCGGCAGCAGGTTGAAACTGGATTTGACCTCGTCTCCGGCAACCAGTTCCGTAGGGTTGCCAGCAAAGTCCACCCCATTGGCAAGTTCTGTCGTTGCAGCTTTGCTGATGAAGGTATCGGAAGGCTCGAAGAGCATTTCGAAGTGACCAGGTAAGGCGCGGTACAGCTCGGAGATGCCGGCAAATACACTGCCATCGCCAACGTAACTAAGAATACCCCAGGCCGCGATTGTGCCCCCTAGCAGAAGCACAACAACCTGAACGACATCCGTCCAAACCACCGCCTTCAACCCACCAAAGATGGAGAAACACGCCGAGTAAAGTACCAGGCCAATGATGCCCATATAGAGGGGTACATCTAGTAATTGCTCAATGGCTAACGCACCGAGATAGATCACCGTAGCAATATTGACGAAAACAAAGAGCGCGATCCACATTACCGACATGATCGTTCGAACCGTACCGTCGTAGCGTTCTTCAAGGAACTGCGGCATGGTATAAATCTCCTTTTTCAGAAAGACCGGCAGTAGGAATTTGGCGACGATGATGAGGGTAATGGCCGCCATCAGCTCATAAGTCGCAATGGCCAGACCGAGTTCGAAACCCGAGCCGTTCATCCCGATGATCTGCTCCGCGGAGATATTAGAGGCGATGAGGGAGCCGCCCACTGCCCACCAGGGCAGGCTACGGCCCGCCAGAAAATAATCGCTCGCCGTTGCGGCTTTTTCGCGGTTGGCAATCCAGATGCCGAATAGTATAACACCGACGATGTAAACGCCGAAAATGATCAGATCGATCCCTTGTAATTGCATGATCCCTAGGTAAAGTGAGTGTAGTAGTGTACTAAAAGAAAGGCAATATAGTGATCAATGAACTAGAGCAACAGGCCCTTCGTGTAAAAATTGCACTAAGAGCACTACTGTGGTACAAATAAAGTTATGAAGGCAACCCGTGGCGATGCGAAGAGAAGCGAAGTAACCCAGTGGGAAGGTACGTTGGGTTTGCGGGCGATAACGCAGGTACAGTGTTGTGAACAGGGCGTTATAAGAGTTGAATACACCGTTGAGCGTCACAAGTTTGCCCGTAAATCGTCCGGGATAACACGCTATGGTTTAGTAACTTGATTGCAAAATCATCAATTACCTTTAAAAAAGACAGATGACTAATTCTACCAATCTTAGCCGCCGTAATTGGCTCCGTAAAGCCTCCCTCATGGGTGCAGGCCTTGTTGCAGCTCCTTCTGTTGCCCTCAATGCTGCTCCTGGGCTATTGCCACATCACGCCACCGTGCAGGAAATTCTCCCGAGCCTGGAATGGGAAAAAGCACATTATGCTGATTTACCCCAACTAAAAGCTCGCCTTTTGGCCAATGAAAACCCATGGGGGCCCAGCCCCAAGGCCCGCTTGGCCATAATGGAAGCAGCCAAAACAGGAAACCGTTACCAACACAAAGCAGCCGATCAGCTACGGAAAATGATCGCAGAATTTGAGGGCGTCTCCGAAGACCACATCCTTATCGCGCCCGGCTCTTCAGATGTCCTGGAAAAAATGGCCATCATGCACTTCATGAATGGCGGCAACCTAGTTGCTGCCGACCCGGCCTACATGTCTCTGATAAAAACGGCGATGGCCATGAAGGCCGACTGGAAAAAAGTCCGCCTGACGGATACTTGGGCACACGACCTGGAAGGAATGGCCAAAGCGGTAGACAAGGATACAAAGATGGTCTACATCTGTAACCCCAACAATCCTACCGGAACACTTACCGACTCCGATGATATTCGCGACTTCATCCGTAAAGTTGCAACGGATGATACTACTGTCTTCGTGGATGAGGCTTACCTGGAGTTCTTACCCGACTACAAAAGCAAATCGATGGTCTCCATGATCAAGGAGGGTAAAAACGTAGTGGTTGCCCGGACCTTCAGCAAGGTGCATGGGATGGCCGGACTACGCATCGGTTACGGAGTGATGTTGCCGGAGATGCTGGAAAAAGTAAACGCCATCTGGCGGAGTAACATGAGCCTTTGTAAAACCAGTCTTATGGGCGCGATGGCCAGTATGAAAGACACCGAATTTCAGAAAATGAGCGTCAAGGGAACCGCTGAAGCCCGCCAACAAACAATGTCCGGACTGAAGCGACTCGGTTTTGAGCCTGTCCCCTCTCATACCAGTTTCATGATCTTCCCCCTGGGTATGGAGGGCAAGCCTTTCCTGGATGCGATGTTTGCTAAAGGAGTAGGCGTCCGGTCTTTTGACGTTTTTGGGAAAGACTATTGCCGGGTAAGTATGGGGACTCCGGAGGAAATGGACCTCTTCCTGAAGACACTCGAAGAAGTGCACGTATAAGAACAACCTACGTTGGCACCGTTTCCGGTGCAAGAGGATACCCGAATCTTTATTCTCAGAATTTCTCATTTCTATTTTGGAGGAGAGGAGAGAATGGCTTTTGCCATCTCCCCTCCCCTGAAGTAGACCTATTCGAAAAGGTTTCTCCACCATGAATCACGCGTTAGAAAAAACAATTGTATTTATTTTGCTTATTGCTGCAGGGTACCTCCTTCAGTCAAAGCTAAAAAGCAAACAAGATCTGGCCGGAGTAAAGGTCCTGATCCTATCCGTAATTCTTCCGGCCACTATTTTTGTCGCACTATTGAAGATAAACATTTCGACTACTCTACTACTGTTGCCCGCAGGTGCATTGATCTTAAATTTCACCTTGTTTTATTTGGTGCGCGCTGCGCTCCCCAGGTTAGGATTCTCTGACCAGCAGGCCAAGAGCAGGACGATGTTATTACTGCTTCCCTCTTTGGCCCCGGGGCTAAGTTGCTTCCCCTTCGTGATCGAATACTTAGGTGACGAAGCTTTGGCAATGGCTGCCCTAACGGATGTGGGCAACAAGATATTCGTTCTCATTGTCCTTTACCTGATCGCAATGAATTGGTATTACGCGACTGCAAAAAAGAATGTCACTAATGAAGAAACGAGCTTCGGACGAAAGGCGAAAATGAAAAGCCTCGGTCTTGCGCTATTACGGGAGCCCGTAAACATTGTGATCGTGATAGCGGTCTTGATGCTTTCTTTCGGCTTGAACGTAACGTCCTTACCTACTTTTCTAGAAACAACGGTTATGCGCCTTGCTGCGCTGATGACCCCAATAGTCCTGCTTTTCATCGGCATGGCGGTAAGGTTGGAGCGGCGAGAGGTAACCGTGATCCTTCGGTGTCTGGCCTTCCGGGCCAGCCTTGGGTTATTGCTTAGTGGTTTGCTGCTCTTGTTCTTACCTGCGATACCTCCTGCCTTGGCCCTATTGGCCGTCATTTTCCCTCAATCTGCCGTAAGCTTTTGGCCATTTGCGCACATGTCTGCGGTAGAAGCTTTGACGGGAGAGAAGGGAGAAGCGGTCTTTAGTACCGATTTAGCCCTCAACGTACTGGCTTGCTCTCTACCTTTCTCTACGGTGATCATCCTTGGGGTGCTTTCTTGCGGAGACGTCTTCACTGCACCATCCATGGTATTCGGTCTTGCTTTATTACTCTTAAGCGTACCGCTGTTTTATATGCTCAGGCCGAGTAGTCAGGTAGTTGCCGAGGAAGAGACCGAGCCGGAGAGTTACCGGGAGAAGGGGATCGTGATAGACGGATAAAATAGAACATAGGCTGGCAAAGCACTAATATACATTTTTGAATTTCTGCCTCTTCCTCTACCCATCCCACACGTCTCGCCTAAGGCTCGGGCGGGCCGCCTCCGGCAGTCGCGCAGCGAAAGAGCGCCAAGCCTCGTAGCGAAATGTCCCGTAGTGTATAGCTCAATACACTCTTCGGGTACCCGTTTCCAATAAGCCTTCCACCGCTTCAAAGATTCGTCCTGGTTTCTGCGGTCGCCAGGTCAGGCTGTTGAGCTGTTCTCCGAAGGCGAGGTAGTTGTCTAGCCGAGACTGGGCCATCTCATCCATCACGTGATCGTGACAATTGAGCAGGGCAACCCAACCGCCATCTTCTGAGATTTCTTCCGTCCACTCTTCGTAATAGTCCGCCTCATCACCGTGGAAGTTCAGTACACCTTCCATGATGATTATGAAATAACGAATTCCGTTACCGATGAGTTGGTCAATAAACTCCCGTTTCAGGTGCATTGAGTCGTTGTGGACCGCGTCGTTCCACTCCCCGATCATTTCAATAATTACGTAATGCTCATCATAGTCCGTGAAGAGTTGTTTCAGGTACAGGGTCTCCGCACCAAACTCATCCCACTGAGGGTGCAATAGGTAGTTGTATACTTTATTAGTGTAGCCGAACTCGGAATACTCCCGCCCATAGAAGGGGGAGTATTGATCTTCTTCAGCGCGGTATTTTTCGCGCCAGCCAAAATGGGGCTCGATGTCGTGCATGAGTGGGTTTTAAAATACTTTTGTGTAGAGTTCCTTGCGGTTTTCTTCGGCTGGGGACCGATCTTCCAGCAACTCGAAGACGTTACGCTTGATGGTGTGCGCCATGTCTCCAGTAGGCAAATCATTACAATCAAGACCAAAAGGGTCTTCAATTTCTTCGCCCATGAGTTCAATGCCCAGGAGAGCGAAGAACACCAGCATGGTTACGGGCACCGTCGTCCAGCCAAAACCCTCCATTAATCCGCAGGGTAAGAGAATAGCATAAGCTGAGATAAACAGCTTGAGATAGACATTATAGCTGAAGGGAATCGGTGTTTTCTTGATCCGCTCGCAGGCTCCGAGAATATCCAGCAGGCTCTGGTGCTGAGCCTTGATGTTGATGTAGTCTCCCTCGTTAATGTCTCCGTTCCGGTGCGCTTCGGCCATCCGCTGAAAAATACGCATCGCGATGAAGTTTGGAACATGGTCTTTGCCGGAATAGTACTCTTGCTCTTCCGGGCTCAGGTAGATCAATTTATCAAGCTTAGTTCCGTCGCGCAGGTGCTCGGAAAGAGCGATACAGAAGTTGGCGATATGCTTGGCCATAAACCTACGGATTCCTACATCACTTTCCGGCCACATACAATCTACGTAGATTGCCATATTTCGGGCGTTGTTAACCAATGCGCCCCACTGCTTACGTGCTTCCCACCAACGGTCATAAGCCGTAGTAGTCCTGAAACCAAGGAATAAGGACAGGATTACCCCCAACAAGGAAAATACGGTAGTATCCATCATCATGAAATACCCCAACTCAAAGTGATCGACGACAAAGACGAAGGCAGCGGCATAAATCCCGATCCCAATTACAGAACGGGCGATGCGCGTCATCGTCCAGGAGGTAAACAGGTGGCCCATATCACCAAACCAATTACCATTAGTTTTATAGAGTATCATACTTAGTTCTTGTGGGTTGTTAACCGTGGTAATACGGTTTAAAGCCCACAAGGTTTAGTCTAACGGGGAGGTAGGATTCAAAACACTAGCAATTTCCTGACCTGTTTTCCGCCCTCAGGGTAAGCATTTCCAGTAGATCCCCTACTCGTCAACAAACCTTGCACCCTGCGTCCGCGCCACAAAAGCGTAATGTATGCTACGGAATTGTTAAAGAATTCCGAAGCCCTTTACGAAGCGTTATCGAACAATTAAAAGCTTTCTGGATACGTAACTTTTCGCCACCTCTCTTCGTCAATAAGAGCATGAACAACGTGGATAAATACTTTCGCCTTTTCGTACTCGTCGTCTTACTTGTTGCCCCGGCACTTTTGCTGTCGGTCATTGGAAGTTAGGCCAGATGGCTACTGTACTCTTCGGACCGAAGAGCCCGTAACGCCAGCTTTGAAAAGCTTTTGTTTTTCCTCTTCTGCCTGACTCTGGAAATAGAATTTACCAACAAATACCCGGACAGATTTGCCAACATTCGCACTATAAATCGGGTCAAAGCCCAATTCCTGTAGTTTGGCCATCATCTTGAGTGCATTAGCTTTTGATGAATACGCTCCTACCTGCACACCAAAAAGCATTTCATCAGGATCAAATTGCTGTTTTGCGGGCTTAGGCGCAGGCTGGGGAGCAACAACTCCCTCATTCCCGTAGCTTTCCGGCGCGGCGATAGAAGTAGCCCTCTGGTCAAGCTCGTTTTTAGACACACGGGTTGGCACTACTTTAGGCTTTGCGTAACCAGCTTGAACAAGGCTGCTCTTGATTACTTCTGCGTCTTCTTTTGTTTCCGCCAGGCCCGTGAAGACTTTAGTTAGTTTTTCTCCGGTGACCGCGTATGCATCCGTAAAACCCTTCCCGATCAGTTCCGCAGCTAGTTTTTGAGCATTCTTCTGGTTACCAAATGCTCCTACCTGAAGAACAAAGGCTTTGACCATGCTTTCTGGTTGCGCCTCAGCAGGCTCTACTATCGGAGCAAGGCCAAGTGGAACAGTATTTGCTTTTTGTGCCTTCAGCCACGCCAAACGGTTGCAGGTTGGGCCTTTCGTTCCTTGCTCAAGAATTCGGACGCTCACCATTGCGGTCCCTGCCTGCAGAACACCTATTTGTTGGGCAGCAATCCGGCTAAGGTCCAGTATGCGATCCGGGCTCTGAGGGCCACAATCATTTACAACAACTTCGGTTCTCGCCCCATTTACAATGTTGGTTACTTCCAGTCGGGTGCCATAGGCAAAAGTCTTGCTGGCTGCCGTAAACTTATTACGATCGTAGACCTCTCCCGTACTGGTGGTCCTGCCCTGTAAGCGGTCGGGGTAGTAACTAGCCAAGCCTTGTAGGTTTCCTGCGAGTACGGGTGTATTGGGGCGCACTGTTGGTCCGGGTACCGTTTCGTCTACCGGCGCCATAGATACTGTTTGCGTAGGGTCCCATGGTGGAGGTGGTGGTGGAATTTCCTTGCCCTGCGCCTTCAGTTTTTTAGACCATGCAGCCCGGCTACAAGTAGGGCCAGAGTTGCTTGCTTTTATTACTCGTAGCCGAACCTTGGCTTCTCCACTTCTTATCATATCGAGATCCCCAGCCGCTGCGCGGCTGAGATCAATGAGTCGCCCTTTAGCAAATGGCCCACAGTCGTTCACCCTTACTTGGGTGGTTTTACCGTTGCTCAGGTTGGTCACTTCCAGAATGGTACCCCAGGGCATATCACGACTTGCCGCCGAATAACCGGCGTTACGAAAGGTCTCCCCCGTACTGGTAAGACGGCCTTCGAACTCCTTTGCGTAGTAAGTTGCGATACCTTCTAGCCTTTGAGCCGTCGCCTGAGTAGCCACGCCAAAGACAAAAAGCAGAAGGGAAGCCCATCGCAAAAGACGAATATTTAAAATTTGGTATTTCATAAGTATGGGGATGGTCCAGGCACAAATTAGCCCAGTTTTTCTAAATAACGGTCACCTAGCTAAAATATGACGCTTAAAGAAGCATTATCGGGCGCGGACGCAGGTGCCAAGAAAGGTTAAAGCCTGGCTCACGGCCCAAAGATACCTGTAACTCTACGCTAAATGCCATCGTCCTACAAGCAAATTATCTGACTTACCTTTGCCCCCACCCCCATCAACCTATATGAATCCTAACGGTCAACTTTTAAGTCAACTTTCCCCTGCCGGTGTACGAACCATCACCTTCGGTCACCCAGCGCATAACAGTTTCCCAACTCAGCAGTTGCAAGCGTTGGTCGCAGCGCTAGATTCTGCGTCTCAAGACGATGCTACCCGCAGCATTTTACTCCGTAGCGAAGGTGAACGTACATTTTGCGCAGGAGCCAACCTAGATGAACTGCTTGCCATTACGGACCGTGAGTCTGGCCATCTATTTTTCATGGGCTTTGCTAATTTATTAATGGCGATGCGTCGGTGCGCTAAGCCAATTGTGGTCGCCGTTCAGGGCAAAGCGATCGGTGGAGGTGTCGGCATTGCTGCTGCAGCAGACTATTGTTTGGCCACCGAAGCGGCAAGCATTAAGTTGAGCGAACTCGCCATCGCCATCGGGCCCTTTGTAATTCTTCCGGCTCTGGTCCGGAAGATGGGTGCTGCTGCCGTTTCTGAACTTAGTATTGATACCGAATGGCACGATGCTGCCTGGGCAAAAAGTAAGGGGCTTTACCAACGTGTTTTTGCTTCTAACGAAGAAATGTTTTCCGCAGCGAATGCGCTTGCCACCAAATTAGCAACTTACAGTCTCCAAGCAACAGCAGAACTAAAGAAAACCCTTTGGCACGGTACGGATCACTGGCCATCTTTGCTCGAAGAACGGGCCGGAGTTTCTGGGCGTCTTGTGCTTACCGCTGAGGCTAAGAAGGCCTTATCTGCTTTTAAGCGCAAGTAATTAGAGCATGAACGGTTTCTAAGCAACCCCTTTCTTCTGAACTTGGTCAGCGAAGTATCCCTGGCGGCCTTGTTTCAACTCAAAAGAAACCAGTTCTCCAGCGTTTACGGTATCCACCAGCAAATTCTTTTCCCTGAAGTGAAAATCTTCCCGCGTGTTTAATAACCGGAGATAGCCATAGCCTTTTTCGGGAAGGTAAAAGATGATGATTCCGGTTTGCATAGTTCAAAGATAGCGTTGCTGCTTAAACAACTTGGTTATCAGTTGCTCACCACCAAGCCGATCGCTGCGTAGCCCCAACGCTGACCGCCAAAGTCTTGATTGGCATTACTCCGGCCAGGGCTAAAAAGTTCTCCCGTTCCGTTACGTACGGTAAACTCCGGGCGCAAGGTCAGCCTTTTCAAATCTATTTCTATCCCAACCATCACTTCTATGTAAGGCAAAACTGGTTCTGGAACAGGGGAAACTGTTGCTAACTGATCTTGCGGACTTATCAGGAAGCCCCCACCAACTCCCAAAGCGGGGCGAAGCTTTTGGTTACCGAAGTTCAGGTCAGCCCGTAGAGGTAGTAAGAAGGCTGAAGGGTAAATACCCTTACGGAAGTTCATCCCACCGTCATCATCCAACTGGCGAAAAGCACTGGTCTGTTGCCGCAGGAAGGCCGGACGAATACTTAGCATCAAACGGTCAATTCGATACCCCAGAAGAGCGGAAATTTCATAGCCTTTCCCTCCCATAATTCCCGTTGATTCCGTAGGGCCAGCATTAATCGGTAGCCGTTCAATTTCCCAACTCGCCCCTACCCCAACCGAAAGGCCAGCTACAAACTCCTGAGCCTGGAGTTGAGAAAAATACAATAGAAGAACTAGTAGGCTTAGAAATATGCGGGCGATCACGTTAAACAAAGGGTGAAGGCCAGGGACATATTTTGGAGGAGAATTATTTTAACAA
>CAYPIM010000137.1:14338-16046 GCA_964410795.1 uncultured Lewinella sp. | reverse complement strand
GTTTACAGTGTACTAGTACTCTATACATCCGATCAATCTAAATAAGGGCGCGGCCGCAGGTGCAATGAAAGGTTTATCGGACATTTGAATCGTTCGGAGTGTCGTATTTTACTGTCTGAAGGCAGATGTCTGGTAATTACACCCTGCTCCTTCAACTTTTTTTGCACCTGCGTGCGCGCCCTCAAACTCTTGAGATGTCCCCGCTTAATTCTGGGAGCCCTAACAGAGTCCAAGGCTTCATCGTCAGTAGGGGAATTGGGAAAGTAGTACCCGTGAAGAAGAAATTTAAAATAGTTGATTACACTCCTGATTGGAACGACCGCTATCAAGCCGAATGTAGCATAATGCGAAAGGTGTTCGGAGACCTGGTTAACTCAATACATCATATTGGTAGTACGGCTATACTTACTGCAAAGTCGAAGCCGGAAATAGATATTCTGGTGGTAGTAAAAGACGTAAGTAGTCTATCACGTTATGACGAAGCTATTGAACGTTTAGGCTACAAGGTCCGCGGAGAATGCCTGGACAGCGGAGGCACACCAGGTAGGTATTATTACAGCAAAGACGTCGATAACGTCAGGACACACAAAATGCACGTATGTGCGATGGGACACATAGAAATTATGGATAAGCTGTTATTCGTAAAGTACCTAAATGAAGATGCCTCCGCTGCAAAAGAATATTCAGCTTTAAAGTTGAAGTTGTCTCTGTTGTACAATTATGGAAACCAAATAGAAAAATACCTGAGCGGGAAAAGCGAATTTATAGCGGAAATCCTCGATCTGGCCCGGGAAAAATATAAGCATGTACGTTATGAAGATTTTATTGATCAACAAGGGCCTGATGAGCTGAAAATAGATAGCGTATGAAATACGGGAAGTACGAGTACGAAAGAAGCTTTATCGTAAGCAAAGACCTGGCACTTCGGAAAGTTTCCGAAGTGAAATCAATTACTGATACCTACCTTCATGGTATAGGTCTAAGACTGAGAAAGGTAGTAGTAAATGGAGAGCCTCGGTATAAATTGACCCAGAAGAAAGAAATTGATCCGCCCAGGGTAGGGGTGAAAACAATCACCACGATTTATTTGTCTGGCGGAGAATATGAAGAGCTCCTTTGCTTACCGGGGTACCGGGTTGAAAAAGTGAGGCACATACTGAACGTGAACAAACAAAGAATTGGAGTAGATGTAGTTAGGTTTGGGGCAGAAGAAATTTGTATAGCGGAGGTCGAATTTGAAACTGAGGCAAAAATGAATGCTTATATTCTGCCGTTCAACTTCGTGAAAGAAGTTACAGGAGATACCTTTTACAGCGGATTTTCAATAGCGAAAAGATTCGTAGAAATTAACAAATAGTCCCGTCCCTTTGCGCTTCAACCAGTTTAAATACTTCTTCCTATGCTAGGAACTGTTGCTAAAACAAAAATGACCCGCCAGGCAAAATTCCATTGTCCGGATTGTGCGGTAAAGCGCCATTGTAAGTGTTATCAGAAGTCAAAGCACTTCACAATTCTTGGCCTGCCGATCATTTCCTTTGGGAAGAAAGAGGAATGGTTGGAATGTATGGGCTGCGGAGAAAACTTCGGCGCAGATGAACTCAAACGGCCAGTACCCAAGGCGACTACTAACCGCCAACCCCCAAAGTATGCCAAAACACCCGACTTGAGTGCCTACGACGCGGCTCTGCGCCATACCCTTGTTACTATG
>CAYPIM010000137.1:0-14238 GCA_964410795.1 uncultured Lewinella sp. | reverse complement strand
ATGCCATTGGCACAAATGGAGCGGGTAATGGCAGAGACTTTAGACAAGCGTTGGGTTTGAGGAAAAGGACGAGGTGTAATTATTTCTTTGCCTCTGCTACCAGCTTAAGGCATTTTCCTGCTAGTTCTTCCATTCCTTTATAGTCGCCGTTGGCCAGCAAATCCTTGCGTAGTAAACCGGAGCCCATGCCTACGGCTACTGCGCCTTCACCAAACCAACGACCAAGGTTTTCAGCGTTAGGCGCTACGCCTCCGGTGACCATCACGCTTGTCCAGGGAGACGGGGCCAGCAAAGATTTGATGAAACCGGGCGCTACGGCGTTGCCGGGGAAACACTTCACGATCTCTGCACCGAGGCTCTCCGCCTTACTGATTTCTGAAGGGGTGAAACAGCCTGGCATCCAGCCAATCTTACGACGGTTACAGACCGGGGCAATCTCCTCTACGAGCATGGGGCTAACGATGAAGTCTGCCCCCAGCTGAATATACAGCGCCGCCGTCGGTGCATCCACCACCGAACCGACACCCAGGGCAAGATCGGGGTAGTTGGCACGGCAGTGCTCGGCCATAAGATCAAAGACCTTATGCGCCCCTACGCCACGGTTGGTGTACTCAAAACTCCGCAGGCCACCAGCGTAGATCGCGTCGATTACTTTCTTCGCTTTGTCTACTTCGGCTATGTAGGCCAGGGGAACAATGGCTTGGTCTAGTACTGTCTTGTATACTTCTAGTCTTTTCATTTGGATGTGGTAAGTCCCAGACTTCGCTGCGCTCGTCCGGGGAAATCTTAAGGGTATTGTTTTGTCAAGGTTTGTGTTGAAGGCTTCTGCTTGCTGCGCTCGTAACCTCACCCCCGCCCCCTTTCGCTGCGCGGCTTCTACAGGGCCTGCTTCGCACTCCTTCCGAGGTCCAGAGGAGAGGGGGCGGGGGTGAGGTTACCAACGACAGCGAGCAACCATAGAATCTACCGACTAACCCGTCCGGATCCATCACCTTCCATCAGCGCCATCACCTCCTCTACGGTCGCCAGGTTGGCATCACCAAAGATGGAGTGTTTGAGAGCGGAGGCAGCAACGGCGAAGCGCAGGGCAGTGTCATCGTCATCCGGCCAGGTCTGGAGGCTGTAGATGAGGCCGCCCATAAAACTGTCTCCACCGCCGACACGGTCGACGATGTGGCTCAGCTGATAAGTGGGGGCGGTGTACATTTTCTCACCGTCCCACATCACGCCTGACCAGGAATTGTGACTTGCAGAGATGGAGCCGCGGAGAGTGGTGATCACTTTCTTTGCCTTCGGGAAGCGCTTCATCAGCGCCTTGCAGACGGGCAGGTAGGCCTTGGGGTCCATAGTGTCACCCTTGGTGACGTCTACCGATTCAGGGTGGATGTCGAAGTGCTTTTCAGCGTCTTCTTCGTTACCGAGGATGATGTCGCAATGTTCTACCAGTGCGGGCATGATCTCTTGTGGAGACTTACCGTAGTTCCAGAGTTTTTTGCGATAGTTAAGGTCAGTGGAGATTGTGATGCCTTTGGCGGAAGCGACTTTACAGGCTTCCAGGCAGGCGTCGGCGGCCGTTTGGCTAAGCGCGGGGGTAATGCCCGTCCAGTGAAACCAGTCTACGCCTTCGAAGACGCTGTCCCAATCAATTTCGCCGGGCTCCAGTGTCGCCATGCCTGAGTGGGCACGGTCGTAAACGACCTTAGAACCGCGCTGCATTGCACCGGTTTCTAGGAAGTAAATACCGAGTCGTTCACCTCCTCGAACGACGTGGCTGGTGTCTACACCGCGGCTGCGCAGGGCGTTAAGCGCACAGTCACCGATGTCGTTTTTAGGCAAACGGGTTACGAAGCGGGCGTCCATGCCGTAGTTGGCCAGGGTGACGGCCACATTACTCTCCCCGCCGCCGTAAATGACTTCGAAGGAGTTCGCTTGGGAAAAACGTTTCCAGCCCGGAGGGCTGAGGCGGAGCATAATCTCGCCGAAGGTTACGATACGTGGCACAGGTAATTAGTTTTCTTGGGTGATAATTTTATAGTTCACAAAGGTAGATGTGAGGTATAGCGATCCATCATCTGTACTGAAGCTTTCAGGACAATGCTGCTTTAAAACGTAGTACAAATGTTATTTGAGCCGTTCTTCACGGTTAGGATGAGCGGAGCTAAAGGCTGGGGACAACCAGAAGTGGCCGAGTAGAGGAGGGAAGTGAAGAGCGGGTTAGATGTAGTATTGATAACCTGATAGTAGTCATAGATAGATAGTCGCGATCTGAAGTTTAAGCCTCAGGTGCCATCATCTATTATTACTATCAGATTATCATTACTCCTTACATGAGCCTAGATGCCCAGTGCTTGGCCGCCACCTATCTGAATGGTTTCTGCAGTCATGAAGGCGGAATCTTTACCTGCCAGGAAAGAGATTACACCAGCAACGTCTTCGGGTTGCCCCAGTCGACCTAGCATAATGTTCTTAGCCCAGGAAGCGAATACTTCCGGCTTTGTAGATTTTATCTGTTTATGGAAAGGCGTATCAATAGTGCCAGGGGAGACGGCATTAACGCGAATACCATATTCCGCCAGGTCTTTTGCCAATGCCCGTGTAATAGCATGGACGCCAGCTTTGGACGTGCCGTAGATGCCGGCACCTGGTCCGCCAGCGTTCCAGGCTGCGTTGGAGGTATAGTTAATGATCGTTGGCAGGTCGCCCTTTTTTAGATAAGGGATGGCCGCGCGGGAAGCAAAGAAGGTCGAGTCGAGGTTGAGGGCCATTACCTTACGGTAGAACTCCGTCGTCATCTCTTCGAAACGGGAGCGGCCACCTAGACCACCAGCGTTGTTGACAAGTACGTCGATCTTACCGTACTGTTCGCCAATTGCCTTGATGTTTTCGTTTACTGCTTTTTCGTCAGTCACGTCAAAACGGCGGAAGCTGGCGTCGGAGCCCTCCGCGGTGAGTTCCTTTACGCATTCGGCGCCGCGTTCGTCATCCAGGCCGTTTAGCACAACCGTGAAGCCGTCTTTGCCTAGCCGTTTTGCGACTTCGTAGCCAATGCCACTAGTAGCACCAGTAACAATGGCTACTTTTCCGTTTGAATTACTCATGGTTAATATTTTAGTTGTCGTATTGCCAATAGGCAGGTAACCAGCACTTTTTACGGGGTACTTGCCTGTTGGGCATATTTAGAAATTTTGATGATTTAAATTACTGATCCTTCTGCCTTAAGAGGTTCTATGCGTGGACATAAAAACCAGATGCTCGCAACGGCTATTGAGGCCATAACCGCGCCCAGAATAAATACTGGGGAGTAGTTGCCACCAAACGTAAGCCAGGGAACTAGATAGGTCAGTCCGGCCCCGGTCAATTTCGCGGCCGTTCCGGCAATACCGGAAAGGGTACCTACTGTTTTTCCACCGAATAGATCACTCGGAAGGGTTTGAACGTTTCCAATCGCCGTTTGAAAACCAAACAGTACGATAGCCATAATCAGTGAGGCTGCTAGCGGCCCGCTAGGGATATACAGAGACTGCAAACCGATCATTTCTACGAAGCTGTTCCAGGGTTGCATTACAACATCAGGATTGGAAAGGCTCAGTAGGCTGGGTAACATAATCAGACAGCCTAGGGTGATCACTAGTTTGCGTGTGTAAGTAACCGTCTTGCCCGCTTTTATACGGTTTTGCGCAAGTAGGCCACCAAACCAGGCACCAACCATTGCTCCCACGTAGGGAATCCAACCATAGCTCTTAATTTCTAGAGGGCTAACGTCGTACACTTCGAACAGGTAGATCGGAATCCAGACGACAAACAACCACCAGATGGGGTCAATCACGGCCGAAGCAATGATTACTCCCCAACTTTCTTTGTGGGTGAGTAATTTCCCAGTAGAAGGATTGTAACCCTCGTCGAATTCGCCATCGCCGTCTAAGTCTTGATTACGCTGACCAGTGAGGATATACTCCCGCTCTTCATCTGTGATCCATGGGTGGTTTTTCGGTGGTGATTTAACCAGTACCAACCATGGTATGAGCCACAACAAACCGGCCAATCCAACCATAATGAAAATAACCTGCCAGGTGTAAAAAGCAGCCAGGTAAGAGATCACGGGGATGGCAACAATACCGCCGACGGCCGCACCCGAATTGAAGATGCCTTGGGCGAAAGCACGCTCCTTGGTCGGGAACCATTCTGCGTTACCCTTCGCCGCCCCCGGCCAGTTACCTGCCTCCGAAATACCGAGGATGGACCGGAAAATAGCGAAACTTGTCAGCCCGGTTGCAAGCGCGTGGGCTGCTGTGGCCAAAGACCACACTCCGATGGAAAGTACGAAACCCATTCGGGTTCCGATCCAGTCAAAAATCCGACCAAAAATCGCTTGGCCAAAAGCGTAGGAGAAAATAAAGACAACCGAAATGAAGGCATAGACCTCCTTGCGTTCGTCTGCCGAGTAATCAGGGTAAAGGTCTTCGGCAATCGAAGGCCAAAGTACACTAAGTGATTGCCGGTCAATGTAGTTGATGACGGTAGCCAGTGCAATAAGCCCGACAACCCACCATCTTAAATTCTTCATCTTCATGAGTGCTTGATTGAATCAACGAAGTCTTCGCGGTGTGGGCTGAAAACATCAATCAAGACACCTGCTTTTGTGCATACGCAGCCGTGCATAACGTGTGGCGGAATGTAGTAAGAGTCTCCTCCTTTGATAATCTTTACCTGGTCACCAATGGTCATTTCAAATTCTCCACTTTCAACGTATGTGACCTGACTGTGGTAGTGCTCATGCAACTGGCCTACGGCTCCGGGTTCAAAGTGAACCTTAACGAGCATAATCTTGTCGTCACAACCGTGAATCTGGCGTTTAAGGCCAGGGCCTACTTCTTCCCAGGGGATTTCGTCGCCGTACAGAAATTCTTTACTTGCTTTCATTAGTTTGTTTTATCAGGTGATGGACGCCGCTCCAGGAATAGGCTTGTCCGTTGATTGTTAAAGAATGCTTTGCTGCTGCGTCATTGTCGTTGTTTGCCAGCAGTAAGAGCCAATTTTGTCCGTTGCTATGTGCAAAACTTAGCGCCGTGTAATTGTCAGTATCCACTACAAGCTCCAGACTTTCTAGTTCGCCATAGGGCGTATGTGGAACTTCATCACGGGGCGTGTAGCTGCCGTGGGTCTCAGTTACAGAGGCGAAAGTAGTGTTTGCTACGTTCTCCCGCCGCAATACGAAGGCGGGGTCGCGCCGTAAATTAAATTTTGGATCATTAGCTCCAAGACGAATCATGCGAATTTCGTCGTCGGGGCGGATTGTCATTGTTTGGGTGTAGAAAGTGCCTGCGTGAAACCAACCTACTTGGGCACTTTTTCCCGCTGGCTTGCCGCTGGCTTCTAGGTATAGGTGCTGGTAGCCGTGGCTGTCTCCCAGCGCTTGTAGTTTGGAGTTGGTCGTATAATCGAAGTCGGTAGAAAGAAGCTGGCCATGGTACCAGGTCGGTAGCTCATGGGTCGCTGTACTATTTCCGGTGGAACGGAACACATCAATTAGGAGAGGTTGCGCGAACGCAGGTGCAGTGAAAAGAATCTGTGAGCGGTGTAAAGTTCGGTTGGCATAAGCATCATCCACCTTAGCGCTCATTAATTGAAGGTTCGGATTATCAGTGGAGAAGGCGTAAAGATCGGGATGGCGCTCTTCTGCAATCCGAATGTCTCCATTATAATGCGATGTTTCGTCAATGACCAGGGTGTTGTGCGCGATGGATTGTTTCGCCCAGCTGTTGTTTTCCTTCAGGTACCGGCCACCACCTTTTTGATCGATGTTGACCCAGCGAGCAGCACCATAATCCTGTACAACTTCACCCGTCTCGTTGTAAAGAGAGTAGGCCAGTTTGTCAAAATGCCCGTGCCCCATACCCTGAGCTGAGTATTTCATGACCAGGCAAGTCTGGGCTTCGTCCGCTCCGTATGCACGTAAAATTCCGACACCACCTTCTGTCCCCTCTGCCCCATCTGCGAAAGCGATGGAAGAGGGACGGTAAGGACGGGATTTACCCTCGGCAATAGCTTTAGCCACCGCTACTCCTGCCTCATCAAGGGTGAAACCACTTTGTTTTTCAGCCAATGACAGTAGCATCGGATCTTCTCCAAAGTAGTAATACGCATAGTCAACAGCTTTGATGACTTCAGGAGAGTAAAGGGACATCCCTTTTTGACTGTCGTTGATCGGGAAGAAATCTCCAGACGGATCTGCTTGATTTAGTAATCCTGAAACTGCTTTCTTAAGAATGCCATCACGGTAATCCAGTACGCCAAGCTCTGGACGTTTGTCTTCAAGTGCTCGCCCAAAAAGCAAGAATGGAGACAAAGCATAACGAAGATAATAGGGGCCTTCGGTGAAATAACCATCAGGCGAGAAACTCAGGTCCAGTTGTGCCAGAAATCCGGCACGACCATACTTGTCTTTTATTAATCCGGTGTCATCATCTCTGAGGTCATCGGGAAGATCAGCAGATGGGATTCCTTTAAGCGCTCGTTCCACGAGCTCATCGTCTTCCATAACCAGCCCAATCATCCCCACTGCAGCACTTCCCCAGGTTGAATGATTGTGGATACGATTGAAGAACTGCGGATTTTCTACCGAAAGGAAATCGGCCATAGGGCGAAATAGCTCTGTATTAAGCTTGGTTTGCACTTCAGGGTCTAGCCAGTTGTAAATGTCTCCATAACCCTGGCTAACATACACCAGCCAGTTGGCATCGTTTAAGCATTGCCAAAATACTTTCCCGGTCGCGTAAGAACGTGCGGTTGGGTGGGTCGGCCAATCACGGTAAACCGCAGCGTATTCAAGAAGCGCATCCCGAAGGAATTCGGCGTATTTCTCTTCGCCGGTAAGCCGGTACAGTGCACCCGCATCGCGCAACGTTGACCAGTTGCGCTTGTGGATCTCGTGGGTAGGCCCGCCCGCCATATCTTTGGGCGTAGGCACCTGAATCCCCGCTTCCATCACCGCTTCAACCGAAGCACGCGTGTGATCTAGTTGTTCAGCGAATGGAGCAGGTTGATTAGAAACGGAAGCTGAATGTTCAGCGCCGCAGCTTATAAGTAATAAGCCAACTAACACTATGTAAAAGTTTATTCTTCGCATCTCCTACTCACTTAAAGTTGTTCCCACTTTTACACCCGAAGTGGATGTGAGGGCTGGTTCACGTAAGTTTAGCTGGAGATCGTCGGTTTTATAAGGCTCGCCGTTGTCCTGAATTATTGTCCCTCCGGAGAAATTACTACTTACTATGTTTACTACTGGCTCACCAACTACGAGATGAAGTTGAACGGGTTTGGAGTCGTCAAGAATGCAATTCTCAATCTGCACAAGTTGGGTGCCGTGAAGCCTGATAGATGCTCCCGTACCGTTTCTTTTATCTCCTCCAATTTCGTCAAATGTGCACTGCTTAATGGTGACCATCGGGCCAAGTGTACTTTCGTCTCGCCCTCCACGATGAATGTGAATAGCCTCCTGGCCAATGTCGTCAAACAAACAGTTTTCGACTACAACTGACTGAGCATTGTAAATGCCAATATCATCGGTCTCCCGATCTAAAGCTAAAACACTACCCGAGACGTTCTCGAAGCGTGAATTCCGCAAGACGATGGAGTCCGCCATCGTGTTTTTGTAAACCCGCAAAACGTTGAAACTATGGTTAACGTCCAACTCCTGGAAGTCACAGTCTTCAATAAAGAGCTTATAGTTGTTTATCATGCTGTACCTGCTCGTCCGGATGACCGCATTCAACGGTTTGTCTCTACATTCTCGGCCGTTAACAGTAATGCTCTTGAGGCTTAATCCTCCACCATTTTCAATGTTGAATAAGCTGGTTTTCTCAAATAAGATGAGAGGTTTTGAAGCTAAGCCTTCTGCCGCAACAACGCTTAAAGGGTGCGACAGGTCGATGGATTTGGTTTGAAGATATTCTCCCGCATCGGATAAGCGAATAATGTCACCAGGTGCCGAATTTTTAACAGCCTCCCAAATAGTATTGGTGCCGGCCGAAACATCGATAACTTTCCCGGTATTGAAAAATAGTTCGTCCTCTTGGCGCGGGTACCAGCTTACACCAGTATTCTCCCGCGTGGCCATCAAAGCGATGCCCGCCCGAATGCTATCGCTTGCCGGAGTGTCTTGTGGTAGCTTAACGCCGCTGTCCAAGGTTTTCAGTGTTAGTTGTTTCTGCTCAAAGCCTGTGCTTTGCAGTGGAGTGATGTTTGGTGAAAGCAAGTTGTTCTTAAATTGAATACCGCTGATGTCGTCAAACTTGGCAAAGATGTCGCGCCCGTCGTCCCGGTAAAAAATATTGTTAATCAACTCCGTCCGCTCTGGTACAGCGGAGCGTTCTTCGTCGCTGCCAACGGCAAATTGTACATTGTCACAATTGACCAGAACATTATTATTAGCCTTGGAATCCGTGACCTGAACATACCTGTTCTTAGGTGAATTTGGTACGCCATTCATTACCGTAAGCGCACTCCGGAATCGGCGGCCGGTTATGCCCTCCAGGTAATTATTGGAGACGGTTTGTTTGGCATTGATAATTCTAATTCCGCCCGTATTGGCCACGCCGTTGCCGAAAAAGAAATTGTTAGCAATTGTTGTCTCATCTCCGTGCCGAATTGTTAGGGTACCAGTAGACTCGTAGAAGGTGTTTCCACGATAAGTGTTCTGTCCGCTTTTGTTGGATACTATTTCCACTTCGCCATTGCAACGGTAGAAATAATTTGACTCTACGAGCGTATTAGAGTTCTTTTCGCAATAATGGCTTGTCCCAACTCGCAGTGTCTCCCCTCCATTGGAGCCCAAGACCGCTCTGTGGCCAAAGAAATTATGGTCAATCCGGTGGAAATTTTCTTGACTCGCTTCGGAATTTAGGCGAACAGCCAGCAAAACACCCTGGTTCCGTTTTCCGGTAAGGTAGTTGTGATCTACACGATTGTGTTTACCATAAAGACCAATCCAGTAATCACTGTCAAAGCGCTCTTGAGGATTATAATTATCGATCACGCATTCAGTAACACGACAGTTGTTACACAAAGCGTCTTTTCCGGTTTTAAAGGAAATTACCTCGCTGGTCGGGGTATGACCATTCCTAAACACAAATCCACTAGCTTCCAAATAAGACCCTGAAAGACTGAGGTTAGACTGGCCTTCAAAGAAGACTTTACCATTCTCTTGCGCTACCAATCTGATAGGGCCATCTTCTGTACCTTCTCCCTTAAATTTCCATTCCTGATCCGTATAAGTTCCGTTGGCAATGGTCAATACGTCGCCAGGATTAGCCGAAGCAAGTGCCGTTTTTAGATCCGTGGCATTCCGTATCAGATTTTCGTCTTTCCCACAACTGGATAAAAAAAGTAGAAGGATAGAGGAAATTGCCAGAATTTTGATGAAAGCTGATTGCATGTATTAGGTAGTTCTGGAAAAGCCGGACAATCAACGATCGGCTGCAACCGCCCGGGGAAATAGTAGTGTGTTAAGAGTTACTTTTATAAGTATGTTTTCCGCAATGAAAACGGCAATACAATGGATACATGCTTCACGATGAAGTGTAGCAAGTAGGTAGGCCATAGGCAAGGAGAACATAAGTTGGGTTCTTCTCCGAACCGGATGAATTGATCGTGCTTTAGATTGAGGCTAGCAGCACCAGTATGGCGTTAGCCAGAGCTTAAGTTAGCAGTTAAATGTAATAGCATGATCGGGGTTAAGTTGAACTTTATTTAGAAGGTAACGTACGGCTGAATTCCGTAACGTCTTGTAAGTGCTTCCGCATAGCCTTGCCAGCTTCTACGGGGTCCTGGTGTTTAATGCAACTGAGAATGTCTTCATGTTCTTGCAGGGTCTTTAAGTTGATTTTATCCGTGCAAATATTGTACTTCCCGTAGTTGCTGATGATGTCTGGGGTAATGACAAGCATCAGAGATTTGAGAACTCCGTTTTTGCTTGCCTCCGCTACTTTTAAATGAAAAAGAAGATCTTCTTCTACAGCGGGGAACCCTGCACTAAGCTTTTTTTCGTGGGCAACCAAAGCTTGTTCGATGGCAGCAAGGTCTTCCGATGTACGCCTTTCCGCGGCCAGGCTGGCAGCTTGAACCTCTAGAATGACACGTGTCTCAACGAGCGAAGCAAAATCGTTTTCTTCAATTTGCAAAACATCCGTAATCAAGCCCTCCAAAGCGGTGATCCCCATCCCCGCTACGACCGTTCCACTCTGTGGTAAGGTGCGAAGGATTCCATAAAATTCAAGCTTTTGCAGCGCCTCACGGACGTGCCCCCTGCTAACAGTAAACCGTTCAGCCAATTTGCGCTCCGCCGGAAGCCGATCTCCTGAAGAAAGCTGCCCTGTGGAGATCAAATGCCTGATCTGGCGGATGATCATATCTACGGGCGTTTCTACCTTGATCGCGCTGAAATTGTCTAACATAATACAATGAAGTGTTTCTACAGTGTGCCAAATATAAGCAAAACGCAATTGGTTGACCAAATTTTGGTCAACCAATTGCCGTTTTGTTTGGCGAATTACCGCTAAGAAAGGCATTTATTTACAAACGGCACATCAAGTGTGGCCGCAATTCCTAATTTATAACTTAAGAACGACATGGTGTGTTTTTTTTGCGCGTGCGCAGGTGCAAGGAAAGGGGCTTCAAGTTAGGTAAAGCGAGGACTGGTGTTCCGAAAGAGATTTAAGAGTGGCAGGAGAGGATGGTGATAAACCGGTGTTTTCATAAACTTTTATTGCACCTGCGTCCGCGCCTGCCTTGATTAGTTGGATAAGAATAGGGTTTTCGGTGTTTCAGAGTTTACTTAATAATTGATAGATCGTGCGTCTGCTTGTCGTTGCCTGTTCCTCTCTAGACAAATTGTAACTTTGCGTCCAATTTAGAACCGGATGCGCCCAAAGGCGTTAGTACACAGAACTAAGCAAAGACATGGGCAGAAAGGACCGTAAGATGATATTTAAAACTCCGGAGGAAATCGAACGTAGCCGCGTTGCGTGCCTACTGGTTACCAAGACCCTGACGGAAGTCGGGAAGATGCTTCGCCCCGGGCTGACCGGAAAGGAGATCGATACTTTCGCTGAGGAGTTTATCCGCGATCATGGTGCTGTGCCCGGCTTTAAGGGCCTGTACGGTTGCCCGTCTACCTTGCTGGTGAGCCGCAATGAGGAAGTCGTTCATGGCCTTCCGGACGAAAATCAGGTTTTTCAGGATGGTGACATCCTGAGCATCGATTGTGGAACCATCGTCAATGAATTTTACGGCGACGCAGCTTACACTTTTTGTGTTGGGGATGTAGCCGAGGACGTGATGGAGCTCTGCCGCCACACCAAACACTCCTTATACTTAGGGATTGATGCTGCCCGTGCTGGCAAAAGGGTAGGGGACATCAGCTTTGCCATCCAACGTTATACCGAAAAAGTTGGTGGTTATGGCGTTGTCCGCGAACTGGTTGGTCATGGCCTTGGCCGCAGCCTGCACGAGGCGCCAGATGTGCCCAACTTCGGTAAGCGTGGCCGTGGTCCTGTTTTAAAGGAGGGCCTTATCATCGCGATCGAGCCGATGACCACCCAGGGCCGCAAGGACGTCCATGCCCGGGACGATGGATGGACGATCATTACGCGCGACGGAAAACCTGCAGCCCACTACGAACACTCCATTGCCATCACCAAAGGCGGTGCCCCTGCTGACCTGATGAGCGATCACCGCCCGATCGAGGAAGCGATCCGCAATAACGACAATCTGAAATTTGTCGATAATCTGGATGAAGAGTTGGTGGCGCGGTACCAGCCGGCCATTAGTAGTGTAGTAGTATAGTGTTGTATTAATGTAGTCGCTACCGCACGAGCGAAACGAACATCCATATTACAGCGTGCGGTAGCGTCTATATTACTACCGAACTACACTGCTACATTACTATAACTCAACCACTTCGACCTTTCACTCCTTTACTTAGTGAAACATTTTTCACAAACACTTGGGCAGGTAAAAAGAAAAGACTACCTTTGCCCTCCGAAATTAAAAACATGTCCAAAAAAAACCTCATTAAGCAGGATGGCGTGATCGAAGAAGCCTTGTCTAACGCGATGTTCCGTGTAAGGCTGGAAAACGACCACGAAATCAAAGCTACGATCTCCGGAAAGATGCGGATGCACTACATCAAAATCCTCCCCGGAGATAAGGTAGCCGTAGAAATGAGCCCTTATGACCTGAGTCGTGGGCGCATCACTTACCGCTACAAATAAAAGAGGTTGTTTAAGGCTTGTCTTTGAGCAACAAATTAAACTTTTCAGTTATGAAAGTTAGACCATCCGTAAAAAAACGTTCCGTCGATTGTAAGATCGTCCGCCGTAAGGGTAAAGTGTACGTTATTAATAAGAAGAACCCTAAGTTCAAGCAACGTCAGGGCTAAGCTAAGCTAGTATAATTATGGCACGAATTGCAGGTGTAGATTTGCCGCGGAACAAACGCGGTATCATTAGTCTGACTTACGTCTTTGGCGTAGGTGCGACCCGCTCAGCGGAAATTCTGGACGCAGCCGGCGTAGACCACAACACTAAGGTTGTGGACTGGACGGACGAGAACATCCGTACCATCTCTAACCTCATCACGAATGAGTACAAGGTGGAAGGTGATCTTCGTACGGAAGTACAAACGAATATCAAGCGTCTTATGGACATTGGCTGCTTCCGTGGTCTCCGTCACCGTAAGGGCCTGCCACTGCGCGGACAGCGTACGCAGACCAATGCCCGCACACGTAAGGGTAAGCGTAAGACAGTAGCGAACAAGAAAAAAGTAACTAAGTAATGGCTAAGAGACCAACTAGTGGTGGCCGCGTGGCCAAGAAAAAAAGCGTCAAGGTGGAGAACGAAGGTCTGGCATACATCCAGGCTTCCTTCAACAACATCATCATCACCATCACCAATAAGAAGGGTGATGTTATCAGCTGGGGAACCGCTGGTAAGGAGAAATTCCGTGGTTCTAAGAAATCTACGCCTTACGCTGCACAGGTTGCCTCTGGCAACGCTGCTCGTGAAGCTTACGAACTCGGCCTTCGCGTGGTTGAGGTTTACGTTAAAGGCCCAGGAGCCGGTCGTGAGGCCGCTATCCGTGCCCTTGATGGTGCAGGCATTCGTGTCAGCAAAATCAAAGACGTAACCCCGATGCCACACAACGGCTGCCGCCCTCCAAAGCGTCGTCGCGTCTAATACTTCCTCCTCCTAATATTAATTCTCCCGCTCGTCCACCCATTTTTTAGGATGATGGAGAGCTAAAGACTCCAAGTCACTATGGCTAGATACACTGGTCCTAAGGCGAAAAAAGCCCGTGCTCTCGGCGAACCGATTTTCGGTTACAGCCGTGCCTTCGAAAAGAAGAAGTACAAGCCCGGACAACACGGTAACACCCGTGGCAAGCGCCGCCAACCCTCCGATTACAAACTTCAGCTTACGCAGAAGCAGATTGCTAAGTTCACCTACGGTGTACTCGAGCGTCAGTTCCTGAACCTGTTCAAGAAAGCTGCCTCCAGCCGTGGTATCACGGGTGAGGTGCTGCTTCAGCTGCTTGAAGCTCGTTTGGACAACGTGGTGTTCCGTCTGGGCCTCGCCCCTACGCGCCGCGCTGCCCGTCAGCTCGTTTCTCACCGCCACATCATGATAAACGGCCGTTTGAACAACGTACCATCTACCCAGCTTCGTGCCGGAGATGTAGTCTCTGTTCGTAACAAGTCTCAAGGCCTCGAGGTCATCCGTGACTCCGTTGCTGGTAAGAGCGATGTCCGTAACTACGGTTGGCTTTCCTTTGACTCCGAAAAGATGGAAGGAACTTTCCTCGCTTACCCGGAGCGTGAAGCCATTCCGGAGAAGATCAACACCCAGTTGATCGTAGAACTTTACTCTAAGTAAGGTTACCCTTACTTTTTCGCCCGTCGGTCTGTTTTTGACCTGGCGGGCGAAAGAGCCCCCCCTGGGTGGCGTGTCTTCCCCCCCCCTTCCGACCGCCATCCCGTCCCCAGCCGGCCTCCGGGCCCGCTGGGGCAAACTAATTTAATATCCAGGTGTTTGCATCGAGGCGTTTTCCACGCTAACATGATGACACATCACTCCAGAGAATCAAAATTCTATATGAGCAGTATTCTGAACTTCCAGACGCCGGACAAAATCACGATGCAAAAGTCGGACGACTTCCAGGGCACTTTTGAATTCAAGCCCCTGG
>CAYPIM010000136.1:0-16323 GCA_964410795.1 uncultured Lewinella sp. | reverse complement strand
AGTAGGCGCGGCTTCAGCCGCTGTCTAGAAAATTAAGCAACAGACAGTATTCGCACTCGGAGAGTGCTCACACCGCTCACACTCGGAGAGCGCATCGACCGGTTAACAACTAGCCGCAGCAACCGAAACCCGTACCGCCAGCCCGCCCTCTGCCGTCTCCTTATAGTCAGCATGCATAGCCCGGGCGGTATCCAGCATGGTACGGATCACGGAGTCCAGGTCAACGATGGCATCGTCTGCCTCAGACTGCAATGCGAGGTTTGCGGCGGTAATCGCCTTCATTGCCCCCATTGCGTTACGCTCGATGCAGGGAATCTGCACCAGGCCGCCGATGGGATCACAAGTAAGGCCAAGATGATGTTCCATTGCAATTTCGGCAGCCATCAGGGTTTGTTCAGGCGTACCGCCCAGGGCTTCCGTAAGCGCAGCAGCAGCCATAGCGGAGCTTACCCCAATTTCGGCCTGGCACCCACCTTCTGCTGCGGAGATGGTCGCATTCTTCTTGAACAAGGAGCCAATCTCTCCGGCAACGAGGAAAAAGTTTCGTTCACCAACAGCACTGGCTTGTTTACAGAAGTAACGATAATAGAACAACACTGCGGGAATGACGCCAGCTGCGCCGTTGGTTGGGCTCGTAATCACGCGTCCCAGCGCCGCGTTTTCTTCGTTTACCGCAAGAGCAAAACAGCTAACCCAGCTGGTGACCGTTGTAAAATCAGGGGTGATGGAGCGTAGCTGCTCATCAAAAGCTGCGGCTTCCGCAGCAGCCGGAGCCCCTAACAGCCGGGCGGCCATCTTACGAGCTCGCCGTTTTACGTTCAAGCCGCCGGGCAAATTCACCTCCGGAGCGGTGCAGCCCTTATGGACTACACCGGTGAATACACCGAGGTAACGGTCTATCTTTTCGTTCAAAGCTTCTACAGAATACTCACGCAATTCGTTGGCCAATACAATTTCTGCGATGGATTTCCCAGATGATCGGGCGTAATGGAGCAGTTCTTCTGCAGTCTCGGTTGGAAACGGAATCCGCGGACGTTCAATCAACTCGCTAGCAGATCCCTCACGAACTATGAAGCCCCCACCAATAGAATAATAAGTACGCCGCACCTTCCTACCGGAGCGAAGACGAGCGATAAATGTTAGTCCGTTCGGATGAAAAGAGCGGCTACGTTGTTCGAAAACAATATCTGTATCAGGGTCGAAAGGAACACTTACCGGTCCCTCAGCCCGCTGAGCCATTTGCAATAACTTCTCCGAACGAATGCGGCTGATGTGGAAGGGAATGTCTGCCGTTTCGATGGTTTCCGGATCAAAGCCTTCAAGGCCGAGCTGCACGGCGATGTCCGTTCCGTGACCGATGCCGGTTTTACTCAAGGAACCATACAGCAAAATTTTAACGGACACAACCTCCAACATTTCCGGTAATAACTCGCGAAACGCCAAAGCAGCTTTCCACGGCCCGAGGGTATGAGAGCTAGACGGGCCTACCCCAATTTTGAAAATGTCGAAGACGGAAATCGTTTGCATACCGGATCAATTAAACTTGGCCGGAAAGATAGTCAGTTGTCTTGACAAACGTTAGGATGGGTATCTTTAAAAGCCAACCCCACACTACTGGACATTTCCGCTTCGTGGCTTCTTCGAGGTTTGAATTTCCGCCTCTCCCCCCGCCCTCTCCCACACGTCTCGCCTAAGGCTCGACGGACCGCCTCAGGCAGCCGCGCAGCGAAAGGGAGCCAAAAATGTCTAGCAGTGTGAGCCAAACCTTAAGTTGACAATTGTTCCAATCATGGCTTTCTAAGGGCGGGCCAATATTATGGAGTTACCAAAACTGTACTACTTCAGCAGAAAGTCCCGAATGAGTCATTAGCATATGAGTCGCTTTCCTGCGGCAAGCTCGGCCTGGAAGGCCTCGATCGGAACTATGCATTCCGCGATTTAAGCCGGATAGCATTACCAATCACTACCACATCAGAAAAGGCCATAAACAGGGCCGCCCACATCGGATTCAGGAAGCCCATGGCAGCTAGTGGAATGGCGACTATATTATAGCTGAAGGCCCAGAAAAGTGACTCTTTGATCGTGCGGAGCGTAAGCGCAGCTACCTTACGACCTTCCGTGAGTAGGCTTAAGTCGTCGCGAAGGAGGACAACCTGGGCGGCGTCTAGTGCGGCGGCGGAGCCGCCGCCAAAGGAGATGCCAAGGTCCGCTCGCGAGAGCGCAGCTGCATCGTTGATGCCATCTCCGATCATCGCGGTTGGTTTTTCGGCGGAGAGCACGGCAATACGTTCCAGTTTTTCAGCAGGGAGTTGTTCGGCGAACACTGTTTTTATGCCTAGTTCTTTGGCGACGGAATCCGCTTTTGCGCGCCGGTCTCCGGTCAGCAGAGCGGTTTCAATGCCTGCCTCGTCCAAACTTTGCACCAGCGTCCGCGCCCCTTTCCGCAAATCATCAGCCAGTGATAAACTCGCGAGGTATTGATCGTTTTTCAGCAATACAACATCCGTATTTTCTGGAATTTCTACCCCCGCAGGAAGTTTATGTGTAGCCCCGAGGTAGTAGCGGTTCCCCTCCTCGTCGGAGGCGTTTAGGCCCAGGCCTGGTGTTTCAGTAACAGAAAGAGGCGCGGCCGCAGGTGCAGGGGAAGTCATTTTAAAAAAAGCAAGGATCGAAGCGGCAATTGGGTGGCTGGAATGCTGTTCCATGGTATAAATGATGCTGCGTATTTCAGGTTCCGATACACCTTTTGCAACGGAAAAACGTTCCACCCGAAGCTCGCCGGTAGTCAGTGTACCAGTTTTATCGAACACCATACGCTCGATGCCTGCAAAGCGTTCTACCGTACTCCCGCCACGGATCAAAACGCCCAGTCGGGCAAGTCGCCCAACCCCAACCATCACGGCCGTCGGGGTAGCCAACCCCATTGCGCACGGGCAGGAGATCAAGAGTACGGCGATGGCGTTCATCAACGCTTTAGTAGCGGTAAAAAAGCCGCCTCCCCAGCCAACCAAGAAAGTCAGCAAAGCAATGGCCAGCACACCCGGTACGAAGACTGCACTGACGCGGTCGGCCAGGCGTTGCAGGTCAGGCTTGTCTGCCTGGGCAGATTTTACGAGGTCAATAATCTTAGTCAGCGTTCCGTCTTTGTAACCTGCTGTCACGGTAAAGACTGCTTGTCCGGACACAACGATGGTGCCGCCAAGCACCCGGTCGCCTTTTGATTTTTCCACGGGCATACTCTCTCCCGTCAACATCGCTTCGTTGACGGTTACCGTACCGGTCAGAATTTCCCCATCTAGTGGAACTTTATCTCCGGTATTGACCCGCAACTTATTTCCTACCTCAACCTCCTCCACTTGAATACTAACCGTAGCGCCACTCTCCGTAACCCGCTGGGCATTTTCTTCTTGCAGGTCAGAGAGGGCTCCAATAGCCGTCGTTGTTCGTTCTACCGCCCGTGCCTCCAGCCAGTTTCCAATTAGGACCAGCGTAATGATGGTCGCAGCCGTTTCAAAAAAATAATAGTCGGGATCCTGCCAGACAAGGCCCACCATGCTGTACACAAAAGCTGCCGTGGCACCGATAAAAATCAGTACATCCATATTAAGCATCCGCTCGCGCAGACCTGCTAAGGCGGACTTCCCGAAATACAAGCCTCCTATTGCGTAAACTGGTCCGGCCAAAGCAAGCTGTACCCAGCCATTGTGCATCAGTCCGATCTTGATACCGAAGGTCATCAATAGGTGAGCGATCAGTAAAGGAGCGGTAAGTAAGGCACAGAGAAGAAGCCGGCGGCGGGCCTTGTCTTCATGTTCGTGGGCATGGCCGTGGTCATCCTGATTCCGTTCTCCTTGTTCTATTACGGTGAAGCCTAGCCGGTTAATGCCTGAACGGATACCATCAAGGTCTAGCAAATCCTCATTCTGCCTAAACCGGACCTCCTTAGTCTGAAAATTAACCAGTACATCCGTATGTCCTTTACGCTCAAGGAAGCGATGAATTGACATGGCACAATGGTTACAATCCATGCCATCTACCCGCAATTCAATAATTTCCCTTTGCTTATTCACGAACTTAAATGCTTTATGGGGTTTATTAGAGAACACGGTAGTTCCGTGATTAGTTAACCAACCTTTGTGATTGGATACCAGCCGTCAAACAGACCAGTAGTTCCCCTACTGTTTCAACGATCTGACAGCTTGGATATCCGACTACTTGATTCAACACACCCACTATGCGCTTTTACAGCTTTTTAACTTTATTCGCTCTTGCTCTGCTCATCTCTGCCTGCGGGAACCCAACGGAGACCATGGACAAGGCAGAAGAAAACGCCACCAAAGCCGCCGAAGACCTCATGGCCGAGGCCGGTAAAGCAATGGATGACGCTCCGAAACTTACCCCCATGCCAGCCACCAAGGATTTCCCCGACGCCACGATTACCGGCTGGGACTACAATGGCGGCAAATTCACCTACGAGACTACGGGCTATGAGTTTGCGGTACCCACTCCTGACGCCGACGCACTGATGTGCGCCAACTCCGGCAAAGGCCAACACGCCCACCTTATCATTAACAACGAGCCTTACATCGCTAAATACGAGCCGACCTTCGAGCAGGATGTTCCCGACGGTGAGCACCACATCCTCACCTTCCTCAGCCGCAGTTACCACGAAAGCATCAAGACTGCTCAGGCCCATAAAGCTTGGAAAGTAAGCGTAAAGGATGCCGCCTTCACCAGTAAGGAACCCATCACTGACCCCATGCTCTTCTACAGCCGCCCCAAGGGCAAGTACGTCGGCAAAAAGAATACCGATAACGTGATGCTTGATTTTTACCCCGTC
The DNA here is from genome assembly GCA_964410795.1 of uncultured Lewinella sp. Taxonomy (GTDB): domain Bacteria; phylum Bacteroidota; class Bacteroidia; order Chitinophagales; family Saprospiraceae; genus Neolewinella. Next base: position 11,483 of record CAYPIM010000136.1, on the reverse strand, counting down.
AATGTCAACCTCGGTTCCGAATACTATGTAAAGGCAGTAGTAAACGGTAAAGTAACCTATACCATCGACGAGTGGCGCCCGTACTACCTGACCGGCCTCCCCATGGGGGAAAATACCGTTGAGCTTACCCTAATGAAGAACGGCGAGAAGGTAGATGCACCGCTTAACCCAGTTACGCGGACGTTTACGTTGGCTGAGGATCCTGCGGAGTAAGGACAAGGGAATAAAAGACGAAAGAGTAGCAGGTACAATCTGTACTACAAGTATTGCCCCGGAGAGGGTCATCGTCTAGCGATGGGTTGATCGAAGCCGAAGGCTATGATCAACCCATCGCGAATTTTAACGGCCTACAAATCACACCGCTCTAGCTTTGTTGATAGGCGTAATTGCTGTTTTTTGCTTAAATTCAGACTCCTATCTTATCCTAAATCCCCATTCTCTTGAAACACCTATTACTACTTTTGTCCCTTTTTCTAGGCGTAGCGCATTTACCCGCCCAGCGTACCCTCACTGGTATAGTTACCAATTCAGTTAACGGAGCGCCATTATCATTCGTCAACGTTTTTTTAAAGTCCGAGCAATCCGTTGGGGTATTGACCAACGAGCGTGGCGAATACACCATCAAGATTTCTGAAGATCAAATGAAGGACGAACTCGTGTTCTCATTGATGAGTTACCAGACGCACTTTGAGCGGCTAGCTGACCTTGGAGAAAACCAGACTTACTTGAATCTACAGATGAGTTCGAGCTTCGTCGAGCTTCAAGAAATCGTCGTAATGTCAGATTTGGGCTTAAAACAAATCGTGCGGCGGGCTATTGAGGCTATACCTGATAATTACGGCACTGATGATTACCTATTAAGTGCTTATTTCCGGCAGTATGACATAGACGACGGCGAATACTCACAGCTTGTAGAAGCGATGGTCAACATAAGAGATAAAACCTATATTGATCCCGATCGAGCGACCAAGAGTTGGATCAATCAGTTTCGTATGTCTGATTACACAGGTAATGCGACTAAGCAATTTCAGACCCGTAACAATAGCCAGTTTGTACTGAAAGGCGGGTACGAAGGTTTCACCAATCCCGCAAGAATGCAGAAGGTGCACTGGCTTGCAGCGATTGGTGAAAAGAAAGAGATGGAGTTCATGACCTTTACCCAACGTGGGGAATACCTGGACGGCAAGGATACGCTGATCAGAATTCAATACGGAGTAGACTTTAGTACTTCCAAGTTAGATTCCAATATGGCACGTGCCTTCGAGTCCTTTCTTACCGGTGAGCTTCTGATCAATAAAACGGACCTGGCCTTCCTGCGGGTGACTAATGGAGACCCTGAAAAAGACTGGTACCAAGACGCGGTCTACCAGAAAATAAACGGGAAGTATTACGTCAAACAGCTGCAGCATGTATCTCAATTCAGCTACAACAGTCATTCTCAGACTCATTTTTCCAACAAGGTACTTTTCGTAACTGATGTCATCACCAACCCTAAAACAATCAGGAAGACTAAAAAGGGAAAATTCCTTGACAAGGAAAAGAAGGTCCGTGAAGTGACTATGGCCTATGACCCAAATTTCTGGGACCGCAACGAAATTATGAGCAGCGTCCCAGCTCCGGAGGCCATGGAATCCGAACTATCTCGAATTCGTAGTTTACGTCAACAATTTCTTGAGAATGCGCGCCGGGTGAAGCGGGACACGATGAAGAAATAATCCTGATTTCTTTCAGCACAGACGAGCAGGTTCGGAGAATAATAAGCGCGATAGTAATTCAACGAGTGGGAAAACTACTGGTCTTAATCGTCTAGATCGGAAGTCAATACCACGGTCCCTGCCACCCGATCGTGTAAAGCTCTTTTCATTGGATCGGACATTACCCACATCACCGAAAACAACGGTAGATAATTGATCATGGCGATAAACAAGTTTTCCCCCAGCGGATGGGCCTGGCTAAATTCGAGGTAAGCCGTCCAGGAATCCACTTCCATAAAACCATCCGCCTGAAAGTGGCGGACAATGATGAATACCGTTGCGTAGAATATCGCCGCCCAGGGTAAGAACCTTAGCAGGCTCTGATTCCAGGAAATGGGGGTAAAGCCTTTCTGGTTCACCACACTTATGTTCATCCACTTTTTACCCAATGTTTGGCCATAAACAGCCTCCATGATCGGTTTATAAGCTGCTTCAGCCACCATCATAAGGATGGCAAAAGCCATGGACTTCATTTCGACGATGGCATATAAGAGGCCTCCGGTGAAGGGAAGAAGCACAATTCTGTCTAACAACCAGGCGATAAAACGGCGTTGGAGAGGAGCCGGCTCGCGGCTACTGTTGTTCGGGGTGGTTTGTGAATTTTCTTGCACGTGGCAAAGATAGTTTGCCGCGACGCTATTTCCGAGAACGCATTCCTTTTCGGCTTAACAGGCACAATTCAACACAGGCATTAGGCAGGATAAGGAACACTACTTTTCACCCTGGCAGGAGTCACATGAGTTACATGGTTTGGCCATTTGGTAGACCTGCAACATAAGTACAACTAACACTATCCAGTAGCTAAGCGGGAACCGGAGTTCTTGCCCCCGGCCCATTAACCATAGAATTGCGAGAATACCCAAGGCCACTAATAAACCAAATTGGATGGTCTGTAAAATTGTGCACCTAGAGGGGCAACACCGGCGGTACCATGAGATGAACATCCCTGTCCCCAAAACCAGAAGGCCCAATAAAGCCCCTGCCATTACGGCCGTTTTCAAGGGCCACAGAATCAGAAGTGCAATCAAGCCAATGATGAAAGCGACTCCCCATTGTTCAGGGCAGGTTTTCTGGTTCAATTCTTCGTTTTCAGCTGCTCCTCCCAAGGGTATGCCAGTACCATCAGGGTTAGGGGCGATTGCATCAGCATTTCCGCCAAATCCATCTACCCGATCAGCAATTTGACCAAGGTATCGCTCAAAAACCGGAAACCAGTGGTTGGTAGCGGGGATGGTAGATGATATGTGCCGAAGGACCGACAGCTTCCGCTCCTCTCTTTCGAGTAATAAGTTTGCCTTGGAAACAGGAATACTTATTTCGAACGCGCCAAGGATGGTTCCCTGGCGGCCAGAGACTTGGTAGCACGTAGCATGGTAATGCTCCCCTTTAACCACATTATCCGGGAGACTAATACTGATCAACCCCGGAATATCCTTTGCTTTTCCGGGAGGGATCGGCAGAAAAGTGATATCTGTCACCTTTACGGCTAGTGTATTTTCGTCAATCTTAATTAGAACTTCAGCACCTAGCCTGTTCTGAACCAAGGTAAGAATATCGTCTACCTCAATTCCGGAAAAGAAAATTTCCGCTGTTGAATCTCTGGGGATATTATGCCAACGAATCATCAACTGATCCGGGCCGAAATATTTTCGTTTAGACCTTAGGTCTCCATATTCCAGGCCAGACATTAGTTGTGCATAGTTGCTCAAGGAAGAAGCCTTCAACTCAAAAGTATGTTGTACCGTATGGGTGGCCAGAGATCCTGGATTATCAGAAGCTACAATTGCCAAGTTACGCTGCGACAGGTTATCATTGTTGCCGGGTCGGGCGTTCCCAGGGATAGGATCTGGTAAAAAGTGCAGTTCGGCCACCAAGCATTGATGTTCTCCACGGATCAGTTCCTGAATAGAACGACGATTATTAAAAGGACCGTTATCAGGTCCGGGGGCGATGGGATAGTATTGTTCCGTCTGGTTGATATCAAGCCAGCAACCAAAGTAAAGGGTTTGTTCGGCACTTCCTCCCGCAGTCAGAGGTTGGCTATTTAGCGGGTCAGACTGAGTCGTCATTGATTGAGTTGCGGTATTTACCCGTGGTGCAGCAAAAAACGGAATTGTTGCCAGTTCGTAGCCACTAAGGCCAAGTAAGGGCGTTGCGCCAGGCCCGTCTCCCGAGCGTCGGTAAGTAGTGGCGGTATTATAATTCATTCCCGTAGCTGCGGTTTTGAACATTCGGAAGAACACCCGAAGGTCATCTGAGCCCGGAGGAATTGCAGTAGCCCGGTAGCGGACCTTGGCGATAGCATAATTATATCTTCTCTTACCATTCACCGATCGGGCAAGCTCAAGACTACTTCCCTGCTGATCCGTGGAGATTGCTAAAAACGGATGGCTGCTATTTTCCGGCCTGCCATTTAACTCTGGTAAAAGCGCATTCAAAAAGGTAAACGGTGAAGAAGAAGAGGCTCCGTGAGTTATCCCGGTGCCAGATAAGACATCGCCCTCTTCAATCTGAAACACCCTCAGATCAGTACTTAACCAGTGGGGATTGTACTCACCATCAGCCCCTTCTACACTATCGCGCATATAGGGGTTAGGCTCTTTTATTAAATTTATATTTGCGCGGCAAATGTGCTGTGCCAGGTCAAAAGTCAGCCTTACTCCAAGTGAACTATCGGGGAAAGAGAATGCATTATTGTTACTGAATACAACATCATAAACAAACGTTACGCGTTGCGGTAAGCCCGGAGCAAGGGTATCATCTTCCAATAAGGTAGCCTGCAATGAGAGAGAAAATCCATCAACAGCGTTACCAAGTGAGTCTTCAATGTTTACGGATGGCCCGGCCCCAGGTTGGTTTAATTCCGCTGGCACAAAACCATCATAGACAACGTAAAGTGCGTCGTTAAAACGAGCAGTTGCAGCACCGGAAAGTAGCGCGTCTACCTCGTAACTTGAAAAAGTGCTACGGTCCGCAATTACTTCGCAGCCCAGAAACGCCATTCGGACAAAACTTGCCTCTTGACAAGGGTTCCCCGCATCGTCAATAACCCATAGCGTGTAGTAACCAGGAGGAGCTACATTACCGTTCGGTGGAGCGCTTACAATCAATCGATCTCCTCCTTCGTAGACAAAAGAGAGCCCAACGTACCGCTGGTCGTAATCTGTACCATGCGTAGCGGATCCATTTCGGAGGAAAGCTATTCTTTCAATATCATCTGCTCGTGTACACCGAACTTCAAAACGCTGACCATAACCTATTGCTTTTGGTACTGAAGTAATTTCGGGCCGCCCGGCAACTGACATATAGGCGGGTTCGTAAAGCTCTATTTGCTTCATCCCAATCTTCTTCGTATTGCCATCGACGTCAAGGTTTGCATCAGCATCAGGATTCCCAGATTGTGCGTTAGTATTTCCGCCTGCAGTCCAAATTGATCCATTAGGTAACAGTAGTGCCGTAGAGTGATAATTCCGGCTAATCTGCCCCGGCTCAAGGCTTACCCAACTATCCGTTCCGGAATAATCTCCCGTCCCCCAATCGATAGCAGGAGTGTACAACTCAGGTTCATAGACAGGCGCTTCAGGGTTGTTTGCACTTACCCCTCCGGTGTGAAATACCTGGCCGGTAGGCAGTAAAACAGCAATACTGTGGCTCCTGATTCTTCCCATTGCCGCTCCGGTACGCGCTGCGGTATCCGTCCAGGCGGGCGCAACTGCTCCCAGGTCAATTATTTGGGGCGTTGTGTTCCCGCAAACCATAACCCGAGGCCGGTATTCTTCCGACGGTAAAAGGGGAAGCATTACTGCAGGCATATTCCAGGCGGTAGACCATCCACTGGCAGGAGCTATATCCGTAGGGGCTTCATAGTCTCCGGTGACCGGATTATAGAAGGTACAAAAGTACCCGTCAGCATCATTACCCGTTGAAGGCATGGGCGTTGCAAAAAACATCAGGCCCGAAGGCAACTGCCAAGTTCTAGGATACATTAGGTGCCGAATACCCGATCCAGGGGCAGTAGGCGGAGACATTTGCGGCAGCAAAGTCCAGTTATTGGCCCCCAGTCGGTATTTTTCCGGTGTGGAGTTTCGGTGGCGGGTATCTTCTTGGGTAAGATGGCCATAAAAGGCAATTACTTCTCCGTTCCCAAGGGTGGTGAGGGTTGGGTACCATCTTCCACCTCCGATATCTTCAGCTTCCTTTCCTGGCTGTGGTGCCATACGACGCACTTCGGTCCACTTCTTTTCGTTATCGGTTTCAAAAGGGTTGAAGGCCCAACAACGGCGGTGCCCTAAAAAGTCCAGGCTATGGTTATGGTGGTCCATAGTAGTTGGCCATTTGGAGGTTCCTCCACCAATAAGCAGGCGCCCATCGGGCAAAAAAGCATGCCCCGCACAAAACACATCGCTATCCGGAGAAGCAATGAAGCCTGAAACCAAGTCCTCACCAGACACATCGTACAGGCGTGTCTTTTTATATTTCTCCCCGGCTTGTGTTTCAGCCTGTGCCCCCCAGTGTTCATCACCTCCAAAAAGAAGTACCTGACCTCCGCTGCCGGTCGGGAGTAAGGCCGCGTGAACAGCAAGAATTTCTGAATCGATGAGTACGTTATTCCAAGGCATGACTTATGGGTTTGCCCCAAAGGTCCGGCTACTTACCTACTCCGCACTACTAACTTTAGTTATCACTACCCCTTACTCCCCGTAAAATGATCTTCCTTTCTCCGGAACAATACATTGAACGAAGTGAGGGACCCGTAAATCCGGGTAATGTACTGTTGCAGGTTGACTTTCTCCTCGTCGGTCAGTTTGCTGGAGTTGATGCGCTGCTCCATTACCCGCAAGCGGTCCCGGACCATAACGATCTTATGGAAGAAAGTATCGATGGGCATTTCTTTGGTCGCCAAGCCAATTTCTCCTGGTTTTAATACAAGTGTTCCACCGTCCCATTTATCACCGAGCTGGGTGGTTTCCTGAATGCCGTTGTAGGTTCGGAGAATACGAACGAGTGCTTCTTCTGCTTCGTTAAAAGAGACCGTTTCGTCGGGCTCAATGGCTTCGATTACGTCCCAGCCAGAAAACTCACGGCCAACGGATTTGATGCCCTGAGACATAAAAACGACATCATAGGCAGCTTTGTAAAGCTTAATAATCACGCCTTCTCCGTAGGCGGGATGACGAACACGGCTGCCGACGCCAAGGGTGGTTGAATCTGACATGGGTTTTTAATTTGTTGGACGCGAAAATAGGGAAAGGTAACTGAGACACCGTACTCCTTTCAGTGATTACTGTACATAATCTGCGATGTCTATCACGATTCAACAGGACTCGTGTTTCCATCTTTAGTGACAAAAAACGTAATGTAGGTAGTTCGAAATTTTGTACCTGCATCGGTCTCCAACGGATAATGCGTGACGACTTTGAGCTTGTGTTGGCCAAGAGAAAGAGCGTGCTTACTCAAATCAAAACGAACGCCGAACTGTTCGGCCACCGCCTCCGTAGCGCGGTATTCCCGCAAAGCGGTTGGGAGATCAAGCGGTTGCTCATCGAGGTATAGTTCGATGTATTCTGCGGCGCAGGCGATGAGACGTTGCCGCTTAGGTTTACGTTGTTCTGAGCGGGACAACTCGGTGTCAACTTCCGGTTGGGAACACCCATCCAGCATGACCGATAGTTCCCGCTCAGGTAAGGGAACCCAGACCCACAGTGGGCCGTCCGCCGCAGGATGAAGGGTGGAGAGCATCGGCTCATAGAGTATGCCTTCGTAGCCAGCGTCTGCATAGTTGCTGACGTCAATGCCAGTTTCATCGTCTCCCATCCGGTGGTACGGACGGTCCATAAACTGTGGCTTAATCCCGCCAGACATACCCAGAACAACGCCAATCAAGACCGACCCCACCATCACCATAATTAGCCCTTTTACAACATCCATAGCCTTTGTCTCCTTGGGGGTAGAGTTACTACTGATGAGCATCAGGCCGGTAGCTATATACCTGGTATTGACGGGGTAACTCAGGCTGGTCATAAACTTTGCCAGTGGAAAGTGGTACTGCTTCACCCATGCCTTATCTCGAAATTTCGGCAGGTTCAAAACCGTACTAAAAATAGAAATGAGAAAAGTAAAAATCACCGGACTCAGCCCAGCAAACCACGCCCAAAAATCTGGTACGCCTAAGCTTTGTAGAAACGTTATTAACAGGATTGCCACGGACATAAACAAGCCCAGGTTAAAGAACAAGCCGATGAAGGTAAAGCCCGTCCCGAACATGCCGCTGCCAAGGCGGTCCAGGCGGTTGATGAAACCATCGATGTCTCCATATTCCGCCTTCATCTTTTCTTGATAGTCCTTACTCGAAAGGGCCGTCTCTATAATACCATCTGGGTAAATGCTGTTGAGGCCTACCAGCCCGATCCACAGGGCCCGAACAATGAAGTGAAATACAAAAAGGAAGACCAATCCATACACAAATAATGCCCAGTAAGACGTAGCAAAAAACCACAAATGAAGCGAAGCCTGCTCGTAGTTCAATAAAAGATAATGTTGAAATTTTTCCAGAACACCGGGTAATTGCAACGAGCCTAAAAGGGCCGCACCTGAAATGATCAACTCAGCTTGCCAACTTTCACGCTCTAGTTTGCGTAGCCACTTTGGTTTTCGGTTTTCGGTTTCGTTCATAAGGCAAATATAACGAAGGGTGAACCGTATCTTAGCCCAAATTCTACCAATGCTACGCCGTTTCCTACCTGTCCTCTTATTGACACTCATGACCGCAGCCCTCTCCGCCCAATCCGACCCCAGCCCGTACGCCTTGTACAATCAGGACGGTAAGCAGACGAAGTTCAAGAAGCTCGTTAAACAAGCTAGCAAGGCCGATGTCATTCTCTTCGGAGAGAGCCACAACGATGCCGTTGTCCACTGGCTTCAATATAACCTCGCCCTGCACCTGCGCGCCGCCGCCCCCTTGACCATTGGTATGGAAATGTTTGAATCAGATCAGCAAGAGGTCCTGAACGATTACCTCGCCGGAAGCGTAGAAGTCTCCGCCATCGACTCCGTTGGTGAAGGCCTCTGGAGCAACTTTAAAACCGACTACAAACCGGTGGTTGACTGGGCCTCCAAGAACAACGTTCCCGTGATCGCCACCAATGTTCCTCGCAAGTACGCCCGCAGCGTTTTTAAAGGTGGTCTTGATGCACTGAATGAAGTAACCTCTTCGGAAAAAGCCCTGCTCCCTCCCCTTCCTATTCCCTACGACGCTACCCTCCCAGGCTATGTCCGAATGTTGGAAATGATGCCCGGCGGCCACGGCGGCGAAACCTTCCCCATGGCCCAGGCGATCAAGGATGCAACCATGGCCCACTTCATCGTGGCCAACAAAAAGGCGGGCTCCGCCTTCCTGCACCTCAACGGCTCCTACCACTCCGATGATTACGAAGGCATCGGTTGGTACCTGAAGCAGTACGCGCCGGAACTGAAGGTGATGACCATTACCACCATCGAAGAAAGTGACCCAACGAGCCTAAGTGAGCGAAACCGGGGGAAGGCGGACTTTACGATAGTTGTCTCCGAAATACTAGGTAAAACTTATTAGCTTTGAGTGCTCTAAGGAACGCGCTAGAACAGTTTTAATGCAGCTTCATAAACAACTCCAATTCCATGTTCCTTTTACGCTACCCATTATTCTTTCTGCTTCTCCTCTGCTACGGCGAAAACGCCACAGCACAAGACTTCTCCGTAAACGGTACTGTAGGCTACGCCGTTCCGATACTTGACGAAGGTGGTGGCATCCATTTGGGCATTATGCCCTTCTATAACATTAGCAATTTTTTTGCGGTGGAAGGGCAAGTTTCCTACGCACGTGTTGAGGTAAACAGCGGCTTTTTAAGTGGGAACTCAAGTATCGATAAAAGCTTCAACGTACTGGTTGGGCCTCGCCTTTACTTCACAAGCCCGGCGCGTAAAGTTCGGCCGTACATCAATGCTCTTTTCGGCGTCAATAGCTTTACATCCGAGCGGCCTAACCGGGATGACCTCAAGAATAACATGTTGGGCGTTTCCCTTGGGGCGTACGCTAGTATTCGCCAGTTTGTTGTCGGCTTGGCCATTGAAACAGACGGCCTGATTGCCCTTAAGGGAGGATATACTTTTTAAACCGTCAGACTATAGGTTCCCTCTCCGTTGAGCCTTAGGCGAGACGTAGTGTAGAGGGCGGAGGGTGAGGTGGAAAATCAAGAATGTCCAGTAGTGTGCCGTCATTGACCGCTGCGGCTACCGCCTTCGCTAGACTCTACGCCACTACAATGATTTGTCTTTTTGCCGCAGCTTCTCCTCGTAATCTGGGTAGATTTTCAGTCTTCGTTTCCTGTTTAAATTTAAAACCCCACGCAAGCAAAGCTTGCGTGGGGTTTTAAATTTAAACAGGAAACGAAGACTGTCCACCAACTAGTAGCGGTAATGCTCCGGCTTGTAAGGGCCATCAACCGGTACATCGATGTACTCAGCCTGTGCGGTAGAAAGTTCTTCCAGCTCAACGCCAATCTTGGCGAGGTGCAGGCGGGCAACTTTCTCATCGAGGTGCTTGGGCAGCATGTACACTTTATTTTCGTACTTGTCGCTGTTTTCCCACAGTTCCAGCTGCGCAAGCGTCTGGTTAGTGAAGGAGTTGGACATTACGAAAGATGGGTGACCGGTGCCACAACCGAGGTTCACCAGGCGGCCTTCGGCGAGGATGATGATGTCGTTTCCATCTACGTTATAGAGATCAACCTGTGGCTTGATCTGGTCTTTGGTAGAACCGTAGTTTTCGTTGAGCCATGCCATGTCGATCTCGTTGTCGAAGTGACCGATGTTACAAACGATGACCTTATCGTTCATCGCCTTGAAGTGCTGCTCGGTGAGGATGTTGAAGTTACCGGTAGCGGTAACGATGATGTCAGCGCGGTGAATGGCGCTCATCATCTTCTTCACCTCAAATCCGTCCATGGCAGCCTGGAGGGCACAGATGGGATCGGCTTCGGTGACGATCACGCGGCAACCGGCACCGCGCAGAGAAGCGGCGGTTCCTTTACCAACGTCTCCGTAGCCAGCAACGATGGCGACCTTACCGGCCATCATTACGTCAGTAGCGCGGCGAATGGCGTCTACGGCAGATTCCTGACAGCCGTACTTATTGTCGAACTTAGATTTAGTTACGGAGTCGTTCACGTTGATAGCGGGCATCACAAGGGTGCCTTTCTTCATGCGCTCGTAGAGGCGGTGTACGCCGGTGGTGGTTTCTTCGGAGAGGCCTTTGATGCCGTCGCAGAGCTGCGGGTAGTCATCGAAGACCATGTTGGTGAGGTCACCGCCATCGTCGAGGATCATGTTCAGGGGCTCACCGCCGGGGAAGGCGTGAAGCGTCTGCTCGATACACCAGTTGAATTCTTCTTCGTTCATACCTTTCCAGGCAAAAACGGGGATACCGGCTGCGGCAATTGCGGCAGCGGCGTGGTCTTGGGTAGAAAAGATATTGCAGGAAGACCAGGTAACCTCAGCACCGAGTTCCACGAGGGTTTCGATGAGTACGGCCGTCTGGATAGTCATGTGCAGGCAGCCAGCAATGCGGGCTCCTTTGAGTGGCTTGCTGGCACCAAACTCCTCACGGAGGGCCATCAGGCCGGGCATTTCCGCCTCAGCGAGGCGAATTTCCTTACGGCCCCAGGCGGCAAGGTTAATGTCTTTTACTTTGTAGTT
>CAYPIM010000135.1:10282-16330 GCA_964410795.1 uncultured Lewinella sp. | reverse complement strand
CACTCGTCGTTGAGCGTAAGGTTGATCTCACCAATACAAGCGAGGTTAGGCTGGTCAAAGGTGACCGCTACGGTCACTTCTACTACTGTTTCGTTACCGCTGGCATCCCTTATTGTAACAAATATGGTGTTCTCACCAATATCATCGGGGCCAAAAGTTGGATCACGATCAAATTCATAGATGAGTTCGTCAGTTGGGGTACAATTATCAGTAGCCATTACTAATTCGGCGCCACTCAGCGTTTGGCTTACGTTACCATCATTGAGGGTAACCGTAGGGTTAAGTGCCGTTGCCATCGGGGCAATATTATCAACGACAGTAACAGTAACGGTACAACTTACATCGTTGCCGGCTGCATCAGTAGCTGTCAACGTAGTGGTAAGTCCTCCTCCTCCACTGGTAACGACTGAAACAGGAGCATAACGTAGCTGCATACCGGTAGCCCAACCATTTCCGTTAGGTGTCCAAATGTTCATACCAACAACCACGTGCCCGGGAGGTGCGTAATCAGGGCCAAAAGCTCCACCACCAGTGGCTCCGGGGTTTAGCATATCTCCAATCACCGGATCAACACTATTGTCGCCATTGTTAGCAATATAAGTTAGGGTTTGGCTATGGCCTTCGAAGTTATCAATCAGGTCTCCTACGCGGGCGAATCCACCGACCAGTGGCCCAATCTCAAAAGGTCCGCTGGGGTTACCGCCGTTGCTGGTTCCGGAGCTACAGGTATTAACCCGTTCGGTCCCAAGGTTTCCGTTAGGAAGTAGCTCGGCACAAACAAGGCTGACCTGATCAACAATGGCGCCTTCACGGCCTTCATACCCCACGGCGATCCATCCTTCAGGACAATCACAGACTCCGGATGAGGCAGCACCTTGGTTGGTCCAGGCTGCAAGTTCTCCGGCTACTGGGCCAACGGAAAAAGTGGAAACAGCATCTTCGGAAAGATCTCCACAAGTAAAATCAGCAGCATCAACGTCAAGCGTGATGTCCACAGAATCCGTACAATTATCAGAGAGCGAAACCAGTAAAGTAGAAGGATCATCAATAACGCCTTCTCCGTTTTCGTCAAGGAATACGGTGATGTCTTGGCAGGTAAGCTCCGGATCAATGTCGTCAACAAGAACAATGGTCACCGTATCCTGGATGCTTTCGTTGCCGGATTCGTCAACAAGTACGCCGTAAACAGAGATGCTATCGCTGCCGTCTGCTAATGGGAAGTGCTCAACGTTGGTTACGCGAACGATGATGTCTTCATCTGCCGTACAGTTGTCTTCAAAGACGCTGAAGAAGAAAGGAGCAAGACCGGGGAAGAAGGTTTCGCCAAAGTCCGTAATATCACTAACCAGTAGGTCCTGGCCTAGTGCATTGTCCTCAATGAAGGTGCTACCGGGGCAGGGGCAAGCTGGGTTGAGGCTGCTGTTGAGGATGAGGTTGATAAAGCTCGTCTGGTTGATAACCGGGCCAAGTGTGTCAAGGACGGTCACCATTATGGATTCAAAGGTTTGATTACCATCATCATCAGTGATGACAATTTGCACCTCAAGGTTCGTATTACCAATATCGTCGCAAGTAAAGGTCAACACTTGGTCAAGGACCTTTTCATCTTCACTTTCCTTTGCACCTGCGGCCGCGCCTCTTCCTGTCCCTCCTAGATGAGACCGGAAAATCTCTACGCTGCTTAGACCTGGGCAGATATCTAAGGTATCAGCAATCACATCTTCTACCCTCAGAAAAGCTAAGCCATCGGCATTAAGGTATAAAGTGGTATCACCAATTACAGTAGCCACTTCACCGCTAGGGAATTCAACGTCAAGCGGCGGATTACCACCATCCCGAATCACCGTATTCAAGTATTCTAAGGCCGGTTTCGGCGCGTTGGTACAAGGGTCAACGATGTAAGCAAGCTGATCTGATCGCCAGTGGCCGACCTTCCACCCCCAAAGGGTGACACCAATGACGGAAGGGTGATTCCAAAAAAGGCCGAAAGTACGTTCGTACTCAGCACGCTGGAAATCATTCCGCACTTCCTCATCTTCCGTTATATTGTATTCAGGGTCGTAGTTGCCATCTACATCGTATTCAGCTACCATAATTGGAAGCCCGGTTGCAGCCAGACGGTCAAGGTTCCCGGAAATAAAAGCAGTATGGTTGTCAAGATTTCCGCCGTAATCACGTACAGAGAAAGCATGCCCCTGGAAGGCCAATACGTCAATCAGGTTATCTTCTTTTAGGGTTTCAACCAGGTCAATATAGCGTTGGGTATGACCGGAAGGAAAGTCATTAATGACATTAAATTCGTTCAAGACCAACTTAGTCTCACAGGGGAAGATGTCACGTGCCATTTTAAAGGCATTTACGACCCAATCAACATCGCTTGGTTCCGTGCCAAGTTCCTCGTTTAGGGATTTCAGTGCATCAACATAATCTCCGCTGGTAGGGTCATTCTGATTGTCGTTGTAAGGCTCAGGGTTGTCAAGATTATTGGGCGGGTCATTGAAAATTTCATTCGCAACCTCTAGGTATTCCAGGGTTGCCCGTGCAGGAGAACTACCGTCGTAATGATCGGCAACTGCCTGAAACCATTCACGGAGTTCGGTTAATTTCTCTTCATTACTCAGTGGTTTTAACCAAGTAGGTTGCTGCCTGCCCCAAACAAGAACGTGGAAGCGGAATGGGAAGCCGTTATTAAATGCATAGGCCCTTGCTTCGTCAAGTTCAGAGAAATCAAAAACACCGCGCGTCCCTTCTACGCTGCCCCACTTACCGGCGTTTTCGGGTGTTACTTGATTCCAGTATTTTTCGTGATCTTCACGCTGAGCGGGGCTGTAAATACAGCCAAGGAATTTGTTTTTCCCTTCAGCAATGGGCGTCTGATCAGCAGGAATTTCAAATTGCTCAGCGCAGGGATCAACGCGGAAGAATTTCACCTCATCAACGTAATATACGTTCGTGGTAGCCCCCAGGTCGAGTACAATTCTTGTTTGTGGCTCATTGGCGGTGAAGGTATATTCCCATAATTGCCAATCGGTGCCAACCGTAAAGTCCCCCGCAAACTGAGCGCTTGGAGTGGTTGAATAGCGCACCATTCCACCGTCTACATCGGCCTTTATCATTGCCTGAACGGTGTACTGTTCTCCTACCGTTGTGTTTGCTGCAGCATTAACCAGTTGAACGGACCATGGCTGCCCAGCATTGGGCTGATTCCCCGTAACTTCAGCACGAAGTGCCCGGTTACCAGCAAAAACCATATCGGTGGTTGCAGTAAGGAAGTTTGCACCATTAAATTTGTCCCAGTTAGTAAAATTATCGCCATCTCCCAGTTCAAAACCGCCATTAGCTATTATTGTAGCAGTATTAGAGGTCAGCGTTACGTCATCAAGAAAATAGGTAAAATTGAGTTCTCCTAAATCAAAGGCAAAAGTAGTCTCTTCCGTAGTTGCCGTAAAAGTAGAAGTGATTTGCACCCACTCCGTACCTACTGCAAAGTTTGGAGAGAAGAATGGCTGGTTCTGGTCGGCTTGGTTGGTAGAAAAGCGCATTTGTCCACCGTCTGCATCCGCTTTGATCCAGAAGGTAAGCGTGTACGCTTTTCCTGGCTCTGTCAATACAGCATCACTGACAAGTTGAACAGAGAAAGCCTGGCCAGTATTTGGCTGCGCACCAGTTACCGTTGCTTTAACACCCCTCCCACCTTCGTGCACTTCATCAGGTACGGTAGTAGCGAAGATTAGATCTGCGCCGTTGAACTTACTGTAATTCGTAAAATCATCTCCGCTTCCAAATTCAAAACCGGGGTTCGGCATTAAATTAGCCGTGTTTTCTAACGGAGGCTGGACAGTCCCAGCTCCTTCGAGGCTCGCGTCGTCAAGATAATAGACATTACCCGTTGACTTCCCAAGGTCAAGCGCAATACGCGTCATGCTTTCATTGGCTTGAAAAGACCAGCTAAGTTCTACAAAGTCTCCTGCGGGGACAGGCGTGTCCGGGCCGAAAAGCGCATTGGGTTGAGTTGAAAAACGGATATTTCCACCAGCAGCTTCCGCTTTCGCCCAAATTGTGAAAGTATACATCTCACCTATTACCGTAGGGATGAGATCCGTTACTAACTGTACGGAAAACTCTAGTCCGGCATTTGCTTGCGTACCAGCAATGTCTGCACGAAGGGAACGTCCACCAGTTCGAACATTAACGGCCTCGGTTGCCTCGGTGAGTAGGTCCGCTCCGTTAAATTTGTTCCAGTTGGTAAAATCGTCTCCTGCACCATCTTCAAAACCTGGGTTTTGAATCAAGTTTTGAGCACTAATACTCAATGGCAATAAAAGTAAACTCCACAGGAGCAAATAGTAGATCGACTTCATGAAATTATGTCTAAGGTGGTCATCTAAAAAAACATCAAATTAGGGTTGGGTTCAATGTCCAGAAAACTCTAATTTGGTTAAGTACTCTCGTAAGGTATCTCAAAAAAGACAACAATTCCTAATTGCTTTTAATTGCAATCGATTGGAGAACAATAAACTATTTTCAGCAAGTCACTTATGCAATAATTTAGTTTTGATTCGCCTAATATTTGGCCACAAGAGAAGAAATATTAATGAAGCGTTTTTGCAAAAAAAGACATGAGCCACCACGAACACAAAGCATAGTGAAGCTAATTTCACATTAAAAGCATTCAGTCACCAGACTACCCCACAATGCCCAGCCACTCCGGGAAAAACAAGACTACCAACACCAGTAAAACCTGAATGAGTAGAAAGGGAATGATGCCTTTGTACAGGTGAATTGTCTTGACCTCCGGCGGTGCGACGCCCTTGAGGTAAAAGAGCGCAAAACCGAAGGGTGGAGAAAGAAAACTGGTCTGCAAATTGATGCCCAGCAGAATGCCCAGCCAAACCAAATCCGTACCGTAACCAATGAAAATTGGCGTGACCACCGGAACGATAATGAAGACGATTTCAATGAAATCGATAAAGAAGCCAGCGATGAAAACCACCACCATAACGAGGGCTAAAAACTGGTATTCGGTAAGCCCGCCCTGGTTGATGAGGCGTACCAAAAACTGGTCGCCTCCCAACTCCCGGAAGACCAATGAAAAGGTGGTTGCGCCCAGCAAAATCATGAACACCATGGAGGTGAGGTGGGTAGTATCACGGCAAACATCCTTGACCGTATCCCACTTCAGTTTGCCCTGGGTCAGGGTTAGCAAAATCGCGCCAAAAGCACCGATAGCAGAAGCTTCGGTCGGCGATGCCTTGCCGGTCAGGATAGAGCCCAATACCGCAACAATGAGCAGGAAGGGGAGGAAGAGACTTTGTAATAAATCCTTGAAGAAAGCTGGCGTCCAGCCCTTCAAATCGTTATCTCCGCGAGGAAAAAGATTCGGCTTGATCAAGCCCAAGACAATGATGTAGACCACGTAAGCACCCACCAACAAAAGACTAGGCCACAGCGCGGCCGCAAACAATTTGCCAACCGAAACGCCCAAAACGCTACCGAGCAAAACCAGTACCACCGAAGGCGGAATGATCTGCCCCAGCGTCCCCGAAGCCGCAATCACACCGGTAGAGACCGTAGCCGGATAGCCACGCTTCAGCATCGGCGGCAGACTAATCAAGCCCATCGTAATGACCGTTGCGCCGACAATCCCCGTACTCGCCGCCAACAGCGCCCCAACAATAATGACCGACACCGCCATACCGCCCCGAACGCGGCCAAACAGCTCCGTCATTGTTCGCAACATTCGCTCCGCCAGTCCGCTTTTCTCCAGCATAATCCCCATAAAAACGAAGAGCGGAACGGCCAGCAGCACCGAATTGTCCATCACCCCCATCACCCGGTTCGGCAGCAGGGTGAGCACCACCGGATCGAGAAAACAAAAAGCGTACAGCAAGGACAAACCGCCCAGCGTAAAGGCCACCGGATAGCCGTACAGCACCAACAAAAAGATGCTTACAAAAAGGATCAGGGCCAGGATGGCTAGGGACATGGGGTTACAGGTTACAGGTTACAGGTTACAGGTTGCAGGTTACAGGTTGCAGGTTACAGGTT
>CAYPIM010000135.1:0-10182 GCA_964410795.1 uncultured Lewinella sp. | reverse complement strand
CAGGTTACAGGTTACAGGTTACAGGTTGCAGGTTACAGGTTGCAGGTTACAGGTTACAGGTTACAGGTTACAGGTTGCAGGTTACAGGTTGCGGGTTGCGGGTTGCAAAATCCGCGATTCATGTTTCGGTTACTTGCCCTTTGTAGGCGCGCACGCAGGATGCAATGCCCTGTAGGAGGAGCAATGCTGCTGCGAACGGAATCATCGCTTTAATTGGGAAAAAACTGGTAATGCCGTTGGGGTTTGGGCTTCCCTCTCCGCTCGCCCACGCCTCGGCGGCGAAGTTCCAACCGGTAATGAGCAGGACGATTGCCCAGGGAAGGAGAAAAATAAGCGCCCCGACGATGTTGACCAGCCGCTGGTGCTCCGGGCTGAAGCGTTCGTAAAACAGGTCTACCCGCACGTGGCGATCTTGCTGCAAAGCGTAGGGTATTCCAAGCAGAAAAATGATGGCGAACAGGTGCCAGGAAAGCTCCCCAACCCAGGCAGCAGTTTGGTCAAAGAGGGCACGGAGGGTCACGTCTACCACGATAACCAGGATCAGAAGCAGGTTGAGGTAGCCGGCGGCTTTGCCGATCCAGGCTACTACGGACTCTATGGCGCTTACTACTCTCATATAACTGTTACATTGTGGCCAAACGCGCCGCTAAGCGGCGCACGCAAAAGAAAAACCGTTCACTATCCCCGGACTTCGTCCGGGGATAGTGTTGGGAAAACCGCTGCGCGGTAAGCCTCCCTATCCGCCAAATTACCAAAAGACCAACAAACCAAAAGACACAACCCATGCATTACGCGATAACCGGCAACATTGGATCCGGGAAAACCACGGTTTGCCGCATTTTTGAGCGCCTCGGCGTGCCGGTCTACTACGCCGATGCAGCAGCCAAGCGCCTCATGCTGGAAGACCAGGACCTTAAAGTTGGCCTCATCGCGGCCTTTGGTCAGGAAACCTACCTGCCCGACGGGCAGCTGAACCGAAAGTGGCTGGCAAAGAAGGCTTTCTCCAACGACAAAACCCTTGCCGAACTCAATGCACTGGTCCACCCCGCAGTACACCGGGACGCAGACCGCTGGAAGGCCCAACACGGCGGCCACGCTTACACCCTCTACGAAGCAGCCATCGTCTTCGAGATCGGCGGTCAGCACCGTTTTGATGCCGTAATCGTAGTCGCTGCACCGGAAACTACCCGCATGGAGCGTGTAGTGGCCCGCGATAAAACAACCCCGGAAGCCTTCGCCGCCCGCGCCAAAAAGCAGTGGGCAGATGACAAAAAAGAAGCTGCTGCCGACTTTGTCGTCAACAATGGCGGCAAAGAATTACTCTTGCCCCAAGTATTGCGTTTACATAGTTTGCTTAAAAGCAAAACGAAATAAATAATTGCTTGACCTATCTTTCCGCTCTGCGTCTAACAATAGCTAGCATACTATACGAGTTTATGTACAGCTACTTTACTTTAGAAATCTCACTCCCCCTCTCCGCCAAGCTTAATCTTCGGCTCGGTAGTCAGAGGCTTTAAAGACTCCTTCCTGATGGCCACAAAATTCGGCTGCGACTCCTGCCCCATCCTTCGTACTATTGATGAAGAATGGCTCCTCTCCGGAACAACCGACCTGACCGACACAACACTTGTGGACATCGACCTCCGCGGCGTAACCATCAATTGGGCAACGTATACGGTTAATGATACTACCCTTTTCATCGGGTGCATCCTAGACCTGGAGGTAGAAATTGAGCTTCGCCGACGTGGAGCAAACTTCCTACATGCCCCGGGAGGGTTACCTTACCGTCCGCTGCGAAGAAACCTGTACACCTATCAGGAACTGATGGATGGCTACTCGGAGGAAGAAGACAACAGTAAAGACCTTGCCATCTATCGACATTTTGAGCACGCGAAGCAGTGCCCGAGTATCAACGAAGCCTTGTGGCAGCGCATCCATGACTTTAGCATCGACGAAGGCCTACGGCGGCTACTGGACTTTGGAGCTGATGGTTTGCCCAAACGCAAAGCTGTTGGCTTTATGGGCGGGCACGGTACCAGCCGGAACGCCAAAGACTATAAAACGAGCTTACGCACCGCCAAAAAGCTCGCCGAAGCTGGCTACTTTGTCGTATCCGGAGGCGGCCCCGGCATTATGGAGGCAGCTAACCTTGGCGCCTATCTATCCGGAGCCTCCGAAGAAGACCTCGAGTGGGTTTTTGAAACACTGGCTGCAGCACCAACTTATAAGGACAAAGGTTTTCAGGAAGCCGCCCTGGCCATTCTGGAGCGTTTTCCCGAAGGAACGGAGAGCCTAGCCATCCCAACCTGGTTTTACGGGCATGAACCAAGCAATCTCTTTGCGTCCTACATTGCCAAATACTTCAGTAACAGCATCCGGGAAGACACCCTGCTTGCCATTGCACTTTACGGTATCGTTTACGCTCCGGGAAGTGCAGGAACTACGCAAGAAATCTTCATGGACGCTACACAAAACCACTACGTAACCTTTGATTTTGTAAGCCCAATGGTCTTCCTGGGAACAAAAAGATACAGCGTAGACACCCAGCTCTATCCTGTACTTACCCAGTTAGCAAAAGGAAAAGCTTACGCAGATTATCTCTATTTAACAGATGATCCCGCCGAAGTTGTTACTTTTATTGACCAACATCCCCCGCTTTGCGTTAACCAATAAAGTTATTTCCCCATGAGACTTCTAACCTTGCTATTCGTATTTGCCTTATTTTCAGGCTGTAATGTGTTAAAATCCGATAAAAAGGACGATGGATACGTCGTACAGGCTCCGCCAACAGGGCTCGAAGGGCCTGCCTATGACCCCAGTACCAGCCCTCAACCCGTAAGCTCGGCTCCGCCGATGACTTCAGCTCCCCGACCTGTAGAAGCGGGCTCTCAAGCCCAACAGCCCACTAACGGGTATCCTAACGAACAGCCACAGGCATATGGATCAGTTCCGATGAGCCCTGAGCAAGCTGGCAAGGGAGATGCTCCTTCTACTTACTCTGCACCTGCGCCAGCGCCTTCTACCTACGCTGCGCCAGCCCCCAACTCTGCCGAAGCCGCGCTCGCAGAGGTTCTAAACGGCGCTTGGATAAACAGTGCCGACCCCAACGAGATTGTGGCTTTCACCCCCGATCATTACCAGACTTACTATAAAGGAGAACTTTTGATAGAAGAAGACATGACTTACCACGCCGCCTGCCCCGGAGACTGCAACGGAGGCGAGCAAATGGAGATCGCCTGCTTCACCATTTCAGGCCCTGCAGGGACAGATTGCTACGGGATTATTCGGTTGACTCCCGAAGTACTGGAACTCAGCATGCTGGGAATTTCTACTGAACCTATTATTTATAACAAGCAGCGGTAACGGTTGTCAGTTGTCGGTTGTCCCCAATCTGACAACCGACAACTGACAACCGACAAAAAAAGTGGGTAAGCGCCAATCCGGCACTTACCCACTTTCAGTTTAAGCTAAAAAATCGCTAGTACACTGTACTAGTAACGAAGGCCTTACTTAAACATCATCAGCGCCTCGTCGCGCTTAGCTACCTTCTTTTTCTTACCCTTGGTACGCTCCGCCATTTTCACGGCAGTGTAGGCGTTGGCAAGGCCACCGGTAGCGGACAGTTCAGAAAAATTAATCTTCTCGTCAGAGCCAGGCTTCTTTACATCGAGGTTAGCAGGCAGGGCTGATTCAAGAATGATTTGCTTCACTTGCTTGGCCTTCAGGTCGGGGAAATAGCTCCGCAGCATTGCAGCAATACCAGCCACCATTGGAGCCGCCATTGACGTGCCACTGATAGCACTGTAGTTGTTGTCCGGGAAAGTAGCATAGATGCGGTGGCCGGGAGCGAAGACGTCTACGTGCTTCTTGTTGTAGTTCGAGAAAGGCGCAGCGAGGGTTTCACCGTAGTCGGAACTTGAGGCGCCAACTTCGATCCAGGTCTTACCTGTCTTTTTCTTACCGAGGTAAGTATCGTTCGGGTAGTTGTTGGTCAAGGTCAGGTTTTTACCATCATTACCAGCTGCGTGTACCAGCAGGACATCTTTCTTCTCGGCGTACTTCATGGCAGCATCTACGGCTTTCTTGTAGGGGCTGGCAGCTTTACCAAAGCTCATATTAATGACCGAAGCACCGTTATCAACCGCGTAGCGGATGGCGTTAGCTACGTCCTTATCGCGCTCGTCTCCGTTGGGTACAGTACGAACGGACATGATGCGAACGTTTGGCCCTGCAACACCGTCAACACCAAGGTCGTTGCCACGAACGGCAGCGATGATGCCCGAAACGTGGGTCCCGTGCATAGCGTCGGGGCCTTCTACGTCGTTGTTACCATAGTTACGATCATCCAGATCACCGGGGTTGTCTCCTACTATTTCGCGGGCGTCAAAGTCGGGATTATAGTTCATGTTGTAAGACTGATCCAGGTAGTCGGCGTAGCCTTTAACTTCCCCGTAAGTATCAAAGAAGGAAGATCCGCGCGCCTGGGCCCGTTCTGCCATTTGCTTAACCATGCCGGTGAAGTTGTCTTTGGTGGTTAAGCCTTCAATATCTTTCCAGGTAATTTCAGAAGGCTTTTTGCCGATACTGGCTATTACCTTATTCATAGCGTCCATTACGGGCATGATCTGATTAACGGTAGGCTCTAGCTTGGCACGTTCAGCTTCAATCTGTTCCTTGTACTTGGTGTACATATCGAATTCGATCTTTTCTTTTTTGCTTAGCCCGTCCCGGTTGCGGTTATTGTAGGAGCCCTTTAGGCGGTTGTAGATCCGAACGATCTCCAGGTTTTCGCCGTTGATGTGGCTGCCATCTTTGCCGCCAATGAAGTTCCATCCGTGAACATCGTCAACATAACCGTTGCCGTCGTCATCAATACCGTTGCCAGCGATCTCTCCGGGGTTGGTCCAGATGATGTCTTTGAGGTCTTCGTGCTCGATGTCGACACCAGAGTCGATTACGGCAACAACAACGGTTTGTCCCTTCTTACCTTGTAAGTAGTTTAGGGCTTTGTTGGCACTAACACCAGGGTAAGCGTCGTCTGCTCGGTCGAGGTCCCACCAGTCTTTGGGAGCTTCTTGAGCGAAGAGGGCGGCCGTGCTCAGCATTAGGGCCAATAGAAGTAGCTTTTTCATATTTGGTTGGTAATTTGCTGCAAAGAAAGCAATGTTTTTCCTGAAAGGCGTATAAACACTGGCTTTCCCGCTAAATGTTGTCTGTGCAACGACGTATTTCGTTGTTTCATCGATAAACGATGAGTTTCTACTTGAAGTTTTTAAGAAGAACTTAAAATTTTAGGGGCGCGGCCGCGGGTGCCGTGGAAGGTTTAGCGAAATGGGCCTAAAACAGAATGCGTTAAAACGGCAACCCTACCACGTCCACATTCCCTCCGGTAAGGATGATCCCAATGTTCTTACCCGCAAACATTTCTGGATAGCGAAGTACCGCTGCAAAGGGTACCGCACAACTTGGTTCAATAATAATCTTCATTCGCTCCCAGATGTGACGCATGGCCGTTACAATTTCTTCTTCTGAGACAAGAAGAATTTTGGGCACCCGCTTTTGGATGACCTCAAAGGTTTTCTCCCCAAGATTCGTACGGAGGCCATCAGCTACGGTCTCGTTCGTCACATTGCTTTGCACCGAACCTTGCACCAGCGACCGCGCCGCATCATCTACATTTTTAGGCTCAGCTCCCCAGGCCTCCGCCTGGACGCTAAAAAAGCGCGCTGCCAGCGCCGTTCCTGCCATCAATCCACCGCCACCGACGGGTGCAAGAATAGTATCCAACACGATACCTGGAGTATCCTCTATCAACTCCATTGCTGCCGTTGCCTGCCCGGCAATCACCCCGTAATCATTAAAGGGATGAATAAAAGCCGCCCCTGTCTTTGCTACCACTTCCTCCAACGCATCCTGGCGATCCTTTGGGGTATTGACACAGTAACTGATCTCGGCACCATAGTCTTGTACTGCAGCTATTTTCACTTTAGGTGCGTCGTACGGCATTACAATATAAGCCGGCACCCCTAGTGCTTTCGCCGCCATAGCTACTGCTTGAGCATGGTTCCCACTGCTATGAGTTGCTAAGCCCTTCACTCTTTCTTCTGGCGTCAGGCGCAAGGCCGCCGAGGCCGCACCTCGCATTTTAAAAGCCCCAATTTTCTGGAAGTTCTCGCACTTAAAAAAAAGCTTGCAGCCAGCCATTTTATCAAGACTAGCGTTCGTCATTACCGGTGTCCGATGAATAAACGGCTGGATGGCTTCGTGGGTAAGCAATAGGTTTGCCTGATTTGGAGGCTCGTTTAATGGCTTGAGGTTGATCATCATAAATTCGTTTAAGAAGGAAGTCAGAGATGGCATTTTTGTGATGGCCCTACCGCACAAATTTGTGTTCAGCCAACCAGTCCAATAAACTATCCATCCATTTCCGGACAGGCAATTCCGTCTGTCTTGCACTGCCAAAACCGTGTCCGCCCGAAGCATAAACGCGTAAATCTGCAGCTACTCCCATATGTTTAAGAGCAGCATAATAACGCAGTGAGTTTTCAATGGGTACGGCCTCGTCGTCTCCTGCATGCACCAAGTAGGTAGGAGGAACATCAGAATGAACATTTTCCGGCAGGTTAAAATACAACAATCGTTCGTCATTCCAGGGCTTGGGGCCGAGCAGATTATTAATCGATCCTTCGTGTGCTGCGCTGGAACTGTCCATGATCAATACGGGATAAACCGGAATACTCAAATCCGGTCTGCTGGAAAAAGCGGTTGCTCCTGAAGCAACCGTACTGTCAGCCGCCAGGTAATGAACTGCTGCAGAGGCCGCCAGGTGCCCTCCCGCAGAAAAACCCAGCACTGCTACTCTGTTATGATCTACTCCAATTGAGTCAGCCATCATTCGAATGGTCTGCACTCCTCTCCGGGCATCATCCAGTGCAACGTGGCTGCGGCATTCAGAAGTCTCGTTCTTGGGCAGTCGGTACTTCAACACAAATACGTGCAAGCCTTCAATCACTAATCGCTGTGCAATATCGCTTCCTTCGTGCCCCCAAGCCGAAATTGCGTAGCCCCCTCCGGGGATGACCATTACCGCGCCGCCGGTAGCAACCTGCGGCACCGGCGCAAAGTGTTCCATTAGCGGCTCATGAACGCTGGTGATGAAGCGGCCTATATTCGGATGCTGGTACTCTGCCTCCGGCAGATCGTTCGCGCAAGGAATTCCCTCCGGGTATAGAGGAATTACTGCTTGAGCTGACAGAGCGGAAGATGCAATAAGCAGCAAGCCAAAAAATACTAGTTTCATAAGGCTCAATATAAACAGGAATAAGAAAAGCGGTCAGCGAACAACATTCAGGCCTAAATTTGCCTAAATGCTGTTCGCTGACCGCTATGAATGATGACGGTCTTATCCAGAACGCCAAACGATTGGTTTGGCTTACTCCCCTCTCCTCTGGAGAGGGGCTGGGGGTGAGGTTACGAGCGGCAGCGAGCTGCCTTGCTTTGTGCCAATTTCAAACTTTGTTGAGCACTAATTACGCACCTTAGTCAGTACACCATTAACACTCTCCAACACAAACGCACCTGCGTAACCAGCAGACCGCGCACGGTTCTGGACGTTACGCGCCTCCGTAAGGGAATTAAGGTTACCGATCATGAACAAGGTCAGGTTGCCACGTCTAGTAGTTTCCAGTGTGCCCAGTTGCTGGGCCTTACCACGGTCAAAATTTTGTGGCTTACCGTAGGCCCCCAACTGAACCTTGTAGCGACCGAAACTACTGTTCGTACTCGTTGACGGTTGCGTATTAATCGTAGTAGGATTGCTTGGAGGTACGTAAGTAGATCCACTGCTGGCAAAAGCAGAGGTGCCACTATCAGAGACCACAAATGCACCGGGGAAATCCGCCTTAGCCTGAGCAGCAGCTCTTGCTGCTTCGGCACGGGTAGCAAATACACCGATCCGTACTTTGTAGGCGCTGCCGTTATTCACGTCATACACCCGCCCAAGGTCGCTTACGTTGTCAAACTTGCTCAGGTCCGGCGCTTTACCCAGGCTGGCCAACTGAACGGAGTAGCCTTGCACCTGGGTGTAAGTTGTTCCGCCGGTAGAGCCACCGCTAGTAGAACCACCGCGGTTACCTCCGGTATTTCTACCATCAGGGAGCAGGGTCATATTGCCCAATACATTGGGGTCGCCTCCGTCGTTGTTGGTTACTGGGAATTTTACGGTCTCGTAGCCATAAGCAGTAATCATTACGTCGTAGGTATTGTAAGGCGCAAGTTCCATCAGGTAGTCACCGTTGGAGCTGGTGTTGAGATTTGCAGTCTGCCCTGTCGTACGTTGAGTTACCTGAACGTTGGCTCCAGGAATGCCATAACCAGTCTGTGCGTCCGTTACGTACCCACGGTAAGTGCCAGGGGGCGTTGGGCCGCCACCCTGTGGCATAGTGCCACTTAAGCCGCCGCCGGTTCCACCGCCACCGCCACCGCCACCTGCGGTCGATGCGGGGTTAAGAGATACTCGAACGATGTTCTGGCCATCAGGCTGCAGGCTTTGTAGCGGTACGCGTACGGCCTGGAAACCGTTGGCACCAATTACGATTTCACAGTTCATGCCGTCGGTTGGCTGAAACACATAGCGTCCACCAGCGTCCGTAGCGTAGACCTGGCCTCCACAGCTGGTAAAATCAACTGCTGCGTTAGGGATCACCGTACCGTCCTGTGAAGACAGCACCATAAGGACCTTATTTACGTTGGCACGGCCAACACGGTAAATATCTTCCTGTCCAGAACCGCCAATGCGGTTAGATACCACATAGCCGCTGCTGGTGATGGGATCATATACGAAGCCAATGTCATCCCGGTCAGAGTTAATGCCGCTGCCCATATGGTAGAGCGTAGAAGGACGGCCGTTAACAACTTCAGCACGGAAGACATCGTAAGAGCCCAGACCGTGGTGCCAGTTGGAGGAGAAGAATAAGCTTGCGCCGTCGAAGAAAGGTGTGATTTCATCACCGACGGAGTTAACCACCGTTCCGAGGTTTTCCGGTACGGCTTCCCAGCTTTGTCCCTGGCGGTTCACGCGGTAAATGTCGTAGCCACCATAACCTTCTGGGCGGTTACTGGAGAAGTAGATGGAGTTACCGTCAGCAGAGAACGTTCCGTAGCCAGAACTTATGTCCGTACCATTGAAAGGTAGCGGGCGGGCATTGACCCACTGCTGTTCGGCGTTGATGTCAGCTATCATCAGGTTCATGCTGATCCCTGCCTCGGCCACCATGCGGGTGCCGGCGGTAAAATTGTTGCGGGTGAAGATGACCTGGCGGCCGTCAGGGCTGTAGCTTACTGGGCCAACGTTGCCAGCGGCGTCCGTATAACCAGTGCGCAACTCAAAGGCTTGCTGCAGGCTACCGTCAGGACCGACAGCCGCAACAAAAGGCTTGTTTCTCGCCTGCCCATCGAAGCTACCGGCAGCGGTACGGGCAGAATTAAAAACCAATTCGGTAGGCGTTACCATACCAGGGCCAAAATCGGCCACCGGAGAGTTTGCCGAGATTGCCTGCACGGTGAAACCACCGTCAGCGTTGGCCTGGGCGATGGCGAAGTCACAACTCTGCGCAAAGTGGTTGCCCACTACACCGTCGTGATCACGGGCATAAAGTAAGTACCACTGTTTGGCCTCCTGGTACCGACCAAGGCTCTTTAGCACATGGGCATGCTCCAATATGGTATTCGGCTTCACCCGCTTTTCCAGCACCGCTTGCTGGTAGTAGCCGTGTGAGGTTTGCATCTGGTTGAGCATACGGTAGGAGTCCGCAATTCGGCTGAGGGCCGTCACGTCGGAGGGGCGACGGGCAAGGGCGCGCTTGTAAGACTCTACAGCAAGGTTGAAAGCTTTAAGCTCGTACTCTTTATTGGCCGTCCGCATCTCGCTGCGAAATTGGGCCTGAACGGGAAGTGCAACAGCCAGCAGTAGCAGGACGAAGCAGGATTGAATAAGATTTTTCATCTTGAGTGTTTAGTAATCAGTAGTGGTAAAAGCGCTCTCTAAGAGGGATGCCGAATGAAAGTTCCGAAAGCAGCTAGGCATACTATCAGAACGTAAACATGACAAATTTAACTATGTTCGCGGTTTTTTTGGTGTGTTCTACCGGGAAATCCTTGTTTTCCGCTGGGTCTTACCCTTCG
>CAYPIM010000134.1:0-16339 GCA_964410795.1 uncultured Lewinella sp. | reverse complement strand
TCCTTCCCCCCTTCCCTTTTGGGCGCGGCCGCAGGTGCAAGGTGGAAGTTTTCGGGAACGTTTGTGCCCTGTAAGGGTACGTCGTATCGCGATGGGTTGATCGCTGCCGAAGGCGAAGATCAGCCCGTCGCGCATTTGGTTTGCACCCGACCGAACGCACTCCGAGCGTTAGCAGGCAAGGTACAGTTGTTGCTTCCTCCGGTAGATTAGCGAGAATCCCCCCACTTGGAAACCATTTTTGCACCTGCGCCAGCGCCCTGAAAAAATACCTTCCGCCCGTATAAAACCCGAGCTTTATGGGGAATTGCCCAGTGAAATACTGATGAAAACCCTGTTTTAGGGCTATAAATACCAATTTTATTCGCGAACTACCGTAAAATACGGCATTTACGCTTGCAAATTCCAGCTATGTGACTAAATTGGCACCGTCTCGTCCGAAGAATACCCACTAAAACACTGAAAAAAGGCGGATACCGCTGCTTTGGTAAGGGACGCCGTGAAAAAAGCGTAAGTCGTTTTCACGGCGTCCCTAAAGGGAAGAATAATAAAGGCCTTCAAACGTGGAGGCCTCCAAGAGCACTCCATTTTTTTTAATCACACATTACTGTATGTCCAATTTACTCAAGTTCTTCTTGATGGCACTGGCATGGGCTGTACTGTGGGCTGCATCCTATTATGGGTGCGTTAAGCCTGAGTACTGCCCTGAGGATGAAGTCGCGGTTACCGCGCCTGTCACGCCTGCTCCCGCTCCCGTCACAGACGACTACGCAATTGTTTCCAGCCTGGGATCGAACGATGTGCTTACCGGCTCCCAATGGGCCGCTGAGCGCGATGCGCTTCTAGCCAAATACAATGCCAATCCTAACGATATTCTAGAGATCTACGGCCATTATTACGATGGTGAAGCCAAGCCTGACGGCTATGATAATATGGGTTTCCTTCGTGCTGAAGAGATCAAGAAACTATTGGTTGATGCCGGAATTCCTGCCGCTAGCATCCAAACCCTCGCCCGCAAACTTTCTGGCGGGCCACCAGCCGACGGCAAGTTGTTTGATGCTGGTTCATTCGCCTGGGGATCTCCCGAGGCCGCTGACCAGGTCGTTGAACTGGACAAGGACCAGATCAAAATCCGTTTCCCTTTCAATGAGTCCGTCAAAAAGCTTAGTGCTAATACGGAGGATTATCTCCAGAAATTGGGCGAAAGATTAAAGCAAACCAACGAGAAGGTTACCATTGTCGGTCACACTGATTATGTCGATACCGACGCTTTCAACATGCGTCTTGGACAGAAACGGGCCGACTTCGTAAAAGAGCGGCTCGTCAGCTATGGCGCTCCGGCCAACCGGATCACTACTTCCTCTAAAGGAGAGAGTGAACCTGAAGCGGACAATAAAACCGCAGCAGGCCGCCGCCTCAACCGACGCGCGGAGATCACACTGATCCGTGAGTAACCATTTTTCAACTAACGCAATATCCATTTTACGATGAATTATATTTTCTTACACGTCTCCGACGGAGGCATCCTCGGACACTGCAGCAGCTGGTGGTGGTGGTCTATCCTTGCTTTCGCCTTGGGCGCCATTCTGCACCGGCTCCTTTGGGGTGGTGGTAAAAAGACCGACTGTTCCGAAATCGAAGCTGAACGCGATCGTTACCACAAGTCTGCCACCAAATGGGAGACTGACTACCAAAGCCTCAAATACCAACTGGAAGAAAGCCAGAAGGCCGAAGCAGACCTGCGCGCCGCACTTGGCCGCTGTGAAGCCGACAAGGCAAGTATGGCCGCTGTTGCCGCTGCAGCTCCTGCAGTAGCTCCAATTCCTGTTCCAATTCCTGCAAGTACCGAGCCCATGGGCATCGTCTCCGACGCTGGTGCTGACGCTGACGCTGGAGCTAGCGCTGGAGGTTCCATTTATGCTGGTCTCTTTAAGAACGACAACTTCCAGATCATTGAAGGCATCGGCCCGAAAGTGAACTCCGTACTCATCGGTGCAGGTTACAAGACCTGGTCTGAACTGGCTGCAGCAGATGCCGCAGATATCCGTAAGAACCTTGATGAAGCTGGCAAGCGCTTCGGTCTTTGTGACCCTACAACCTGGCCACACCAGGCTGGTCTTGCGGCCAACGGTGAATGGGAAGAACTGATCCGTTACCAGAAGTTTACCGATGGTGGACGTGAAACCGGAGCAGGTCAGACGGATTCCAAGTACGAAAAACTGGCAGCTAAGAAGCTCGGCTTCTCAAGCTCTAACCCCAACGACCTTAAGGTAGTGGAGGGCGTCGGCCCGAAGATTGAAGGCTTGCTGAAAGACGGAGGTATTAACACCTGGTCTGAACTTGCCGCTACTGATGTCGCCCGCATCCAGGAGATTCTGGACGCCGCCGGCCCACGCTATAAGCTCGCAGTTCCTCGTACCTGGCCACAGCAGGCTGGCCTCGCCGCCGCTGGCGATTGGTCTGCCCTGAAGGCACTTCAGGACGAGCTGAGTGCTGGAAAATAGAGAAGTATTTAGCGTTAAGGTTTTGGTATTTAGTGAAGCACTTGATTGTCGCTAAATGCTAAAACCTAAATGCTATTCGCTTGCTTAACCGCTTGATTGCTGAGGTCAAATTAGATTGACCTCCCCATTTACGGCTCTGCCTCCTTTGGAGGTGGGGCCGTTTGTGTTGGGTTTTGGGGAATGAGTCTAAACAGCCTATCTAAATAGTTACCCGCAAGCTAAAACTTCAGTGAACTCGCTTCGGGGCAACCGAACCCGTGTTTTGGCGTTAATTCCCCAATGAAGAAATGGTTAAAACGAATAAGTATCTTTTTCGTGGGGCTGTACCTTGTGCTTGCGGTGGTGATTTACGTAAAGCAGGAGGCACTTATCTTTCACCCCCGTGCGCATGCAGAAAGCTATTCTTACGGCAGCTATCCTGAAAAGTGGATTGCTACGGCTGACGGTACACGACTGCACGCCCTTCATCTCCGAAACGGAGGGAAAGGTGTAATTCTTTACCTCCACGGTAATGTGGGAGACAATGGCCGGAGCTTGTACCAAACAAGCGCCCTGCGTGACCTTGGGTATGACCTGTTTTTGGTCGATTACCGAGGCTTTGGAAAGAGTGAAGGGTCTCTTACTTCGGAAGCAGATATGACCGAGGACTTGCAAGCTGTATATGATCACCTTAAGACGGAATTCGCAGAAGATCAAATCGTTTTGGCGGGCTATTCACTTGGCTCTGGCCCTGCGAGTTATTTAGCAGCAGAAAATAAGCCCGAAGCAGTAGTATTGGTAGCGCCCTATACCAGCCTGACGGACATGAAGAATCGCTTTTTCTGGATATTCCCAGACTTCCTGCTGAAATACAAGCTCGATAACCGAAGTAACCTGACGCGTTCAACTTCACCAGTTTATATCCTTCATGGCACTAACGACGAGTTGATCCCTCTGGCGATGGGTAAGGAGCTGGAATCTTTGGACCCTGAACGGATCAAATTAGTTGAAATGAAAGGAGTAGGGCATCGGGGGGCGATCTTGAATACGATGTTTAGGACGGTAATTCAAAGTTTGACTGATGATACCTGAGTCGCTACAAGTCAAATACGCATTAACGGGAGGGGCTCAGGCTTCAAAAGCTTCCCTTGCACCTGCGCTCTCGCCACCGCTATAGGCCGCAGTGTAGCTAAAAAGTCTATCTTCTGCGCACAATTGATGAAGTGCAGCGTTAATAAGCAAGCCACTCCCATTTTCCATACTTCTTTTGTACCCTTGCATATGAGATCTTTGCTAATTCTGCTCAGCATGAGCATGTTACTCCTTACCCTCAACAGTTGCCAAGAAAAACAGCCCGTGTTCGAATCGCTTGATGCTTACCCCGTTTACCCTTACGCTGACCTCGGGGTAACCTATACTCCTGAATCATCTACCTTCAAACTTTGGTCGCCCACGGCAACGGAAGTGCGGATTAATTTATACGATTCGGATGACCCCGCAGCTGAAGCCACCAATAAATTGAACATGGAATTGGTGGATGGAGCCTGGACCAAAGTTGGTGAAGGGGACCTTGACGGTACCTACTACACCTTCCAGATTAAGCGTAACGGGAACTGGGGGGAAGAAGCAACGGATCCCTATGCCCGCGCGACTGGTACTAACGGTATGCGCGGCCAGATCGTTAACCTGGCCGATACGAATCCGGAAGGATGGGCCAGCGACAAAAAGCCTGGCTTGCTCGCACCAACAGACGCCGTGTTGTACGAACTTCACGTCCGTGACGCAAGTATTGATCCACGCTCCGGCATCACCAATAAAGGAAAATTCCTGGGGCTGGCAGAACGAGGCACCACTACACCACAAGGTGATGCTACGGGGATTGATCATCTGGTTGAGTTGGGGGTTACCCACGTCCACCTCCTTCCAAGCTTTGACTTCATGAGTGTAAACGAGGCGCGACCAAATGACCCGCAGTACAACTGGGGCTACGACCCGCAGAACTATAATGTACCCGAAGGCAGTTACTCCACAGATCCCAGCGATGGGAAAGTACGCATTCGTGAGTTCAAAACGATGGTAAAAGCCATGCATGATGCTGGGATTCGCGTGGTAATGGATGTCGTATATAACCATACCGGCCGAAGCGGAGATAGCCACTTTCAACACCTGATTCCAGGCTATTTCTACCGTTTCAATGAGGACGGGAGCATGAGTAACGCCAGTGCTTGCGGTAATGAAATAGCGAGTGATCGGCCTATGGTACGCAAGTACATCCGTGAGTCAGTTGAGTATTGGGCAAACGAGTACCATATTGATGGTTTCCGGTTTGACCTGATGGGCATCCATGACATCACCACGATGAACGAAATCAGCCAAAGCCTGCACGCCATCGACCCCAGTATTCTTATCTACGGAGAAGGATGGAAAGCAGGAGATAGCCCGCTGCCCGATAGCTTGCTTGCCCTGAAGGCCAACACCAAAGAACTTTTAAATATTGCAGCTTTCAGCGATGATCTTCGCGATGGCCTGAAAGGCAGCGTCTTTGTTCATGACGAGCAAGGCTTTGTTTCCGGAGCACGGGGCAAAGATCATTCCATCCGCTTTGGTGTCGTTGGCTCAACAAAGCACCCGCAAGTTGATTATAAAGCAGTTAACTACTCCGACGCACCGTGGGCCAAAGAACCCGGCCAGTGTATCAACTACGTAAGCTGCCACGATAATCATACCCTCAATGATCGACTTGCCATCAGCAACCCGACCGAAGGAATGGGGCGTCGTGCGGGTATGCACCGCCTCGCTCTGGCCATAGTGCTGACAAGCCAGGGTATACCTTTTCTGCACGCAGGCTCCGAGATGCTGCGCTCCAAGAACAAAGATGAAAACTCCTACAAATCTGGCGACGGTATCAATATGATTAATTGGGGAAGTAAACGGGCACAAAAGGAAACCTTCACTTACGTACGCGATCTGATCGCCCTGCGGAAAGCACACCCTGCTTTCCGAATGGGAAGTACTAACCTGATTGGTAAACACCTCGTTTTTACCGATACAAAAGATGATCAACTGGTAATTTACCAAGTACATGATGCTCCAGGCGATGAATGGGAAGATATTCTGGTCATCTTTAATGGTAGCAAAGAGCCACGTACGATAGACTTCCCGGCGGGGAATTGGAAGCAAGTCGTTAGTGGCCGGGAAGTAAATACGGAAGGCATCGGTAAAATACGGAAAAGGAGAATGGGAATCCCCGGGCGGGAGGCTGCTGTTTATGTGAAAATGTAGTAGGATTCAGTTTGTACGGGGGCTTTAGGCCGTTACGGTATGGCCGACTTGATCGTCCAGACAATATTCACTAGCCGCACGGGGCAATACCCGCGGTTTGACTGTGTGACTACTTGACTATTTGACTACTTTTGCCCCCATGTCCAGCAAATACGAACAAAGAGGCGTTTCCGCCACCAAGTCTGAAGTCCATGCAGCCATCAAGGGGCTTGACAAGGGCTTGTTCCCCAAAGCATTCTGCAAGGTGCTTCCCGACGTTGCCGGAGGCGACGCCGATTGGTGCAATATCATGCACGCCGATACCGCTGGGACGAAAACGAGCCTTGCCTACCTATACTGGAAGGAAACCGGTGACCTTTCCGTTTGGGAGGGCATCGTTCAGGACAGTCTGGTGATGAACCTCGACGATATGGGCTGTGTAGGTGCGGTAGATAATATCCTGATTTCATCTACTATCGGACGTAACAAAAACCGAATTCCTGGTGAAGTACTGGCAACCATCATTCAGGGCGCAGAGAAGTTCAAGGACCGGATGGCGGACCAGGGCGTAGGGCTTCACCTCACCGGCGGTGAAACCGCTGATGTGGGAGACATCGTCCGGACCATCGATGTTGGCTATACCACCTTCGCACGCCTCCGTCGCGATAAGTTGGTGGTCAACGACATCAAGCCCGGAAACGTAATCGTTGGCCTGGCCAGCTATGGCCAGAGTTCTTACGAAGACGAATACAACGGCGGTATGGGTTCCAATGGCCTCACCAGCGCCCGTCACGACGTTTTTAAGCACGACTACGCTGATAAATATCCCGAAAGCTTCGACCCTGAAGTGCCCCGTTCCGTAATCTATACCGGTAGCCGCTCGCTCACTGAGCAAGTCTCCATTGGTGGTGGGCAAACGATGACGGCAGGTAAGCTGGTACTTAGCCCAACCCGTACCTATTTACCCGTGCTCAAAGTATTGCTCGACGAATTACAGCCCAAAATCGCTGGCCTCATCCACTGTACGGGCGGTGCCCAGACCAAGGTCGTTAAGTTCATTGATAACGTCCGGGTAGTGAAGGATAATCTCTTCACACCACCGCCACTATTTGAACTTATTCGCAAGGAATCAGGCACCGATTGGCGTGAAATGTACCAGGTTTTCAACATGGGCCATCGCCTGGAGGTCTATCTGCCGCAGGAAGATGCTCAGACTGTGCTAGATATTGCTGCTCGTTTTAAGATTGACGCGCAGATTGTTGGCTTCGTCGAAGGTGCTGATAAGCCGACGGTTCGCCTGCACACGCCGGATGGGGAGGAAGAATATTTAGATTGATAGATTTATGGTGTGATAGATTTATAGAGCTGCCTCAAGTACCACTCAAGGCGCTTCGCCTGTTCGCCCAAGGTAAGCAAGCTAAGCGCCGCGAACGGTACGTGCGGTAGCCTATCAATCTACCCCCTATCATACTATCAATCTATCTACCAACTCCAAAGGTCATGCTCCCGGTTCATTACTTTCCGGTTTACCCGTTCACCAACTATGAGCTGGGTACGGCCATCGGGGTAGATGTCAGTTAAACGGCGATTGCTAACGTTTTCTTCCTGAATGATGGAGCTGTCGAATAAACGAGATTGGAAGACATCGTCCCAGCTGCGGGCATGAATGGAATTATCTGCCATCCAGGCGGTTTCGCGAGCAAGTACTTCGCGGGCACCTTCGTACCAGACCCAGAAGAGCGGGCGCGGGAAGAGAACATTACCGTTTTCGTCCGTTTCGTTTACGATGGGGGCGAGGCCAATGATACGAACCTTCATGGTTGAGGTATTCTTATCGATGTACCACATCTCCTGGATACGGTAATGGGTGATGTCCGCCGGGTTTAAGTCTCGGGCTACTAACTCATAGGTGACGTCGCCGTCTTCGTCGTAAACGGGAACAGTGTCGATGGCCCCAGCGATGGCCAAACGCTCCGTTTCGGTAAGCGGAGTGGAGAATTTATCGTCAACTGTGCTGTAGAGCTGGACTTTTTTGTCTTCAGCGGCTTCCATAAGGATACTGATGAGCGGACGGTCTTCTTTCGCGAAGGGCTGGTTGATCTTCTCGCGTACATCAATCACGCGCCAGGTTCGTTTTTGCCAGAGGATGTCGGCTTCCCGCAGGGGCGGGTAGGGGAGGGCGGGGCGGTCGAGATTGGTGCGTGCAGGCACGATGTCATTGACCGGAGTCGGAAAATTCTGGGCGCGGACGCAGGTGCAAATTAAGCTCACGAAGAGCAGGGTAAGAAAGGACGTTTTCATACAGGATACATTGATTTTGATGACGGACGTGAACGCGCACGCCACGGTGTGATGTACCGTAGAAAACGAAATAGAAGCCTACCGAATTTCCGCGAGGGAAAACGGTAACTTAGGTTAAAGTTTGTTCTGATGGCAACAAGCCTGGACGATGCAGCCTCCGGCTGCGAGCGGTCCTCGTGCTCTCCGAGCACGAGGCTTAAGAAAGCTTACAGCTTCGTGCTCGGAGAGCACGAGGGCCACTCGCGCTCGGAGAGCGCATTGACCGGGGTTACAGCTTTGTCCACTTCTCAGTTCCCTGGCTATTCTCCACAACTTTCTCGACAAAACGCATGCCCCGCAAGCCATCTTTTACGCTTGGGAAGTCACGCTCCAGTTCCGAAGGGGTTGTGCCAGCTAAGCGGTGCTGTACACAGGCGGCGAAGTTTTTGTAGATGTTGGCAAAGGCTTCAAGGTAGCCCTCCGGATGGCCAGCCGGAATGCGCTGGGCGTGGTTGGCTGCATCAGAAAGATTGCCCACTCCGGTTCTGAAATGAACGTGGGGGCCTTCTAGCTGCTTCACAATTAAGGTGTTAGGCTCCATCTGGTGCCACTCCAGACCGCCGGTCTCGCCCCAGACACGAATGTTGAGGCCGTTTTCTTCGCCCACCGCAATCTGAGAACAGTGCAATACGCCCCGAGCACCTTTTTCCATCCGGAGGAGGATGTTGGCATCGTCGTCGAGTCGGCGCCCCTCAACGAAGGAAGTAAGCTCGGCGCATACTTCCGTGATTTTTAGATCAGTAATATATTCGGCCAGGTTTTCGGCGTGGGTGCCGATGTCGCCCATCGCGCCGCCCATGCCTGATTTAGCAGGGTCAACACGCCAACTGGCTTGTTTCTGGTCCGTGTCTTCCACCTTAGTGGCCAGCCAGCCCTGGGGATATTCTACCACAACTTTACGGACTTTACCAATACGGCCATTCTTGACCATATCCCTTGCTTGCTTGACCATAGGATAGCCAGTATAGTTGTGGGTGAGGGCAAAAATGAGACCGGTTTCTTCCACCAGCCTAACGAGAATCTCCGCTTCGGCAACGTTGAAGGTGACGGGCTTATCACAGACGACGTGAAAGCCGTTCTCAAGGGCCAGCTTCGCTGGCCCGAAGTGGACGTGGTTGGGCGTAACGATGGAGACAAAATCCATGCGTTCGCCGAGGGGAAGTTCTTTTTCAGCCAAGATCATCTCCTCGTAACTGCCGTAAACGCGTTCGGCCGGCAGGTAGAAGTCTTCACCGCTCAAGCGGCTTCTTTCCGGGTTGGAGCTGAAGGCTCCGCATACGAGTTCGATCTGTTGGTCAATAGCAGCAGCAATGCGGTGTACCCCACCGATAAAAGCGCCGCGGCCACCACCGACCATGCCCATTCTAATTTTCCTTTTCATTGTTTGGGTTTTTATAAGTGCGATAATACGATTTTTCAAGTAATCGACCCCGTAGTATCGACCTTTAGGTCGATAAGGTAATGACAGCCTTCAGACCGGCAAAAGTGCTCAGGCTGAAGCCCGATAAACCGGATCGACCTTGAAGGTCGAAGCTACACGACAAAGTCTAAAACTTTCCTTGCACCTGCGTCCGCGCCACATGAATAGCTGCTTTGTGGTAATTTGCGCCTTCAATGACGCTTCATACTTCTTCTCTTCACCAAACCAACCTATGTATTCAAGCTCTACCACCCACCGCGTGCGCTATGGTGAAACGGACCAAATGGCCTATCTCTACTATGGCAATTACGCCCTGCTCTATGAGATTGGCCGGGTGGAAATGCTGCGTGATTTGGGCCTGACCTACGTCAATATGGAGGCTGAGCATGGTGTGATGATGCCGGTTATGAGCCTGAACCAACGCTTTGTTCGTCCAGGTCGTTACGACGAATTGCTGACCATAAACACTACCTTGCGCAAGCTGCCCGTCGATACAATCACTTTCCACGTCGAAATTCGGAACGAAAAAGGCAAGTTAGTCAACGGAGGTAGCGTAAAATTGTGTTTTGTGGACATGAGTTCCGGACGGGCAGTTCCCGCACCGGAATACCTATTGGAAAAACTGCGCCCTTACTTTGAAGAAGCTTAAATTGCCTTCAATTGCGGAAATAAAAAATTACTTCCTCCAGCACCCCGTCTGGCTGGGGGTGCTTAAGTACAGCAAGGAAAACTCCTTTATTGGCTTTCACGGTGTACCGATTTACGATGTGATCGTTTTTGTTTACCACGAAACCCTGCGCGATGACCTTTTTACCCGCGCCAACAGTGTTGCTTTCAGTTTTTTTCTCTCTCTCTTCCCGTCTTTACTAACTATTTTTACCCTGGTGCCCTTTGCGCTTGATGCCCTGGAAGTCTGGTACCCTGGTCTGAAAAATTTCCAGAGTACGCTGGACGAAGAAATCAGCCAGGTGATGCCCGGGCAAGCTGGAGAGTTTGTTATCGCCTTCGTTCAAGAGATTACCAACTCGCCCCGCTTAGGCCTGCTTAGTTTTGGTTTTTTGTTGGCTGTTTATTTCAGTAGTAACGGGATGCTTGCATTGATGCAGGCTTTCGAAAAGAGTTACGTGAAGACCTTTAAACGACGCAATTGGATAAAGAAACGCCTGATCGGAGCGGGCCTGACCCTACTGATAGGCCTGTTCATCGTGTCCAGCACCGTTTTTGTTATTCTGGGGGATTCGATTATATACTGGGTCACGGAAGGCCTGAACTTAGGCGGGACAACGTCCTTTTTTATCGGACTTCTGCGCTGGTTCATTATGCTCTCCCTCTATTACATCACTATTGGTACACTCTATCGCTACGGGGCGGCTACGATCAAGAAGTTTAGCTATTTTAGTCCCGGAGTAACCCTCGCGACGGTACTTTCCCTTGCCACCTCGGTTGCCTTTAGCTTTTATATTGATGGCTTCGATCGCTATGATACCTACATCAAGTTCTACGGCTCTATCGCTACCATCATCATCGTAATGCTCTGGCTACAACTCAACGCACTCATCCTTATTATAGGCTTTGAGCTAAACGCTGCAATTGCGGTGCGTCGGGACTTGACTTTGGTGGAAGAGGAGTGAGTGTCTAGCACTTAGCTTTTAGGGTTTAGTACCGTGCTAAATGCTAAGTACTAACCGCTGAAGGCTAGTTTCCCGACCAACCTAGTACCTTCCTCGACGAACGATTAACCTAAAACCGTATGTTTGAGCGTTCTTGTGGTATAGAAATTCAGCACCCTAAAAGTTAACCGCTCATGATTCTCATTCTCACCTATATAGCATTGATCTGCGGTGGCTTGCTGCTGGTCTTGCTGTTGCTCTCCATTCTTGGTGGGCTCGACCTGGACCTGGAACTTGATATGGACCCTGATGGCTTAGGTGCCTTTAAGAGTGTACTTACCTTTTTTTCCATCGGTGCCTGGGTAGTGAGACTGGTACTCATTTCGGAAGCCAATCCTGTAATGGCCTTCGTTGTGGGCGCGGCCGCAGGTGCAGTGGGCGTTTATATATTGAGTATGATCCTGAAGTTCCTGCTCTCGCAACAGGCGAATGTTAACTGGTCCGTCCATGATGCCATCATGGAGAAAGGAACGGTCTACCTACGCATCCCCGCTGGAGGTGAAGGTCTTGTACAAGTAAACGTAAAAGGAACCAAACGGGAACTCAAAGCCCGCTCCAATGCTACCGAAGACATCCCAACGGGGGCACCGATCGTGGTGGAGGAAATTGGCGGAGACGGCATCGTCCGCGTCAGCCCCGTATAACGGTTGCCAGTTGTCAGTTATCCGTTGTCCGTTGTCAAGTAGCTAACCGACAACTGACAACCGACAACCGACAACCGACAACCGAAAAAAATCACACATTCACCTCCCCGCCTACACACCGGGGAACGTTAAACCCTTTATATCATGCTAGAATTAATTGGAGGCGTAGCCTTATTGATTGTTCTCTTTGTTTTCTTTTTGGTAAGTCGTTACAAACGATGCCCGTCGGATAAAATCCTGGTGGTCTATGGTAAAACAGGCGGCGGAGCTTCTGCCAAATGTTATGCAGGTGGCGCGGCCTTTGTCTGGCCGGTTATCCAGGATTATAAATTCCTGGACCTCACGCCGCTGAGTATCGACGTTAACCTGAAGGATGCGCTCTCGAAGCAAAATATCCGGGTAAACGTGCCTTCGCAGTTCACGGTAGGTATTGGCGAAGATGAGAACCTGATGTTGGCGGCTGCCAACCGCTTGCTCTCGCTTACCCGCGAGCAAGTTGCCCGCCTGAGCCAGGACATCATCATGGGCCAGATGCGTCTCGTGATCGCGAATATGGACATCGAAGAACTGAACACCGACCGTGATAAGTTTGTCTCCAGTGTTTACTCCAACGTAGGTGAAGAGCTTCATAAGGTAGGTCTGCGTCTCATCAACGTAAACGTAACTGATATTCAGGACGAGTCCGGTTACATCGCCGCCCTCGGTCAGGAAGCTGCTGCTCGCGCCATCAATGAAGCCGAAGTCAAGGTTGCTCAGGAGAAGCGTACCGGTAGCATTGGTCGGGCCGAAGCCCAGCAGGAGCAGCGTACTAAGGTAGCCGCCCTCACCGCCCAGGCGGAAATCGGGGAAGCCGAAGCCGCGCAGGAGCAGCGCATTAAAATCGCGGACGCGAACGCCCGTGCCATGGTTGGAGAAGCGGAAGCTACCCAGGCGCAGCGAATCAAGGTGGCCGACGCCAACTCCCGAGCGGAGATTGGAGAATCAAAATTCAACGCCGAAGCCCAGGAGGGTAAGAACGAAGCGGCC
Organism: uncultured Lewinella sp.; assembly: GCA_964410795.1. GTDB lineage: Bacteria > Bacteroidota > Bacteroidia > Chitinophagales > Saprospiraceae > Neolewinella. Next base: position 3,498 of record CAYPIM010000134.1, on the reverse strand, counting down.
ATCAAGATCGCTGAGTCCAACGCTGCCCGCGACGTAGCCCTCGCCGAAGCCAACCGCCGTGCCGAAGCGGCCCGCAAGGTAGCCGTCGCCAAAGCCCAGGAAGAATCTTACAAAGCTCAGGAGGCGGCCGAAAAGGCTCGCGCCCTGAAAGAGAAGGCCGAAAAGGAAGCCGAGCAGGTTGTTCAGGCGGACATCGAGAAGCAGAAAGCCATCATCGCAGCCCAGGCCGAAGCTGAACGTCGTCGCGAAATTGCCAGAGGTGAAGCCGACGCTGCCCTCGCCAAGTACCAGGCCGAAGCCCAGGGTATGGAAGAGTTGCTGAAAAAGCAAGCCGAAGGTTTCCAGAAATTGGTCAACGCTGCCGGCGGAGACGCGCAAAGCGCCATCAATTACCTGATGCTCGATAAGCTAGAGGCACTGACCAAAATCCAAACCGAAGCCATCAAGGATGTAGAGATCGACAAGGTCGTCGTCTACGACAGCGGCAACGGACAGGGCGTCGGCAACTTCGTCTCCGGCCTCTACGGTATGGTGCCGCAGCTCAATGACTTTTTGAGCCAAAGCGGAATGAGCCTGCCAAACGGCCTCGTGAAGCAAGAGCCTACCCAGGATGCTGAAGCATCCGCAGCAGAAACCGTGAAGCCGGCGGCCAAGAAGCCCACACCGCCAAGCAAGCCCGCTGCGCCCAAGAGCTAATGAGTAGTTTGATTCGTAGTTTTTTAGCCCGCCTCTTCGGTTTATTCCGGAGGGGCGGGCTGTTTGTTTTACAGCCTTTAGGCTTTACCCTTTTAAGCGTAAGCTGTCACTTATTATCCTTCTCATAGTGCTTCAACGCATCCCGCAGTACCTTCTTCATTTTCCGCCGCAATACCCTCGGCGCTAAAACCTCAACGGAAGAGCCGAAACCAAGAAGAAGCCGTTCCAACTCAAAATTATGATGGACAGTAAAGGCGATCTCAATCCCACCCGTCTTCCGCTGCTCAATGAGCCGCTGTGAAGGATGGAAAGGCTTGGTGAGCACATAGGGGGCGTTCTGACGATTGATCCAAAGCCTCACCTCAATGGGCGGTACGCCGAGAACTGTTACCCCATAAGTATCTTTATAGTATTCATCGGCCTCGAAATTGTCGCGCAAGTAATCGGTCTTCAGATCAGGGCTGATGCTGATCATCCGGTCAAGCGCGAGGTTAAGGATCGGTTTGTGCTCCGCACGCCGGCCCACCAGGAACCAACGGTTGTTAAATTCTTTCAGGAGATAAGGGTGGAAAATGAGATCGTTCGGCTTACGGGCTGAAAAGGACTGGTAGGTTATTTTGAGGACGATCTGCTTAGTGATGGCCTGGTACAATACGTCCAGGTGTTCAAGACCTTTGAGTTGCTCGTTCTTGTCGAGATGGATCACAGGAGGCTCGGTACCCGCAGCGTGGTATATTTTGTCCTCCAGCTTCTGGATAACACCGTTGAGCTCGCTGAAGAGAGAGAAGTCTTTAAACTGCCGTAGAACCGCGACGGATTCAGAGAGTACATCCAGGTCTACTTCTGTAAGGGGCACATCTGTGATCGAAAAATCAGGATCGGAATAGCGGTAGAATTTCTTTTCGTAGACCTCTATGGGGGCATTGTAGCCAAGTTTATCACTGCGCAGTAATTGAATGTCTAGCTGAACGGTGCGTTTACTAACGTAGGCATCCTTGCCTTCGTACTCGTACAATGCATCAGAACAGGCTTCGATCAGATCGTTGAGGGTCCACTTACGTCCGTGGTTCTGGAGGCATTTATCGATGGTGCGGTAGCGGAGGAGGGCGTTTTTATTTGCGGGCACTTATTCGTGTTAGGTTGTACACTACTGTAAATTTTTGATCTTCAACCTCTCCCCACGCCCTCTCTCCCAAGCTTCGCCTAAGGCTCAGCGGAGAGGGAGCCAAAAATATTCAATAGTGTGGTTAGGTTGTTAGCAGTGTATGTTTTGATTTATATTAAGCGGCCTCAAATCTACGCAAAAAGACTGCGCACTTTGAAATATACCTTGTGGCATGAAAGAAATTACCCTTACCCCAATTACCGGTACCACTTTGATTGACCTTGGCTACAAGCCCGCAAAGTGGTTTGCCGAAGCTATTACTTTCGCTAACGAGCATGAACTCTCTGGTGAAGCACTTGTGGCTTATCTTGAAGGAGTTGCTCCTGAGCCGATCGATGAAATCGAACCATTTGACGTGCCAATAGCATACCATAAGAACATTCGTGCTGAAACGGAGCTGGATGCCGACAACGTCGCATCGGTATTTAAGACCATGGATGTTCTGATGAAAACCCCGACCCTGGTTGCCGGTGCAGTAATGCCGGATGCTTGCCCAACTGGCCCTCCGGGCCAGATTCCAGTTGGTGGCGTTGCGGTTGCCCGCAATGCGATTCATCCATCTATGCACTCTGCTGATGTTTGCTGTTCAGTGATGATGACCAACTTCGGTAACGCCGAGCCTAAGGCCATCCTGGATGCTGCTCATGCGATCACTCATTTTGGCCCCGGTGGCCGTAAAGATCTGTTCGATCTGCCGGAAGACTTGGTAGCGCGTATGCGCAACAACGACTTTCTGAACAACGAGAAGGGGATGAACCTTGCGGCTACTCATCTTGGTACCCAGGGCGATGGCAATCACTTCCTGTACGTTGGCCGTTCCGAAGCTACGGGCGAAACGATTATGGTTACTCATCACGGATCTCGTGGTTTGGGTGCTCATTTGTACCGCCAGGGCATGAAATTGGCCGAACGCTTCCGTAAGGAGCTCTCTCCGCGTACGCCGGAGAAGAACGCCTGGATTCCCTTCGATACCGAAGAAGGTGCTGCTTACTGGGAGGCCCTGCAGATCGTTCGTGACTGGACGAAGCTGAACCATACCGTTATTCATGATGCAACTAAGCAGGGCGCGGACGCAGGTGCGAAGGATCGTTTCTGGAACGAGCACAACTTTGTCTTCAAGTCCGGAGACCTATTCTACCACGCAAAGGGAGCTACGCCGCTGGATGACAAGTTCGTCCCAGACTCAACGGACGGTCTTCGTCTCATTCCCTTGAACATGGCCGAGCCCATCCTCGTTGTCCGCGGAGAAACGACGGACAACAACCTCGGCTTTGCTCCTCACGGAGCAGGCCGAAACATGAGCCGTACGGCCCACATTAAGACCAAGGCGGATAAAACCGTCCGCGAAGTCTTTGATGAGGAAACTGCTGGTCTTGATGTTCGCTTCTTCACCGGAAGTATTGATATCTCCGAACTGCCATCCGCTTACAAAAACGCTGACGCCGTTCAGCGCCAGATGGAGGAATTCGGACTTGGTGAGGTGGTGGACCGAATCATGCCGTACGGATGTATTATGGCCGGTAATTCTGGGTATGGCCGCCGCCGTCGTAAGAAGAAGCGGTAATACCTGTCTGGTTTAAAACGGTGTACATAAAATAGGAGTCATCCCGAACGCTCGAAGCGGGCCAAAATTAGCT
>CAYPIM010000133.1:0-16344 GCA_964410795.1 uncultured Lewinella sp. | reverse complement strand
AGCACAAAGCAAGGCAGCTCGCTGCCGCTCGTAACCTCACCCCCAGCCCCTCTCCGGGGGAGAGGGGGGACGTGCCAGCTCGCTACGCTTATAAAACCGATGTGCTAATTTCAAACTTCGTCGACCACTAGCGTGGTGCTCAGAGTCCTTAACAATAGCGGCAACTCATCGGTAGCTCAACTCAGCAACTTAGCTTCTACCAGCTAAAGCCAAACCGGGCTTCGGCCTGAATAAAGGCACCGCCGAGGTCTTGTTCTGTTACGCTTACGACATCATCAATACCGGAGGCAAAACGGTAGCCACCGTCGATACCTAGGCGAAACCACTGGAAAAGATTAAACTCCAGGCCGATAGCGGCCTGTCCTACCAGGAAACGATCATCGCTTGGTCCGGTAATGGGTTGTTCGGTTAAAACTAAGCGGCCAGGGCCGATTATCGTAGTGATGCGAGGGTGGATCGCATTATCAGCAAAGGGAGAATAGGCAATGATAAGGCCGCTGTAGTTGAAATCGTACTCCGGCGAGCCAGCCTGTACCTCATCTACGGTGAAAGCCTCTCTGCTCTTCCATCCGCCGTAACCGACGAACAGCTCTTCTGAAAATTCAAGGCCACCGAAACCACCACGCATCAGCGCCCAGTCGTCACCCGTGGCAGAATAATTGTAGGTCGGGCCGCCCCATGCGCCACTCAGGTCGAGGTCGCCAAGAAGGGTACGTTCGCGCCCTTTCATTTTGAAGGCTGAAATATTGGTAGTCTTGGTCTCTGCTTTATAAGCTAGAACCGGGCCGTCAGCATCTACGGTAAGGCCCTGAGCAGAAAGCGCAGTGAAGGCAAAAATGCAAAGGAAGAAATTAAGGAGTCTCATGGTAAATTGCTTTTTTATGAGGTGTTTGGTGATAAATCATGGAGCGTAAATCCTCCCTGATTTTTAGTTGATTTACTTTAAAGGCGTTTGTGGTAACCTGAAGGTTGCACCTCGAAACCTTAAAATTTCTACTTCTTATACTAAGAAGTTCTTAATATCTACGAACGGATATTTCAGGCGGTAGAACTCTACGGTTCAGCTTGTCCTCAAGCTCCAACTTACTTTGCACCTGCGTCCGCGCCAAAAAATCTATCTTGCGGCAAAATTCAAAAATCGTATGCGTAAAGGCACTATTCTTATCAAAGGAGGAACGATCGTCAACCGGGGCAAACGATTTTCCGGAGACATCTTCGTAAAAGATGGATTCATTGAAGCAATCGGATCTACACTAGACCGACGAGCCGATCGCGAGATCAACGCGGAAGGCTGTTTGGTGCTGCCCGGAATTATTGATGATCAGGTTCACTTTCGTGAGCCCGGCCTAACACATAAAGCAACGATAAAGACCGAAAGCCGGGCCGCAGTAGCCGGAGGCACTACTACCTTCATGGAAATGCCCAACACGAAGCCAGCCGCATTGACACAAGAGCTGTTGCAGGCTAAATACGACAAAGCAGCCCAAGTAAGCCCGGCCAACTTTAGCTTTTACATGGGGGCTTCCAACGACAACCGAGACGAAGCATTACGTACTGACCCTAAGACAGTTTGCGGGTTGAAAATTTTCATGGGCAGCAGTACCGGCAATATGCTAGTCGACGATCGTCAGGTACTGGACACGCTCTTTGCAAATTGCCCACTACTGATAGCAACACACTGCGAAGACGAAGCCACCATCAGGGGCAATGCAGCTGCGGCGAAGGAGCGCTACGGAGAGAACATCCCTGTAACTGAACACCCGATCATTAGATCTGCTGCTGGCTGTTTGAAGTCTAGCACACTAGCCGTTGAACTCGCCAAGAAACACAATACCCGTTTGCACATTCTTCATATTAGTACGGAAGAAGAAATAGCCCTTTTCCGTAACGATATCCCGCTGGAAGAGAAGCGAATTACAGCTGAAGTCTGTGTTCACCACCTAACGTTCAATGCTGACGATTACCTCAGCCTGGGCAATAAGATAAAGTGCAACCCTGCAATCAAGGCCGAGCGTCATCGTAAATCTTTACTACCGGCGCTACTCAATGATCTCTTTGATGTAATCGCTACGGATCACGCTCCACATACCGCAGAGGAAAAAGCCCGGACAGACTATTTCAAAGCCCCCGGAGGCCTACCACTAGTTCAACATTCTCTTGACATGATGATGCGAATGGTGCAAAACGGAGACATCACGCTGGAACGCGTAATCGAGAAAATGTGCCATGCTCCTGCCATTTGCTTCGAAGTAGATCGCCGTGGTTATCTAGACGAAGGAATGTTTGCCGATATCATAATTTACGACCCCGAACAAACCTGGACCGTTGCACCAGACAATATTTTCTACAAAGTAGGATGGTCTCCACTAGAGGGTCAGGGTTTCAAGGGCCGTGTTCGGCAAACCATCGTTTCCGGCCACCTAGCATATGACCGGGGTCTATTTTTTGAAGAGATTAAGGGGATGCGCATCGGCTTCAACCGGGACTGATTTAGCGACGCTACGGTTCAATACCTCCACATATCAATTAGCGACTGAAAAACCTTGACGGTGTTTTGCGCATCCGTCAGGGCACGGTGTTGTTCGCCTTCCCACTCATAGCCTTCATGTTTTACGGCGGATTTAAGGCCTCGCTTTTTAGGTAGTCCTTTGATTTCCTGGTACTGCTGCTTCATGTCGATATGCTCATCCAGCCAGAAATCGTCCAAACGATGAAGGCGGCAATCTGCCGCTAGTTGCTTAGGGTCAAAATCCCCCCAACTAGCCAATATGTACTCTTTTTCGTGGATGTCTACCCAGTCCTGAAAATCTTCAATCACGCGGGCGAAACCCTGCGCACGATTAAGCTCGACTTGATCAATTTTTGTTAGATTTCTACAAAAGTAGCTGAGTGTTGGATGCATCACCGGGCGAATCAAGCGATTAAAATAACCTTTGACCTGACCAAAACGATCGAGCTCGCAAGCGCCAATCTCAATGGTTTCCTGGATCATTCCCGGAGGGCGCCCTTCCCAACAGGTTGCTTCAATGTCGTAGATAATAAACTTCACTACGTTAGAATGCGGGGAGGGGGGCTAAAGGTTTAGATCTCAGGAAATTACTCTGAAAAGCCGGCAACGCTCAAAGGAGCATTACCGACGTATTAAATAGCTTTCTTCTCTAAAGAAGAATTAAGAGAGACACATATAACATTTCCTTAAAGCCTTGGCATTCGGCTTTTTATCTCGGCATGATAGGCCTTACCCATCTTAACTTCATGGCCTCCTACATCAATAGTCCCGTTAGCAAAGCTAATTTTGTTTACGCGAGAAAAATTGACAAGAATACCACGGCTTGCCCGTACAAAGTCGGGAGCTTCGAGTTCTTCGGTAATCGCAGCGAGTGAACGTTTTACGGCAAAACGTTTTTCGTCGGTCTGTAAATACGCATAGTTCCCATCGGCCTGGATGTACTCGATTTGAGAGAGTGGAATTTTTACGTAAGTTGTCCCTTCACGAAGGAAGAGGTGATCAGGAAATTGGTTGATTTTATTCATAACGAAAGAGGATGAAACAGGTTTGTACTTGCCTGGCAAAGAACGAATAAGAGTGTTTATTGCCAATGAGTCAGCAATTGGACGGAAGCCTCGCAAAAAAGTAACATCTCGTCATAAAATTTATCAAAACAATCTTCCGTATTTTCCACTCTACCCCCTCAAAAAACTCCTTAACTCGCTTAAAATGAAAACAATACACACCCTACCTATCTATCAAGTCGACGCCTTTGCAAGTTCCGTTTTTAGCGGCAACCCTGCAGCAGTAGTTCCCGTTCCGGAGTTCCCTTCCGATCAACTCATGCAAAATATTGCTGCTGAAAACAACCTTTCCGAAACTGCTTTTGTGACCATAAACGGACCAGGAAAATTTAGCATCCGTTGGTTTACACCGGCAATGGAAGTACGCCTTTGCGGCCACGCCACGCTAGCGGCGGCCCATGTTTTGTATAAATCGGGCAAGGAAAGCCTTAACAAAATGCGATTTAAAACAAGCAAAGCTGGAACCATTATCGTCGTTGCTAACGAAGATGAAAGCTACAGCCTGGATTTCACAGCAGACTACCCCCAAAAAATAGAAAACCCGAAAGGAATCCGAGAAATACTCGGAGGCGTAAAGCCATTAGAAGTACATGAGGGGATTGACGACTTGATCGTAGTGCTTAAGAAACAATCTCAGGTAGAAAAGATCCAACCCAATCTCCCCATGATCGCGGCATTAAAGGGACGCCGTGGTCTTTTGGTTACTGCTCCTGGTAAAAAGCATGACTTTATCAGCCGTGGATTTTTTCCTGCTTACGGAATTGATGAAGATCCGGTAACAGGATCTGCCCATACCGTCTTAACTCCACTTTGGGCTAAAAAGCTCGGCAAAAAAAGAATGACCGCCAAACAGATATCCGCCCGGGGCGGTGAGCTTATCTGCCAATTAAAAGGCAAAAAAGTTCGCCTTACTGGCCACGCAGTTACCTACATGACGGGTAAGATCACCCTTTAAGGTCAATCAACACTTAGGTTGATCAACTTCAGCCCGTGCTCCTTTGCTAAAGAATCTGACTTGGTTTGAATGGCTCCAAAGGGCTGGTCCGTCAGAAAAGAGCTTTCGTAAGCACCATCCTGAAAAATGGCAACATAACGTGTAGAATTTCCGGTACGAAAACGATCAAAGTCAATAAGCTCCACCTGGCTTTCTTTGCGCTCCTTATACTCTTTCTTAAAATCTTCCATCGTTTCGGAGAAGTAAAGAAAGTTAAACCGGTCTATCGGAGAAAAGTGATAGAGGACCACAAAGGATGGTTCCCCATTAGGTACATCGAGTACGTGGACACGCTTAATCTTAAAGCGGGCCTTTGCCATGTCCCGTGTCTTCTTCTCAATGGTCTCCCGACTATCGAGCAACCATACTTTATGGATAGTTGGGTTGTCTTCCTTCACCCAGACACCAAAGAAGTTTACGTCAGATTCGTTGAGGGTGACGGCGGCAACATCGATCATAGTGAAGCCTTCGGAAACCATTTTCCGTTTGAGTTTTATGAAAGCTCTCCAGCCTTCCGCCATTTCTACAACGCCCTCAAGTGGGCTCTTGGTAAAGGTACCAACGAAACTACGCGGATCACCGCCTACCTTAAAGGTTTCCAGATCAGTGAGACGGAAGCCACTGGCCGTCATCGTCTTATTTTCGGAGATAAAAGCTTCCCACCCCGCCCGGGTCACCGTTTGCACTTCCGCGTCTGAAGGCTGATAGATGGCGGAAAAGTTCTGAGCAAAAGCTGGAATTGTAAGGGCCAAAACCATGGCCGTAAGTAGTGTTCTGAGCATGAATGTTTGAATCAGTAATAGAACTTGTTTAAAGTTCGTAGTAAGAAATGCAACCTTATAACGGATTCGACCAGGGAGATTGTTGCACTAAGCCACGTTACCATATCCTTAAAACATACGCTTCACAATATGACGGTTAAAGACCTTTACTTACTCCAGCCCACCACCTTCTCCCACGCTTTCGCAAAGGCTTGTTCGTACAACTTGTCCTTCCCTGACTTCCCTTGGCGAATCATCTTATAGTAAGCCTGCTGTTTGGGGCTAAGAAAGCGCGTTAGGTCTTCTCCCCTGCCGTAAGCGGCGTTCATCTTCGTCTTTTGCACCTCAGTAAGGGGCAGGTAAACAAAGTCAGTTTGCTGAAGTTGGTAGTAATGGTCTTTGGTAGCGATGCGGTAGTTGCTTCCTCTTTTGACCTGCTTAATGTCCTTTTTGGCAGCATACTTCGCCAGATCAGCTTCGCTGATTTTGGCCGGATCATATTTCACCTTCACAACCTCGTGACCGTTCAGGAAACCAGGCTCGGTGGTTAATACGGCGTCAATATTACCCAGGTGATGTTCACCGCTCCAAAAGCAGTACATCTGGTAGTAAGCTTCCTTTATCGGAGCGTCCGCTGCAGTGAGTTCTAGGCCAAGGACTTCCATGTAGCCGGGAATGGTGGTACTTCGGTTGATCATCGTTTGTGCCATTGCGGTGTACAGCCCTTTCGGAGAGTAATTACCCGCTACCCGCTCAACGATGTCTTTTCCTTGTGCATCAACGATGCGCACAACGGGGTTGTTCCAACTTGGCTCTCCGTACTTTGCCAGCACCTGCGCATCGTCGCCCCCTTTGTTGTTAAAAATAGCGAGTGGAATAAATTCATTTTCAATCGCCTCCACCATCAGCGGATGGCTGAGTGTAGACGTGCCATAGCGCTGACAGGTAGCACACCCTGGTACTTCTTGAAACAATATCAAAACAGGCTTACCGGTCTTTTCAGCCAGTATAAGCGCCTGATCATAGCTGCGGTACCAGCTCACCTTGCCGAGCTCCGTGCGTTGACCTTCCACTTTGGTGCGGTCCTGTGCCGTGAGGCCAGCGGTGAAAATTGTTGCTAGGAGAAGAATGAATATGCTTTTCATAGTGGTACGTTTTGCTCAATAATGATTTACGTGTAGCTACTGTTGTATCCTGCGCATAATATTGACTCAGGCGGTCAGGTTACGACATTTTTAGCGGCGCTGCTGGGCGCGGTCGCAGGTGCGAGGGCAAATTGGACGGCAAGACGAACACTATCAGGTGCTCCGCACCTCGGTCTACAATTAAAAGTACATGATAACCCAGGACTGCGCTACGCTTCGTCCCGGGTTATCATAGTCAAATCCCTACGGGATAAGTTCTTGCTACTCCTTCATCAATTCCAGAATCGCCCGTTCCAGCTGCTCGTCGCGGCCTTTGTCTACAACACCGGGCATGTTTTTGACCTTAATCATCGGTTCGGTCTGGTTGTTCTCCATCCAATTTCCGTTGATGTCTTTGGCAGAAACGGGAACTACGCCCCAAATTGATCCATCCGGTAGGCGCTCCCAACCAGCGAAGGAACAAGTGCCAGGTGTAGGCATACCAACGGTCTTACCAATCTTCAAGTCGGTGTAGCCACACGAGAAGCAGTGCCCGTCGGAGTATTGCGCTTCATTGATAAGGGCCAGGGTTGGCTTGGTCCAACGGGAAGTCGGCTCTCCACCAACTACTTTAGCTTCTGTCTCGTAGGTAATAAAGGGTGTACCGGTGAAGAACATCGCCAGGTCGGCCACCAGGTCACCACCGCCGTTGAAACGGGTATCAACAATCATCGCCTTACGGTTAAAGTACTTGCCCATCATATCCTGATAGATACTACGGTACGGTCCGTCCCCCATACCGGGTATGTGAACGTAGCCAAGGGTGCCGCCGCTCTTTTCGTCGACTTCTTTTTCGTTCATCTTCACCCAACGTTTATAAAGTAAGCCGTTTTCTGCCCCGAGAGAGATGGGCTTTACCGTAACGGTCTCCCGCTTTTTGGTCGCGGGGTCCAGAAGTCCCAGCAGGGTAAACTGGCCCTCGATGCGGTTGAGGTATGTCGCTACATCACGATTAGGCAATATGGTTTCGCCGTTGACAGACTCGATGATCATACCCGCTTTGACATCAAAGGCCGCCTTGTCCAGCGGTCCACCGTCGAGGACCTCATCAATCAGGATACCGTTGCCCGTGTGAGCATAATTCATAAGCACACCAAGTGAGGCTGTTTTATCAGGGTTAGAGAAACCACTGCTCCGGTAGCGCGCGCCAGCGTGAGAAACGTTGAGTTCTCCCAGCATCTCAGAAAGCATTTCTGTAAGCTCAAAGGAGTTACCAATGGAAGGCAGGTACTTCTCGTATTCTGTCCTCATCTTATTCCAGTCAATACCATGGAAGGTCGGCTCGTAGAAAATGGCATTGGTCCGGATCCAGACGTGGTCAAACATTGTCTTACGTTCCGCTTCTACATCGTAGGCCATTTCACCTTTGATCTTTACGGGTTCTTTTTTGCTCTTCGCCACATCGATCTTTGAGATTGACCCACCGCTGAGGAGGTAAAGGTTCTTCATGTCCTTGTCCCACTGCAGGCTACCGTTGCGGCCAATTTTCATTTCCATTTTGGTCGCTTTCGTCCGCAGGTTCGTACTCCAAAGGTTCGCGCCTTTTTCAAAGGTAGAGAGGTAGTAAAGTTTCTCGCCGTCTTTAGAAAGCACCGCATCGCCGAGGCGGGAAGAATGGATAGTGAGGCGCTTCGTCCGCTCGTCCATGTTATCCCAATCAAAAGTAAGTTTTTCAACCTTCTTCTTATCGTCTTTCTTTTCACCGTCTTTCTTAGCGTCGACCTTCTTATCGTCTTTCTTTTCGGCCTCCTTCTTTTCTTTATCTTTTTTCTTCTTCTCTTCCTCCTTTACGGCCTTCATGAGCTTAAACTCCTCGTCGGAGAGATTAAACTTATCCCAGGACTCCTGGGTAAAGAACATACTGTAAACATCCTGCTCCGAACGGCCGCTGGTCGCGTAAGATTTTAGTCCGTCGCGGTTACTGAACCAAATCATTTGCTTGCCGCCGTTGACCCATTTGGGGCGAGAGTCGTAGTAGCCGCTTTCGGTAAGGTTGACACGCTTAGAGCCGTCGGCCTTCATGAGCAAGACCTCATTATTATTAAGCAGGACACCCCAGTCGATAAGTAACCATTCAGAATCAGGGCTCCAGGTGAAGTACTTGTCTCCATCGCGCATGTGGAAGAGTTCGGTGTCATCAAGCAAGGTGGTTTCGGCGCCGGAGGCGACGTCACGAATAACAATGCTACGTCGTCCCTTCACGTAGGCCATCTTTTTACCGTCGGGGGAGAATTTGGGTAGGTAGTTGTCGGTTTCGTTTTCCAGTACGGGATTTTCCTTGGTCAATGTTGCGGCATAAAAGAAGGGCTCGGCGTCGCGGGCCTTCTTGGTTTCAAAGATGCTCCACTTGCCGTTGCGTTCGGAGCTATAGACGACGGATTTACCTTCCGGGCCCCAGGTAACGAAGCGCTCCTGTTCGGGCGTGTTAGTAAGGCGCTTAGTAAAACTTTCCCCTACCGAGGTCACGAAGACTTCACCGCGCGCGATGAAGGCAATCTCCTTGCCACTGGGCGAGACAGCCATTTCGCTTACGCCGCCGTTGATGGAGATAAATTTGTCGCTATTGGCCTTATCCTGGGTGATGATGGTCACCGGTACTTTCTTTGGCTCACTACCCTCTTTCATTGTGTACAGCTCTCCGTCGTAACCGAAGCATAAGGTTCCGGCACCAATGCTGAGGAAGCGAACGGGGTGCGTCGAAAACTTACTCAGCTGCTCCGCCCGCGCCGCATCATTCACGGGCATTTTGTAAACGTTGAAAGTTCCACTACGCTCACTGAGGAAGTAGATTGTTTGCTCATCGGCACTGAGTACCGGCCGGCGGTCTTCGGCAGAATTAGTAGTTAGTTGGGTATGCTGGCCACTCTTCATATCGTAGCGCCAGAGGTCCCGCGTGATGGAGGATGTATGGTGTTTACGGTATTCGTCTTCCCCGCCTTTTTTGTCGTGGTAATAAATGGTATTGCCATCTTTGGCCATTTGTACGTATTCAGCGGGCACGGTCAGTAGCTGCGCTACCCGCCCCCCATTAATCGGCACACTGTAGAGTTCGGATTGGGAGCGGTGAGGGTACTGGCGGTGCTTCACGTCGTCTTGCCGTAGCGCGCCGAAAATGACAGATTTACCGTCGGCCGTAAAGCTGTAGGGCACCTCCTTATTGGAATGAAAGGTGAGGCGACGCGCCTGGCCGCCGGAAGCAGGCATCGTAAAGACATCAAAATTGCCATAGCGCTCGGAAGCGAAAGCGAGCTGCTTGCCGTCTTTACTCCAGGTAGCCATGTAATCATGGCCGTCGTGGAAAGTCAACTGGATTGCGGTACCGCCATTGGCGGGTACTTTATACAAATCGCCTTTATAAGTAAAGGCAATCTGGCTACCGTCCGGAGAAATCGCCGCGTGGCGCAGCCAATTGGGGGAGGCTTGAGCAGTTAGGGCCGTTGCTAGGACAGCAAAAAACAGGAGAAGGAAGTTTTTCATTTATTGCTTGGTTTGGGTGGGCTGAAGGTAGGCAGAAAAGTGGGTACTACAAATGTCTTTTGAGGGTCCATAATTTTAATTTCTCAAATAGACCGTAGCCATCAGTGTCCTATTTCCCTACTGTCCTCAGTTCCCAGTAGACAATAATCAAAATAATAAAAACTTCTCCTGTAAAATAAGTAAGTCCCCAGCCAGTAAGCGTAATAAAATGACTTAGCATCAGAACAATAGTTACACAGCAGTATAGGAGATTTGCTACGGCGATACCACGCAAAAACAAGCGCCACCTTTCAACCTTGGCAAAGTAGCAGGACAGGGAATAGAGGGCAAAAAACACCGCAGGTACCGCTAAAGTATACAAGGTTTGCCTTGGGATACCTACGTATTCGTTGAAATACGGTAAAAGGAGACCAAGGGATAAAGCAGAGACCACAGCGCCCAGCCCATCGAGTAAGAACAACTTATGGGGTTTTTGCATAATGGCTAATTACAAACTTGAGAGACGCGAATCAAATATTAATGCCCAATAAGGGCTCATTCTTAACTTCATGGTACATAAGCGCCGCGCGAATACAAGCCTTCAACGCTTGCTCCGGCACTGTATCTTCCAGAGCAAAGACAATGGCCCGGTTCTTCTCATAGTTAAAGGTATCTCCAAAGACTTCCCTGAAGGTTACGACTAGCTTACTCGTACACTTGAAGTACATGGCGTATTGGTCCGGGCTTTTGGTCTTCCAATCAATACGAATGGTACTCCCTTTGGGAGCCAGGTAACTGGGCTCGCCCCACTTCAAGGTTTCCTCTAGCTTGCTTACCAAAGGAATTTCTTCAGCGGTTTCCAGAACCAGTGCCCGTAGGTAGTCTATTTTCGGGCGAATATGAGGTGGGTAAGTATCGAATTTAGGTTCTACCCTTTCGTCCTGCGTCAGGTTTAGGTTTTCGGTCTGGTTCATGTTTAGTTCCGGTTTTTACCAAACTTGAAATTACGGTAAATTTCTCAGGAAACTGCTGAATACGAGGTATTTAACGGGGAAATATAAAAGAAGTCACATTGTGCAACATAGCTACTTAAGACAATTCATTTAACCATTAAGGATCAAAATTTCGCCAATAGGATGCTTAAACAATTACAATTTCTTATTCAACTTGCTCAATTCTCGACCTGACCAATGGGAAAACTTAAGGTTACTACCCTTCCTTTATTCTGTCGGTGCTCCACAGCTCCTTTGAGTTGTTCCGCCAGACTTTGAACCAACAGCTGACCAAAAGCATCCCCATCCCGGTTGACCTTCTGCAGCAGATCAGGGCCGTCGTCTGAAATGACCAGGAGGACTTCCCCTACAGATTGCTTCAGGGAAACCGTCAGCTGCCCCTCGTTGCGGCCAACGTAAGCGTACTTCATTGCATTGGTTACCAACTCGTTGGAAACCAGACCTAGCGGAACCAATACATCAATGTCCAGTTCAACCCGGTCAAGGTCTAAATTCAAGGTGATATCCTTGTTGCTCACATTGAGGGTACTCACAATTTCCGGAACGAGTTTACCGAGGTAGGCTCCGCCGTCCATAAGCGTGGTTACTTCATCACGGAGGTAAAGGTTTTGGTGCAAAACGGCCATTGAACGAACACGGCTCTGGCCCATCCGAATGGCGTTCAAGGCGGCGCCGTCTTCGATATAGTCGCTCTGCAAACTAAGGAGTGTACTGACCATTTGCAGGTTGTTCTTTACCCGATGATGAATCTCCTTCAGAAGGGTCTCCTTGTCGGCCAGAGCAGCACGGAGTTCCGTTGCCTGGCGGCGAATACGACTCCTTTGGGCATAAAGCCGCCAGAGCAAGGCAGACAATAAGAGCAAGCCAATGGTTCCGGCGGTAATGATCCGTCCACGGCGGCTAATCTCTGCTTCCCGTTCCCTTGTCTCGTACTTCGTTTCCATCTCGACAATGGCACGCTGGCGGCGTTTGGTCGCACTTGCGTGCAATCCCGCTGAATACAGGCCAAGGTGATAAAAAACGGAGTCCGCAAGCGCCCGACCACGGTAAGCATCAGCGAGGTAGTAATGCAATAAACTGGTGTCTTTACGGCCGGTGGACAGTGCCATACGGTAAGCCGTCAATAGCTCTTTCGTTGCCTCTTCATTACGGTTCAAAGACATTAGCGTCGCCCCTAATTCTTTATGTCCAATAAAGAGCTCCTGTTCTGTATTTGCGCCCCGCAAAGCTTCTCGATAAAGGGGTAAAGCAGCTTCAAAATCCCGTTCACCAACGTAGCTGTTGGCCAGTTGAAAATAGACCCTGGGCAAGTGGTAAGCGAAGTTTTTCGAGTCTTGTAGGATCAGGTCTCGCGCCTGACCCAGCAATAGGCGCGACGTATCAATATTCCTTCGGGGGCCGGAGTTAAAGTTGTAGGAAAAATCTGCTAGAGCAATGATTCGGTCTTCGGTTCGGTCCCAGCTTGTTGCCAGATTAAGCTGCATTTCCATGTGCTGGTATACGCCTTCAGGATTACCTGTTCGTTGGTGCACTACGGCCAGAGAACGGTGTGCGTAGCGTTGGTGTTCGTAATTACCCTGAAGGCGCGCCAAGCGAAGCTGACGGGTAAAGATGGCGAAAGCCGAATCGGTCCGGCCTTCCTCCAGGTGATAGCGACCAAGGCTATCAAGATTTTTCAGCGCATCAATATTGCGGGGTAGTATTTCATTCTGGGCGCGGACGCAGGTGCAAAGAAGGCTAACGAAGAGCAAAGTGAGGCAAAATACAGGTCGGACCATAAAGCTTAATCATTGAAGGCGCGTACCATACGCAGCGCCTCTAGGCGACTACCAACACCAAGTTTCCCAAAGAGGAGTCGCTGGAAATACTTGACCGTATTGAGGCTGATAAATAGCTCTGTGCCGGCTTGCTGGTAAGTAAGGCCTTGGTCCAGAGCGACAAGTACGTCGTACTCACGCTGCGTGAGTGGGCTGCGGAGGTGTTTATTGATGGTCAGCAAGGCCGGAAAGCCACCGCGCTGCTCGGCGGCAAATTTGTGTAAGGCCAGTTCGATGCCCGCCAACAGATCTCCCCGATTAAAGGGTTTGACAATGTAACCGTAGGGCATCGTGTCCATTAGTCGGGCCAGGGTATCGCGGTCGCTGTAAGCGGTAAGGAAGAGGAAAGGCATTTTGTAGTCGCGGCGAATGATCCGCGCCAGATCGATGCCCGAGCGGGTACCCTCGATGGCAATATCAAGTAGGGCCAGATCTGCTCCACAATTGGCCAGCAGATCTAGGGCCTTATCTCCGTTGCGGGTTTTCGCCGCAATCCTATAGCCGAGGGCCGTGAGTGCTCGCTCAATCTCCAGGGAGACGAGCACATCATCTTCCACGATCAAGATACTAACGGGGCGTTTTTCCATAGTGCTAAGGTACGATGCCAAATTCCTTATGCCCCCACCCGATCGGGTGGGAAAAAACTGCCCGTCGGGGTGGCCTCTAAGCAAATGGATGGCAGGAACTTTGCCATTGAAACCGCCCTGATGAGCAAATAGCCAATCGTCAGCGAACTTATTCTCAAAAACCATCACTGCACCAGCGGCCGCGCCACTCGAACAATACTTTGATCTATCCACCTAAACCCGCAAAATTCATCCTTATATGTCACGCATTTCAATCTTACTCTTCCTTTTTTGTCTCGCTGCAAGCCTGGCCGCGCAGTGCCCCGACAACCTGGACGTAACCTTCCTCAGCCAGGCAGACATTGATGATTTCGCCAACAACTACCCGAATTGCACAACACTTGAATCAATTTCTATCGGTAGTGGTGTTCAGCAAAACAATGTGAATAACCTGTCCCCTCTGACGGGTCTAAACGTAGTCTCTGATCATATTGACATCCGGGGGACCCAGCTTACCAATCTTTTTGGACTCCACCTAGTGACGGAGTGCTTTCGGGTGCGCTTGTGGTACAATAATGTCTTAACGGATCTAAGTGGTCTCGGGAACATCAATGTCTCTCTGAAGCAGCTAGAAGTGATTAAAAACGACGCCCTACAGTCTATCGGCGGTCTTGAAAACATCAGCTTTAGTGGGCCTATCCGTATCCTGGATAACAACCTCCTAACCGAGTGTGTGTATGATAATTTTTGTGCAGAACTTGCCCTACCGGACGCAGACATTACCTTTAGTGGTAACGCCGGTAATTGCATCAATTCGCTTGCCGTAAAAATTGGCTGCGGTCAGGAAAGCTGCTCACCAGATTATGCAGCCTTGATGAACCTCTACTTCGACACCGGAGGGGACCTCTGGACCAACCATGCCGGCTGGGCTGATGGTGCGGCAGAAACCGACTGTGACGTCTGTAATTGGCCCGGCGTAAACTGTGACCCGATCGTAAACCGGGTAATCGGCCTTTCTTTGCCGCAAAACAATTTACAAGGGACACTCCCACCCGAAATTGGTGAGCTGGAAGAATTACGGGTATTACAACTACCGGCTAATCAGCTTAGCGGCCCATTTCCTACCACCTTAAGCAACCTTGACTTCCTCCTCAACGTAGAGCTAAACAACAACGACTTTAGCGGCCCGCTACCCGAAGTACTCGAGGCGATATCCACCTTACAAGGAATTATTTTGCACGACAATGCGTTCACTGGTTCACTACCCGAAGCCTACGGGAATTTTCCACTTAATGAGCTAGACCTAGCAGACAACCAACTTACCGGTTGCTACCCAGAAAACTACGTGAATTTATGTGGAAGTAGCGTAAACTTCAGCGGCAATAGCGGTTTACCAGCTAGTGGAAGTCTTGCTTTCTTCGAAGAAGATTTCTGCACCGCTGCCGATCTTTGCGGCCCCTGTCATCCTGATCTGGAAGCACTGATCGCCTTCTATGAAGCCGCTAATGGCGACAACTGGACCAACAATACCGGTTGGGCTGACCTTAGCGCCTGCACCCCCTGCGAATGGTACGGCGTAAAATGCGACGAGGCCGGCCGGGTAGTAGAATTAGTGCTTGAAAGCAATAATCTGAATGGAAGCCTTGCTAGCGCCGTTGCCGACTTGCCTGAATTGCTCCACCTCAACGTAAACGGGAACAACCTCAGCGGACCGCTACCCAACCTGAGTGCGCTGAATAAAATGGACACCCTGCGCCTGGCAGCGAACGATTTCAACGGTGAGTTTCCAACCTCCATCCTCGGCCTAACGGATATGACTTGGCTGGCCCTCAGTAGTAACCAGCTCTCCGGACCTCTACCCGACCTAAATGCCCTAACAAAACTCCGGCGGATTTACCTGCACGAGAACAATTTCACCGGCAACCTTCCCGAATTAAGCGCCCTGTCCGACCTACGCGTCTTACAGCTGGACAACAATGAATTCAACGGCCCAATTCCAGCAAGCTGGGCGGCGACTAACCATCCTTTCCTTTTCCGCATTCTTGCCGGGAATGCCGGGTTGACGGGAGAACTTCCCGTCGCCTTAGGAGAACTTCCCTCCCTGACCTACCTGAACTTACGCAACAACAACCTCAGCGGCTGCTACCCCGAAAGTTACGCCTCCTTCTGCGGAGAATCTTTGCTCTTAGACGGCAACGCCGACCTCCCATTAGCGGGAGATATTAGTTTCTTTGAAGATGAATTTTGTCCTAGTCCGGCCACCGCTTGTAGTGCCTTGCCCGTTGAATTCAGCGATCTTCGGGGTGTTGTACTCGACAAGGCCAACCGCTTGGAATGGGCAACTGTAAGGGAAGAAGCCACCGCATTTCACCACGTTGAGCGGAGCTTAGACGGCTTTAGCTGGCTCCGGATCGGCCGCTTGGCGGCCGCCGGCCATAGTATTGACCTCCAGGAGTACCAGTTCACCGATGTCAATCCACTGCTCAGGGCTTATTACCGCATTGTCACAGAAGATTTTGACGAGCAAACTTCCATCTCATCTATAATCCCTGTTTTCCGTAATTCCACTGATGGGCTGATCATTAGCAATATCTACCCCCAGCCCACTACCGATTTGATGGCCGTCCGGCTGGTAAATCCGGAGGCTGTCTCTTCCGCAGACTTTGTCCTCTTCGATGCCCTTGGCCGTCGGATGCTTCACCAGACAAGTACGCTAGAGACGGGAGAAAATGAGCTTCGTTTTGATGTTTCAAATTTGCCGTCCGGCGCTTACTGGCTCACAATTTTGGTTGAGGGGCAACGGGTTAGCGGCTCATGGGTTTTGCGGAGGTAAGTGTAGTGCTAATATCTCGGGTAATTGGTAAAAGCAAGTCGTTTTATCATAAACAGAACACTAGTGAGCGACGAAGTTTGAAACTAGCACAAAGCAAAGCAGCTCGCTGCCGCTCGTAACCTCACCCCCGGCCCCTCTCCAGAGGAG